>JASBUF010000077.1 GCA_030148085.1 Methylophaga sp. | reverse complement strand
CGACAATTGTTGCCGGACAGTTCAAGCATAATCAGGCAACCGGTCAGATGCAACGCCCGCAATGGTAGGGGATACGGGCTCATAGCTGGTGATTTTTTGAGCAGTTCAATTAAGTGTCATGCTGAGAGTAGCTTAAGGATTGAATGAGGACAGATGGATTACGTATAGGAAGCGGTCATTGTTTTAAGCGGGATAATCCGGGATATTCCGAAGATAACTGGGATTTGGTTTTTAATTAACAAATGGGATATGATGGTTTTAAATGGAATTAAAGGTATCGTATGGCTAGAGCAACGTTTTTTAACAAATTACCAGAAGATATTCAGCAGGAAGTAAATAAACGGCTTAGAGTTTCGAGTTATGGTAATCAGAGTGAGTTACTGGAGTGGCTCCTGGAGCAGGGCTATCACGCTACAAAATCGGCTTTGAGCCGTTATGCAGTTGCGTTGAGGCGCTCGGATGGCTTTGATAATAAATCCGCTCATGATATCGCTGCAGAATCATCTGGCCATGCAGGACTGAGCAGAGCAGATTCGATTTTAATTGAGCTTGGAAGAATGAAAATCAGGGAAATGGAACTGTTGCAGGAATGGAATGAATTACGGGACGATTAAATTCTATTTACAGTTTCATTAAGCTCCATTTAAGAACGAATTTAGAATTACGATCTTTTTACAATTATTGAAGCACAGGTCACATGAATCACGATCTGTGATTAATGCCGACGTCCACTCCATACAACTCTGCCAATAATTGAAAGTTCGTTCTGCAAATCGAAATCCAGGGATATCTCAAAAGGCTCATATGCAGGATTGTCGCTTGTAACCTTTAAACGATGATTCGGTAGACGCTGCAGCCGCTTCACCAGCAACGACTCACCCATCCTTATTACATAGATTCCATCACGCTTGGCGATATTGTCAGTGTGATCTACTAGTATTACGTCGCCTGGACGCAATGACGGCTCCATGCTCTCACCTTCTACATAAATCAGATACAAGTTCGCTGGGCTACTGTGGAGCTCGTTATAAATCCACTCCCTTTTAAACATCAGCGAATCGGTTTCCTCTTCCTCATGAATGACAGAGCCGTTACCAGCCGATGCCTTTACATCGAACAGGGGGATGTGGGCGAATGCTTCCATAGTGCTCCCAGAGCCTGCTGAATAATCCTTGATGTCTGATCCCATTCTTGATTGAGAAAGGGATCCATGTTCGGTAGCTGAACTTGGATCAGAGATCGAAGTTTGAGATTTCTGATCCAAGTTGGTGTAAGTGTCTGATTTTTTTTGGTTTGAATCTTCTTTTTTTAGACCGGATGAATTTGGCAACTTGGATCGAAAAATCTTTACATCTTTGTAAAACTCAGAAATCAAGTCATCCAGACTTGCGCCCTCACCTAACTGATCGGCGAACCGCTCAAGTGAAGTAAATCTCACTCCATAGATAACGAATAAGACATCAACACCATGCGGTGCTAGAAGCTCCAGCTTGTCCGCTGGAATAGGGACATTTTTGCACCATCTACCAACAGTTTTCGTAGAGACATTGCAGACATCTGCTACGTAACTGTGAGTTTTTTTCAGCCTGGATAACTCATCAGATAAGCGTGTACAGACAGAAGTGTCCATATCGTTCATAAAAAAACCTTGATTGATGGACAGATGTGTCTTATATTTGCAAATAGACAGACACATATGTCCGGTAACAGTTTTGGAATCTGTTTTGTTAATAGAAGATTATATCTTATGAACTACTCAGAAATACACGAGGCACTAAAGGCCAAAGATTTGAACTGGCCAATTTGTGCAAATGCAATCGGGTGTTCGGCAAGCCACTTAATGAATGTGGCCTCCAGACGAGCAGAAAGTAAGGCGGTTGCAAAAGCTCTCGCAGTTTTGATTGGTAAGGATGTTTCTGAGGTATTCCCCGACATTCCCCGATATCAAGAGGACGCACGAGCGAAGCGCGAGTCAAAACTTGCAGAAGCAAAAGCTCGTCTTGCTGAAGCCGGACTAGCTGAGAGCGCTTGATCATGGCTGATAACTATCCGCATCAAGAGCACTTACATCCGCGAAAAGAACTCGCCCACAAAGAAGCTCAAACCAACGGCGATTCCAGTTCGGTGGCACTAGATAAGTATCCGCTGGATGAGTGCGCTTCATCGTCTCAATCAGACGTTTTAGTTGATAAACACGGAATGCCAGTTTCTCCTGGCTTTGCTGATCCAGATCGCCAAGCTGCTTACAAAGCGTCGAGGATGAGGGCGGCAATACGTTTTCAACAACTTGCCAAGCAACAATCTCAGCGAGTTGTGGAAGTTCCTCTGAATTGTCCGGTTCACGGATGTCCGATTTGTCGACTTTCAGTGCTTTTAAAAAGGCTGACAGCTCGGATAAGAGCATGGTCGATGAAATGATGATGAATCCATCATTCTGCCCATGCAAATACGCGGCACTGACTGGTGCTGGTCTGGTTGTTATCACGTTGTTATCTCCCCTTTGGTTAAGACGCAGAAACAGCCTATCCCGAGCTGCACAGCCTCAACAATCAATAAATTTGGAAGTGGTGTTGTGATGAGAATTCCAAAAAGTAAAGCGGCTTGGAAACGCATCCAGCCGAACAACATGAAAGACGCGCTGCGCCTCAATAAAGAGTACGCCAGGCAGTTCAAGCGCCTGACCGTTCCTGCTATTGCCGAGCTTATGGCGATCAGTGAAGACCGCTTATACAAGTGGCTATCAACAGGAGATATGCCGGTCAGTTTTATCCCGGCCTATGAGCTTATATGCGGCATGGATTATGTCACTCAGTACATGGGCTATCGAAGCCATAAGCTCATGATTGAAATACCCACTGGTAAAAAAGCCGATGAACTTGGCATGGCTGAACTACAGCAGCTATCTGCAGATGCGATGAGTTTGCTGATCAAGTTCTATAGAGAAGGCGAATCAGTAGACATCGTCACATCTGCTCTGACTCGTCTCTTAGCTGGTGTGGCTTTTCACCGAGAAAACGTCATAGCTCAGAGTCAACCAGGTCTTGATTTTGAGGGAGACGAAGATGACTGAACAGAACAAGGAATGGTTCGCTACATCAGAACTGGCAGGCATGAATGGTATGCCCAAGAATGTAAGAAACATCACAATAAAAGCTAATAAAGAAGGATGGAAATCCAGACCAAGAAATGGCCGTGGCGGTGGTCTGGAATACCATCTCTCCAGCCTGCCGGTAGAAACCCAGGCGGCGTTGATCAAACAGCACATGCCGGCACCTGCCAAGAGCAGCTCGGACAATGCCGAGTTCAGCTATGACGCCCAGGCGCTGTGGCAGCACTATGACAGCAAGCCACAAAAGCAAAAGGACGTGGCAAAGCACAAGCTGAACCTGCTCCTGCAGGTCATGGCGCTCAATGAAAACAGCGGTGCCACACTCAAAAACGCCTTTGCCCTGGTTGCTGATCAAAACGACATCAGCGAACGCACTATGCATGGTTGGTACCACGGTACCAAGAGCAAAAAAGGCGTCAAATTCTATGCCCGACAGGACTGGTTAGCAGCTCTGGTACCGGGCTTTGTTGGCCGAACTGTCACTGCAGACATGGATGATGAAGCCTGGGAGTTCTACAAGGCCGACTATCTACGCCTGGAACAACCAGAATTCGAAGCCTGTTACTACCGCCTGCAGCGAGCAGCTGCAGAACACGGCTGGAAGATCCCCAGCAAGAAGACGCTGGAACGCAGAATCAAAGCCATTCCACTGGCCACGCGAGTCTATCTGCGTGAGGGTGAAGCCGGTCTGATCAAGTTATTCCCAGCTCAGCAGCGCACGGTTCAAGAGCTGCATGCACTTGAGTGGATTAACGGCGACGGCTACCAGCACAACGTTTTTGTACGGATGCCAAATGGCGATATCACCCGTATGAAAACGTGGTTCTGGCAGGACGTCTACAGCCGCAAGATTCTCGCTTATCGCGTTGATGAATCAGAAAACACCGACACCATCCGCGCCAGCTTCGGCGATGTGGTTGACCAATTCGGGATCCCCGAACACGTCACCATCGATAACACCCGCGCTGCAGCCAACAAATGGATGACCGGTGGCGTTAAAAATCGTTACCGCTTCACCGTCAAAGAAGACGATCCACTCGGCCTGTTCCCGACACTCGGCATCAAAGTGCACTGGACATCAGTGCTGGCCGGTAAAGGTCACGGCCAGGCGAAACCAGTCGAACGTGCTTTTGGTGTCGGCGGCCTGGGTGAGTACCTGGACAAGCACCCTAAATTTGAAGGTGCCTATACCGGTCCGAACACTCAAGCCAAGCCGGAAAACTACGCCAAAAAAGCGGTACCGGTCGAAACCTTCCTCGCCGTGCTGGAGCAGGAAATCCTTGCCTGGAATGCCAAGCCGGGCCGCCGTACTGAAATATGCCAGGGCATGAAAAGCTTCGATGAAGCCTTCACGGAAAGCTATCAATCCGCTGTTATCAGAACAGCCAACCAGGAACAGCGCCGCATGTGGCTGCTCATGGCTGAAGCTATCAAGGTCCAGAAAGACGGCACCTTCTCACTCGATGCTGGCTCCGCTACAGGTCAGGGCAAAAACCGCTATCACGCACCGAGCCTGCTCGACTTCGCTGGCCAGAAGATTACCGTCCGCTTTGACCCGCAGGCCCTGCATGAAATCGTCTATGCCTACACCTTAGACAACCGCTATATCGGTGAAGCGATCTGTATTGAAGCCACCGGCTTTGGTGATACCGAAGCGGCTCGCAGCTTCAACAAGCACCGCACCCGCTTTATTAAGGCCACCAAGCTGGCCGCCAAAGCCGAAGTCGCGATGGATGCCATGGAAGTGGCTCAGCGTCTGCCGCTGCAGCCGCAGCCTGAAACAGCGAATCCGAAAGTGGTCAGACCGCTGCGTCCGGCTCCTCAACTGGGGCGGCATGTCCCACAACCCGAGCTGACGCCTGAGCAGCGACGTGATCTTGTCGAGTGGCAGCAGAAAGAGTTTAAGCAACCCCGGGTGAAACCGGTGGGCGTTAGCGATGGCGATCCTTATGCCAACTTCAGGCGCTGGAAAAATTTAGACAAAAGATTAAAGGCGGGCGAGGTAATCCCAGCGTCCGATCAGAAATTCTGGGCGATGTACCAGAAAGGCGATGAGTTCCGCTTTATGCAGGACTTCACCGCTGATTTTGAGAGCTTCGATGAGAGTGTCGAGGCATAAAAAAAACAAACCCGCTGGCAGGCGGGTAAGTAAAACGTGATGAGGTAAATAATGACAACAAATCCAAACGTGGTCAAATTGGGTGACAGGGTGGAATCCTCTGTCATCACGGCACCGCTGCAAAATGTCATGCTCTGCACACGGTTGCTGGAACAGGCGATGAATCGCCCGGCACACCTTCCAGGCATGGTCACTTTCTTCGGGCCAAGTGGCTGGGGTAAATCCTTTGCTGCAGCTTATGCTGCCAACAAATACCGCGCTTATTACGTCGAGTGCAAAAGCATCTGGACGAAGAAATCGCTGCTCGGCGCCATCCTCAAAGAAATGGGCATCGAGCCAGCCAAGACCAGTGCTGACATGGTCGAGCAAATCAGTCAGCAGCTGGCACTGAGCGGCCTGCCACTCATCATTGATGAAATGGACCACATCGTCGAAAAGAAAGCCGTCGAAGTGATTCGTGATATCTACGAAGGCTCAGGTGCCCCGATATTGATGATCGGTGAAGAAAACATCGACACCAAGCTGCTCAAGTGGGAACGCTTTCACAACCGCATGCTGGCATGGCAAGGCGCTCAACCTGCCGATCTGGAAGACACCCGACAGCTGGCCAGACTTTACTGCCCCGACATCACCATCGCTGATGACCTGCTGGAACGCATCCAGCGTGAAAGCATGGGCGTGGCTCGCCGTATCTGCGTCAACCTCAACCAGGTACAACAAGCCGCCTACTCAGAAGGCACCGATGAAATCGATGCCAAGCTCTGGGGCAACCGTCCTCTTTACACCGGCAACGCGCCAAGGAGGAAGGTGTAATGAAGAGGCCAGTACACATCACCAGGGCCAGCGGCAAGCTGACAGGCAGAGATGCCTGCTGGCAAGCGATACGCGAACTGAAGGTCTTCACCTTACTCGATATCGAGGCCCATACCAGTGACCACGCTCAGCTGGCGGAAGTGAACCGTCGCACAGCCAGAACCTATGTGATCGGCCTGGAAGCGGCGGGTTACCTGGAGCGTGAATCCAAAAGATCGGACGGCAGTATCAGCTGGCAGCTGATACGCGATATCGGTGTGCACGCGCCCCGGGTCAACCGTAAAGGCGAGCACGTCAACGGCGGCGCAAGCCGTGAGCAGATGTGGCGCTCCATCCGGATCCTCAATGACTTCAGCTGGCAGGACCTGGTCAACACCGCCTCCACCGAAGAGACACAGATCGAGCCGAACACCGCCAAGGACTACATCGGCCACTTGCACAAAGCTGGTTATCTGAAAGAAGTCAGCCCGGCTAGCAACGGCGGTGGACTGGCCCGGTACCGGCTGATGCCGGGCAGTAACACTGGACCGAAACCGCCCATTGTCCAGCGCATTAAGCAGGTTTTTGATCCCAATTTAAACAAGGTCATGTGGCCAAAGGAAGGTGAGTAATGCTGATTCTAACCAGACGTGTGGGCGAAGCCCTGATTATCGGTGACGACGTGAATGTGACTGTCCTTGGCACGCATGGCAACCAAGTACGCATCGGTGTTGAGGCACCAAAACACGTATCGGTCCACCGCGAAGAAATCTATGACCGTATCCAGAAAGAAAAGGATGAGGGCAAATGAGCGACTGGAAACAAGTCTTAAAAACCGAATGTGAGAAAACCTCACAAGCCAAGGTGGCCGCTGTTCTCAGACAGAACGACGGCTTCCCATCACCCACAGTGATCAACCAGGTCATCAAAGGGAAATACCCAGGCAGAACTGACCGCCTGCAGGCCCTGGTTGAAGGCAAGTTTATGTCCGGCAGTGTGCAATGCCCGGTCGTTGGGGCTATCCCCAGCGACCAGTGTATTGAATACCAGGGCCGTCCGTATGCAGCCACCAACCCAACACGGATCCAGCTTTACCGTGCCTGTCGTGGCGGCTGTGAACACAGCAAGATTGGAGCCTAACCATGAGCAGAAATCTGGGTAACGACATCATCAGCAAAAAAGTGGAAGACGTCCGTCACTGCCTGGCAGAGCTGGCACGTCGCGGCCTCACCATTACCGACATCAATATCGGTGAGGCTCGCAAACCGACTATCACCATCATCGGCTACAACAATTCACCTGGCGGCCTGAAAGGCGGAACTAAAACCCGCATTAAAACTGGCCTACGCAATCTGGAAACCTACGCCACAGAGGTCAACGGTTGCCAGGTGCAGTGGAAAGTTGTGGCTTAAACAGGAGCAAGTAATGAACACAGCTATGAACACAGAAAACCACAAGCTCAATGCCCAGGGACACCTGGTACCAATCAGCAAAATCAAGCAGATCGATCTGGATCGTGATGACCTGATTGACGAGCTGTTCGGTAAGGCCGAGCAGCTGCGTGAGCAGATGGTCAGCTTCAAGACCCAAGCTATGAATGACGTTTACGCCTTCGTGGAACTGGTCGCAGAGAAATATGACGCCAAGCTTGGTGGCAAGAAAGGCAACATCAGCCTGACCAGCTTTGACGGCAAACGCCAGATCCGTATCCAGATGGCTGAGCTGCTGCACTTCGATGAACGAGCTGAAGCCGCCAAGGCCCTGATCGATGAATGCATTCTGGAATGGTCCGAAGGCAGCAACGACAACATTAAAGCCCTGGTCGACCACGCCTTCAAAACCAATACCGAAGGCCAACTGAGCGCCGGCAGAATTCTCGGCCTGCTGCGGCTGGAGATTGATGATCACAAATGGAAGCAAGCCATGGAGGCGCTGAAAGACTCCATGCAAATCACCGGCTCCAGTGCCTATGTCCGTTTCTATTACCGCCCGACCACCGAGAGCAAGTTCCAGAATCTGGCTCTCGATATGGCTGCTTTGTGAGGCCCGTTATGGAAACGATTACTTTCGAAGACAGAGGTCAGGACTTCCTGGAATGGGATATTGATGAGAATGGCGTCGTTGTTGATGTAAGGCCATTCCAAGCCGGTATCTGGAAGGGAAAGCTTGTCTCAAACGTAAAGGTTGGAGAGCGCCCAACAATCATGGATCTACGTGATGGAGAGCAGCGTCAGATGAATTATCGCGTCATCGACATACAACCAATAGCCGCTTAACCAACGGCGCGTCAGCAGACAGGTGGTGCCAGCACGAAACTAACAGACTGCAGCCGAGACGGTGGTTTTATTGCCTTTCCCCACCGGGCAACGCCGACTGACCCACGACACGGGTCACTTAGCCCCTTCATTGGGGTTAAGGCAGTAGAAAACCCAGGAGAAAGACATGGCTGAAATGGCAAAAGAAATTATCGAGATGCGTCCGGACATTCTCACTATCAGTGGTGAATATTTCGATTTTATGTGTCCTGAAGAGTCTGAGTTCGACATTTATGTTGTGGCTCATGGCTTATCGAATATTTGCCGGTTCGCGGGCCATACCAAGCAGTTTTACAGCGTCGCACAGCACTCGGTTTATGTGTCTGAGATCGTACCGCCAGAAATGGCGCTGCACGGTTTGCTGCATGATGCTGCTGAAGCTTTCATTGGTGATGTGGCAAGACCGCTGAAGAATCTACTTCCAGACTATCGCGCGATAGAGAAGCGTGTTGAGAAGGCGGTCCTTGGACGTTTTGGCTTAGAAGCTGAATTGCCGGAGGAAGTCAAGCACGCAGACCTGGTCCTATTGGCCACTGAGCAGCGTGATCTGATGGCATCGCACGATGATGAATGGATGTTAATCAGAGATATCGAGCCACTGACAAAACCTATTGAGCCAGTCTCCTCGCATACCGCATTCATGATGTTTGTTGCGCGCTACCTGCAAATCGTGGGTGAACTATGAGCAACAGACAAAAGTTTATTCAGCTCATCCACATCGGTGCTGGCCGTCTGTTCAAAGACGAAGACAGCCGCCGCGACTGGCAGGAACAGCACACTGGCAAACGCAGCTGCAGCAAGATGACTGACAAAGAGCTGCAATACCTCGTCAAGCTGCTACGTGACGCTAAAGCCATCAAGCCGCCGAAACGTGCAGGCCGTGTGCCGGCAAACATCGATCGCAATGGTTACATGAGAAAGATCGAAGCCATGCTGGCGGATATGGACTTGAGCTGGGAATACGCTGAAACCATCGCCTGGCACATGACTGGCGGTAGCGGTCAGGCCGGCACAGGCCGCCCAGGCGTCGAACGCCTGGAATGGGTACACAAGCGCGAGCACTTCGAAGCCATCATTGCTGCGCTCTACAAGGAACAGAAGAAGCGTCGTCTGCTGCAAACGGTCGAGCATCTGCTGGATGCCATGAACCTCAATGAAACCTACGTCGAGCAGCTTATTGCAGGTCGTCCCAACGCCGGCAACTGGCGTCGTAATGTCCCGCTGCTGAGCGCGATTGCCGATCACTTATACGAAAAAGTGGACTTTGAAAATGCAGCTGAATAGATGTCCGTGCTGCCACAGCCGTATTTCTATCGAACAAATGGCGCAGGATGAATGCACCACAGAGCTGCTTGGCCTGTTGGTCGACTACGCTGATATCAGCAAGTCCCTGGTGATTTATCTCGGCCTGTTCCGCAGTGGTAAGCGGGATCTGGCCAGTGATCGGGCGCTCAAGCTGGCCAAAGAAGTGATCACCCTCACGCCGGAACGTAACCGCCTGGCAGCGGCCATGAATGAAACCGTCCAGGCCATGCGCCAGAAGCAGGATCAGGGCGCATTCAAGCCGCTCAGCAATCACAACTACCTGAAACGCGTGCTGGAAACACTCCCCGCTGACACAAAAGAACCAAGCCTGCCTGCTTTAAGCGGCGGTCAAATGCCGGTTAAAAGCCAGTCAAAGACCTCTCAAATCATCGACATGCTGAAAAGCTACCCATCACCTGAAGGCGTTGATGAATGGTTTACCCGCACGGTTTGCGGTGCGCTGTCAGAGCTGATGCTGATGGGGCTGGAGAGTGTACCGGCTGCAGACACTATGCCGATGGTGGTGGAACGTTTCCTGATAGAACTCTGGCCCAAGCGCCAGTGGCAGAAAGACAACCATTTCCGTGGTGCGGCCCGCCTGCGCCGTGCGTTTATTGATACGGCAGAGCACAACAAGCGATGGCCGACGATCAAAGACGTCCTGAGCATGGTGCCCAGCCAGTGAATATGCCCGACTATCTGCCACCCGTAGCCAGAGAGATCGCCGACGTGATCGGCATCGATGGCCTGTTATGCCTGGTCAAACACTTTGGCGGCATAACGATTCGGGTGCCGGGTCAGGGCGATCTCAAGCGGGTTCTCACCCCGGAACAATACAAAGACTTCGTGCACACCTTCCGTAACGAAAAGATCGCCATACCCAGACTGCAGGCCCGGTTCAATCACATCGAAGTGCTGGAAACCAACCGCCTGCTGGAACAGGGCTATACCAAAGCCGAAGTCGCACGCACGCAAAACATTACTGAGCGCGCTGTGTACAAGCGTCAGGCCAAGCAGCGTCAACTGGATAAAGACAAACAACAGGACCTCTTCTAATGTTCGATCAAGAGTACGAAAAGTTTTACCTGGTTGCTAATGCTGAGTCCTCACCTGGCATTCCTGTTCACATGCTGCTTCATCCGCCGAAAGGCATTCATACAGACGAAAAAGAGGCAGAGTCTGAGGCGCTCAGGCTCGCTCAGAAGACAGGTGAACGTTTCTTTGTCTTAGAGGCAAAGGCATACGTAGAAATCAAAGACACCAAGCCGGTCTGGGTAGAAGTTTAAATTTTCACAACGAACCTAATCACAGGACCCTTCTAATGTTCGACTTTTTAAACCCGTTAACCACCGATGACTTCAATGAAAATGTGGAGTTTTTATATCCCCAGTTTCTGCCAAAAAAACAGATCACCATGATTTATGCCGATGGCGGTATGGGCAAAAGCTGGCTGCTGTTCGGGCTGGCCAAATACGCCACCGAGCATAACAGCGGCGCGCCACAAGGCGCGATGAAGGTGCTCTATATCGACGTTGATAACCCTATCAGCGTGCTGAAAGAACGCGGCATCGAGCACAAGCTGCTGGATGTCTGTCAGGGCCTGACCTATTGTCACCGCAGCAAGATCGAGGGTGAGCCAATGGACTTGCTGGACGAGCTGGAGAAGAGAGCCTTTGGTGATGCCTATCGCAATACCCTGGTGCTGCTGGACAGCATCCGGGACTTTGCTGACGTCAACAATGACCTGGCCGCTATGCGTGTCGGCAACAAACTCAAAAATATCCGCGATGCCGGCGCGACCATCGTCTTGCTGCATCACTCCACCAAGAACGGCAGCAACTACCAGGGATCCAACAACCTGCGTAACAGCATTGATAATATGTATCGCCTGATTAAAGCCGATTCACCAGACGGTGAAATTCGCTGGTTGCTGGAAGTCAAAAAAGAGCGTGCCGCGATAACCGATATCGCCTTAACGCTGAATACGCAAAACCTCTTCCTGGCAGAACTGGATATTGACGAAGTTAAGCTCAATGACGATGACAAAGACTTTATTGATAAGGTCAAAACGGTGCTCAAGGAGCGTGGCGCATTGAACAAGACCGAGCTGCTCAAAGCCTGTGGCCATAAGAAAGATGACAAGACGGCCCGTGATCGCCTGAATCGCTTTGATGGCATACAC
Organism: Methylophaga sp.; assembly: GCA_030148085.1. Classification (GTDB taxonomy): domain Bacteria; phylum Pseudomonadota; class Gammaproteobacteria; order Nitrosococcales; family Methylophagaceae; genus Methylophaga. Next base: position 1,118 of record JASBUF010000077.1, on the reverse strand, counting down.
TGGCAATCAGAAAAAACGAAGGGTGTGTATACCTACGCTTTAATCTAACAACCATTACAACCACAACAACGTGATAAGTTGTACGGGTTGTATCAGTTGCTAACAAAGGAAATGTGATGAAAAAATTAGCTTTATCTATATCTCTGCTATTGATGTCATCTTCGGCTATGGCTGATGATTCACTCTTCCAGCCTTGGTGTGATGCTTTTACCGCTCAGGGCATGGTCAGTTTGGCTGCAAATCGTATCTTCGGCAGAATCAGCACATTAAGCGATGAGCAGTATGAAGCACGTAGTAACTGGGTTGACACTAGTTATCGCATGGCGGCTGAAAGGTTTGAAGATCTGACTGGGCACAATTTTGACAAAGTAGATATGCATGCAATGACAAATGGTTGGATTGAACAATGTCAGCTAAAAGATCAAATCCAATAAGCACCTAATTGCTTATCACTAGAATCCGTGTTTAACTAAATTGTAGTTACACCCCAGCGCCCTGAACCTGTTCAGGGCGTTTTTGTTTGTGTCTATCCGCATCATGGCCCCATGGACGCAAACATTGAATACCCAGAACTCTTTCTCAAGGCCGTCAATCATGTGCTGATGATTGAAGGTGGCTATGTCGATGACCCTGATGATGCCGGCGGCGAGACCAACTACGGCATCAGCAAACGTCAATATCCGCACCTCAATATCAGAAAGCTGACCATAGACGGCGCTATCGCGCTGTATTACCGGGATTACTGGTTAGCTTATGGCTGCGATAGATTGCCAGCGGCAATAGCCTGTTTTCTGTTCGATTCGGTTATCAATCACCGTCCCAAAACCGCCATCAAGTTTTTGCAGAATGCCTACCGCGTCAGTGTTGACGGCATTCTCGGTCCGGAAACAATGGGCGCGCTCAAGCGCTTTGCTGACAACCGGGACTACATCGATAACAAACTCACTTTAAGCCTGGCTTACCGGGCTGACTTCTACCACGACCTCGCAGTCGAAAACCCATCACAGGAACGCTTCATCATGGGCTGGATGCGTCGGTTGTTCTTACTGCAGAAATTTATCTACACCGAGGTGACTCATGGAACCGATTAGCATCGCGCTGGCGTTAGCGCAATTCGT
>JASBUF010000072.1 GCA_030148085.1 Methylophaga sp. | reverse complement strand
AGGGTCTTAGGAAGTTAAGCATCTTTTGATAGGTGCTAAACTTCTGAAATGGTTAATAAAAACAGGTACTACAAGCGTTCCCGAATCGCAGAGAAGAAATTTAGGCAGATTATCCGCTATTTTTCTCTCGACTTTTCCGCCTCTGATACCGCCAGATTGACCGGGGTTTCTGTCCGTTCCATCAACACTATTTTTATCAAATTTCGCATCCGACTGGCTGAAGAATGTGAAAAACACGCTCAGCTTGCTGGGCAGATAGAAGTTGATGAGTCTTACTTTGGACCAAAGCGTATTCGCGGTAAGCGTGGTCGTGGTGCGGGAAGTAAAACCATCGTCTTTGGACTGTTTAAGAGGAATGGTTGGGTCTACACTGAAATCGTTCCTGATGCCAGGAAACGCACTCTGCAGCGTGTAATACGCGGTAAAGTGAGTTTGGACAGTGTTATTCACTCTGATGGTTGGCGCGGTTACCATGGCCTTGTCGACATGGGCTATGCCAAACATTATCGTGTTGAGCATGGGAGCAATGAGTTTGCTAATGACAAGTCTCACATCAATGGTATTGAATCGTTTTGGGCTTATGCCAAGCTCAGATTGAGTAAGATGAAGGGCATCAGAAAAGAGATGTTTTACCTGCATCTGAAAGAGACTGAATTTCGATTTAATCATCGTCGTGATAATGTCTACAAACTCATGTTAAAAATGCTTCGTGAGAAGCCAATTTGATGTCCTTAACTTCCTAAGACCCTTATCTATTGTCTTAGTCACGCTCAGACGTCATTCCTTTGTTCCAGTGAATGTCTGATAAGCGTGGCCAATAGTTCGATATGGAGTTGATATGAAGTGTCCGATTTGTGTGAATGAAAACCTGGTTATGACCGATCGTCAGGGAATAGAAATAGATTACTGCCCGCAGTGTCGCGGTGTCTGGCTCGACCGGGGTGAACTGGATAAAATCATTGAGCGTAGTGGCCCGAGCCAGCCCCAGTCGAGGAATGACTATCAGGAACAATCCAGGTATGCCGGCGAGCAGGGCTACCACAAAAAGAAAAAGAGCTCGATTCTGGGTGAACTGTTTGATTTTTAGCGCTTGCCTGAAACGCTTCGATTAAATTAAAGCTGCTATCCGTCCTGCTGAGCTAAGGCATAGATACTGGATAGCAGCTTTTTTAATCTTATTGCCTAATTGTATGTCAGGCAGATGACCTGCCTCAGGTTCTCCACGGGTGATCCGGCAAATCACAAACGCCGATGGTTTCGACTCCGGCTCTTGCCACCAGGTTGTCATTTTCAACTGAGCTGCCGCTGACACCAATGGCACCGGACATATAGCCATCCTTATCGACAATCGGGACGCCGCCAGGGAAGGTAATCAGCCCATTGTTAGAGTGCTCTATGCCATAGAGAGGCTGGCCCGGCTGGGACAACTGCCCGATTTCACCGCTGGGCATGCCGAAATACAGGGCCGTTTGCGCCTTTTTTATGGCAATATCAATACTACCGACCCAGGCGTCATCCATACGGTAGAACGCTTTCAGCGCTCCGCCGGAATCGACGATGGCAATACACATGCGGGTCTCGGTTGATTCGGCTTTATCCAGCGCGCCATTGATAGCTTTTTCTGCTGTTTTTGAAGTGACATGCATAAAAAGACCTCCATTTCAGGGCCAAGATGAATTGGTACTCAACTAGGCCTTTGCTGTGGTTTATAAAAGATAAAAATCCTCTTTGCTTCAAAAGGGTTTTCATTGCGCTGTCACAACAGGTGACAACATCTCTGTCTGTGTTACTTTGCTTGTCACGGTTCAAGATGAAACGGCGATTTGACTCGAGTGGACAGACTCAATAAATGGAGCGAGACCGGGTATGGAGATTCTTATGCTCTCATCATATACACCATTGATAGCGCTGATTTTATTGATCATCTTGATGTGGCTTTGCAGCTGGTGGGTAGTGGAAATAGTCTCTGCTATATATCAGCGCTCTCTCGTCTGGATGGGGTGGGCTAAGCAAAGAGAAGATGTTGCCGGTCTCTGGTCGTGGTCCAGAAAACGCTACCCGAAAACCAGTCGCTGGCTTCAGGCAAGACTGACAACACGGTATTTCTCCGGCCTGTTATTAACACTTATTGTGCTAGCGATGCTTTACCTCTTGTCATTGTTTGGCGGTCTGGTGGAGGAATTGCTGGAAGCCGAAGAGTTAATCCGGATTGATCACTGGCTTAATCAACAACTGGGGCTGCTGCGAACGGATGAGACTCTGACCGTGTTTGTCTGGATAACGGATCTGGCTGGTTCACCGGCGCTGTTAGCTGTAGCAGTTGTATCCACAGGTGTTTTATTGGCACATCGGCAGATCAGTTTTATTGCGCCGCTCTGGCTTACATTCCTTGGCTCACAGCTGATGACATACAGCGGTAAATTCTTGTTGCAGCGTCAGCGACCAGAGTCGGTTACAGAGTTAGTTGAAATCACACCGTCATTCCCAAGCGGACATGCCACCAGTGCACTCGCTGTGTACGGATTCATGGCTTACGTCATCAGCAGAGAATTAAACACGGGGCGTCAGCGATTTGAGCTTGTTTTTTGGACAGCTGCCTTAATTCTTCTTATTGGCTTCAGCCGGATGATTTTGAGCGTGCACTATGCCAGCGATGTTGCTGCGGGGTTTCTGGTTGGCAGCTTCTGGTTATTGATGGGTATTGCCATTGCTGAACTGATTTACAGGAAAAATTAGCAAACTTTTGTCAGTCGCCTT
>JASBUF010000059.1 GCA_030148085.1 Methylophaga sp. | reverse complement strand
TCAAACAGGATATTGCCAATCACCCCGCTGATAAGCATTAAAGGCAGAAAGGAGGAAATCGTCGTTAATGAGGACGAAATCACCGGTGCCAGCATGCGTCTTGCCCCACCCTCTGCGGCCGTCAGTGATCGTTCGCCGCTCTGGTAATGGGATAAAGCATCTTCGCCCACCACAATGGCATCATCGACAATAATACCCAGCGACATAATCAAGCCGAACAGGCTGATCATATTGATGCTGCCACCAAGCAGGTAAAGCACGAACAAGGCAGCCATAAAGGACACCGGAATACCGACGGCGACCCAGAAGGCGACCCGGCCATGTAAAAACAGGAACAACACCCCCAGCACCAGCAGCAAACCACCCAGGCCATTGGTCAACAGCAAATTGATACGTTCTTTAATCAATTGCCAACTGGCATCAAACACTTTGATTTGCACGCCCCGCGGTAATTGACTGAGATTGTCATCTAACCACTGCTGCATGATTTTGGCTGAGGCAAGCGCATCGGCATTTTCCGTTCGTTGCAACTCAATTTCGACTGCAGGCTGGCCCTGATAAAACACCTTGACCTGATCCCGCATGGCCCGACGTTGAATCGTAGCAACATCATCGAGCGTTACCAGACTGCCGGAATAGTCAGTCTTGACCGGTAATTCACTAAAGGCATAAGCATCACGCCGCTGATCGAGACTTCTTAACTGCCGTGCCGTTTCGTTATTGCCAATTTCACCTGCCGGTAAATCCTGACTTTGCTCGCCAACCTTGTCACCAACCTCATTAAAACTCAGCCCCAGTGCTTCAAGTTCATAGGTGCTCAGTTGAATCGCGATCTCTTCTTCCGGTAAGCCGGTGATATTGACGCGGGAGATACCCCTATCCAGTAATTCATGTTCTATCTGATGTGCCAGTGGGCGTAATTCGTCGAGATCACCTTCTGTGGTAATCAGTAACCGGGCGACACTGTCATAGCGGGTAACCAGTGTGACTTCAGGCGTTTCCGAGTCCGAGGGCAGATTACGGATGCGGGCCACATTGTCTTTCACCTGATCCAAAGCGCGGCCCATGTCAGTGCCCTCTTCGAACTCCAGCGTGACCACGGTGGCGCCGTAAGACGAGGTCGACGTCATTTTGTCGACATAATCGACAGTGCGTAGCTCCTGCTCTATACGGCTGGTGAGCGAGTCTTCGACGTCTTCGGCACTGGCACCGCGCCAATCCACGCGCACGGTAATCACATCAAGCGCAAAGTTGGGGAAAAACTGGGTATTGAGCTTGCTCAATGCCATGGTGCCAGCAATCAGCATCATAATCATCAGCAGATTGGCAGCAACCCGATGCTGGGCAAAAATGCCAATAATGTCGCTGCGGTGTGTTTCCATCAGCGGGCAATCTCAACGCGTAAGCCAGTGATGGCGTTAGGCAATTGCGTGGTGGCGATCAGATCACCTGCTTCAAGCTCATCGCTGCGTATTAACAAGGAATTACCGGCTGATGAATTCCTCTCACCCACACGCTCTATGGTGATGGAACGTAAATGTTCGTTCTCAACAAGATAGATCCTGTTCATGCCATACAAGGCACTGAAAGGCAGTTCAATCACTTTGTCCTGTTCGGCCAGCTGCAACTGTAGTTCAACAAATGTACCCAGAGGCAGCGGCTCCTGATTATCATTCAGCCGAAACAGACCATCGAGGCCACCGCTGTCCTGGCGTACTTCACCTGACAGTCGCGCCAGGGTCAACATTTTTTCTTCACCATCCAGCCAGGCACGAGCTGTCAGTGTTTGCTCTTGGCTGAGTATACGTCGCACTTGAGCGATATAACGACCAGGAATTTGGGCGCGTACTTCTAATTGATCCAAATCATAAATGGTGAGCAAACTGTCACCGACGCGGACCCTGTCGCCCTCGGCGACAGTCAGGCCTGAAACACGTCCATCGAACGGTGCCCGAATCTCGCTTCGGGCCAGATTCACCTTACTTTGTTCGAGTAAGGCTTGTGCTCGTGACTGCGCCGCTTTGAGCTGCGCTAAACGTGAGGGATGATCATTAATATCGTGCTGCAATTGCTTCAGAGCCAATACCTGCTGCTCATAGGCAGCCAAGGCTTCATCCAACGTGGCTTGCGATGCAAGTCGGCTGGACTCTAGTTTTTTAGCACGCTGTACGGCTTTATCGGCGAGGCTTACTAACTCTTTCTGATTAGCCAACAACCCCTGATCACGCTGATAGCGCTGTGTTTCACTGTTAATTGAGGCCTGTACTTCGGCCAAATCCGCTTCGCGTTGTTGCACTGCCAGTTGTACATCAGTCGCATCAAGCTGAATCAACAGGTCGTTTTCAGCGACGATGATACCCTCAAGCACGTTAACCTCAGTAACATCAGCCTCTATCGCGGCTTTCAGCTTGGCATCCCGTGGTGTTTCAACCCGCCCATAGATTGTCACCTCAGGAGCCAGTCGCTGGTGTTTCACTTCGGCAGTGTCAACCAGCCAGGCTTTTTCAGGCTGTGCTCTGGCCGGCGTGGCCGGTTTGCTAACTTTGAGCAGAAAAAATACCAATATAGCCAAGGCAATGATGACGATAGGTAAGGTAAGTTTTTTCAACAAAGTGCGCTCCCAGCTCGCTTATCCTGATGTAATGACCGTACCTGTCTAGCTTGGTTCAGTCACAATGGCGACCCGAATGGCATCGAGCCCCAGTTCTGCTGATTGTAGCGTATCTACCAACGATAAGGCCGCCGCTTCAAGTGCATCAATTTCAGACTGGCGAATCGCAGGATTGATCTCAGCCAAGGCTTTAAGACGGGATTGTTCAAGCCGCATTGTTTCCTGCAGTGCTGCTAGCGCCTGTTGCTTAATATCATCGCCGCTACTTTGTACCGACTTACTGGCCTGCTTCAGCAAGGTTTCTATTTGTGGTCTGGCATGGCGAATCAACTCCTGCGCGGTCGCCCGTGGTATACGTCCGGCCAGTTTGTTAAAGGCTTTGTCCGGTAGCGTTTCCTGATGTTGCCGTCCTTGCTCATCGACCACAACACGTAGATAACGCTGTGACAGGAAGCGACTCAGATACGGCTGCATAACACCAATGGTTTGCACTTTAAACAGCGCTTCAAGTAACAACGTTCCAGGGCGGAAAGCATCTGTTTCCAACGTACAAAATGCACTGTTACCCAACTCAGAGTGCACAACCAGATCCATCGCCCCTAGCACCATCGGATGTTCCCAGGTCAGAAAAGCCATATCTTCGCGGCCGAGCGCCCGATGACGCTGGTAGCTCGCGGTCAGACCATCTTCCGGTAGTGCTGGAAACTGTGCAAAGGCCATATGGTTGCCGGGTTCAATGATGACACTATCACTGCTATGCGGTTGCTGTTCGACGCCGAAGGCATCAAACACATCATCCATATAGTCTGCGAGTTCCAAACTGCGACTACGCTCTTCCAGCTCGGCAATCAGCTCTTCAGCCGTATCGCAGTCAAAGGAATTTCGTTCCAGCAGGCGGTTTCGACCGGATTGCAGACTGGCACGTGCTGACTGAGCGAGTTGCTGCGTGGTTTCAATCAATTGGTCTAGCTTGCTTTCGTCCTGAGGATTATCCAGACAAGCCAGCAGCGCTTCCCGCGACTGGACACTGACGGCATCACCGGCAGCAAACACCTGTTCAAATGCGTTCATGCCCAGCTGGTACCAGTTGAATAACACTGATTGTGCACTGTTCTGGTAATAAGGCACATGGATCTGCACATCGCCCTGCTGACCGATGCGATCGAGACGACCAATACGTTGCTCCAATAAGTCTGGGTTGCCTGGCAGATCAAATAAAACCAGATTCTGACAAAACTGGAAGTTACGCCCTTCACTACCGATTTCTGAACAGATTAGTAACTGTGCGCCCTCTTCATCATCGGCAAAAAAGGCTGCGGCACGATCGCGGTTGACCAGACTCATCTGCTCATGGAAGGCAGAGCATCTTACACCGTGCTGAACACTAAGGAAGGTATCCAGCGCCATAGCGGTGTCAGCCTGCGCGCAAATCAGCAGCACTTTCTGACTGCGATTCTGTTTGAGGAAGTCGATCAGCCAACTGACACGTGCGTCCTGTTGCAGCCAATCATCACCCCAAAGTGCTTCTGGCCAGATAGCTGCCTCACCATGCATTGGAGTGTCAGTCTTAAGCGGATAGCTATGCAGCACACGGGTTGGAAAACCTTTGACTACGTCACGCGTATTTCTGAATAAGACCCGGCCAGTACCGTGATGATCAAGTAATTGACGAATGGCCTGTTGTTTGGCTGTTTCGAACGTCTCATCCTGCTTAAGTGCTGTCATCACATCTTCATTCAGAAATGAAGTCAGTTGACTCGTTAATGCCGAGTTTGCCAGCTCCGCGGAACTTGTCAATGCATCCAGTTGCTCTATTAGTTCGGAGACAGGCTGATACGCTGCCTCCTGTGCTCTGAATGCGGCAAGGTCGTGGAATTTATCCGCATCCAACAAGCGTAAACGGGCGAAATGGCTGTCCACACCGAGCTGTTCAGGCGTAGCTGTCAGCAATAACAACGACGGCACCTGTGCTGCCAGTTGCTCAATCAGCCGGTACTCTTCACTGGCTTGCTGTTCTGTCCAATATAGGTGATGGGCTTCATCGACAATCAGCATGTCCCAGTCAGCCGAGAGCAGATCATCCTGCATGTGAGGGTGTTGCATGAGCTCATTGAGTCCGGTCAACACCAGTTGAGCGCTATCGTAGGGGTTACCCTCATTGAGCTCGGTCAGGGCTTCGTGACGATCATTATCGATCAGCGTAAAAGACAGGTTAAAGCGGCGCAGCATCTCAACTAACCACTGATGCTGCAGAGCATCGGGCACAACGACTAAAGCCCGCTTCGCTTCACCAGAAAGCACTTTCTGATGCAAAATCAGACCCGCTTCAATGGTTTTACCCAAGCCCACCTCATCGGCCAGCAACACTCTGGGCGCATAACGCTGCGAGACTTCGCGGGCGATATAAAGCTGGTGCGGCAAAAGTTGTACGCGTGCGCCAAGCAAGCCGAACACCGGCGAACTGTAGAGTTCATGCTGGTAGGCTAAGGTTTTTGCACGCAGTTCAAACTGACTATTTTTATCAACCTGGCCGGCGAACAGGCGATCCTGCGGTTGATTGAAATGTACGCGGCTATCGAGATCCATCTCGTGGAAACTGACATCGTTACCGTCTGCGCATTCACCTTGATAAATGAAACAACCGTTGAAGGGTTGCACTGCGGAAATGGTAAAGCTCAGCTGTTCCTGTGTCTGAACCTGTTCACCCACAGAATAAATAACCCGACTCAGTGGTGCATTATCGGCGGCATAAAAGCGACTTTCACCGACGGCGGGGAAAAAGACTTCTAACCGTCGTCCGCTTGCTTCTTTAACAATACCGAGACCCAACTCGGCTTCGGTGTTACTGACCCAACGTTGGCCAGTAATAAATTCAATCTCTGACAATGTTTTTCCCCGGCGTTTAGCCGAATTGATAATGTTTACGTAAATCGTGTTTGATGTGCCAGTGGCAACTGAAACCGGCAGCAAAGGTCACTAAATCACCAGCCTTAATCACTGCTGATTCACTGCCATCAGCAGCTGTCACGACCACTTCACCTTCAAGAATATAAGCGGTTTCCTTGTCATCATAATGCCAAGGGAACTCAGAGGCTTCTTTCTCCCAGATAGGCCAGGCATAGACACCCAGCTCAGTCAGTCTGGATTGATCCGGATTGTGCTCTACAGTAATTGCAGTCATGGTCATTTTCCTGCTTTGCGCTTGTGTGGTGGGACGATATGTTAAATTGTTGGCTGTTTTTTTCCTATAGTTGACATCATGGCATCTCAGTTCAACATCGTCACCGACACCACGGCAGTCGAATACGAAATTAAGAAATCACGCTTCATTGGTGCCATTATGCCCTGCCAGTCTGAAGATGAAGCCTTGCGTCAGTTAGGGCTATTGGCAAGACAACATCAGGGCGCGAACCATCTCGCCTTTGCCTGGCGTATTCGCCAACCGGAAGGGTTTATTACCGAACGTTTTCATGATGGTGGCGAACCATCAGGCACTGCCGGACGCCCAATTTTGGCACCACTAGAGGGCGAATCGTTGATCAATGTGGTTGTCGGTGTAATCCGTTATTTTGGTGGGGTAAAACTTGGCACGGGTGGCCTTACCCGCGCTTATGGCACAGCTGCCAAAGAAGCGATTGCTGCCGCAAAACTGGTGCCTTGGGTAGAAATGGCGCAACTCACACTGGAGATCGACTACCCACAATTGCAACTGCTGGAGTATCAACTCAAACAAATTCGTGGTCAGATCATTGACCAACAGTTCACCGATAAAGTCAGAGTTACCATCAGCTTACCTGCTGAGGAACTGCCCGCAATCAAACAACAGTTCAGCGGCTATTAAGCGCTGAACTGTATAAAACGCCCACCTATAGAAAAGGATGAAAAACCATAATCATCAGCAATATAGCTGATAGTGTTGCGGTGATATATAAAGACGTGGGTCGGGTCGTTTTTGTAGTTCCAAGCATGAAAATCGATGCCTTGGTGATACAGCTCGGTCATACAGAGCAAACTGCAGCCTGGGTTTAGCAAAGAGCGTAACAAGGCAAAGCTGTCTGCTGGCTTGTGAAAGTGCTCGATAACTTCACAACTGCAAATATAGTCATAGGTTTGCTGCAGTAACTCAGGCTTATCGAAGAACAGCGGATCATACGGTTTTATGTTGTAGCCCGCCTGCTGCAGCACATGACTAATCACCGGCGCATGACCGGCGCCAAAGTCCAGTCCTCGGGCATCAGCAGAAAAGTGTTGCTTAACCCAATCCGTTATTGGCGATACGAAATGATGAAAGCGCGTATCGTCAACCTGATTGAGGTGTTCGAGATAACGGCTTTTTTCCGTTTCTCTATCCGGCCAAGCAGACGGGTCTTTAATTATCGCAGAGCAAAAACCACACTGGTAATAGAGCCGCTGTTTGAAATCGTAAAACAGCGCCGCCTGATGACGGCACAGTGGGCAGGAAATGCTCATTAGACAGGTAGAAAGCTGGCAGCGAGACCAATCAAGCCACCAAATACTCCACCCCAGACGACCAGCCAGCCCAGATGAGCACGGATCATGGTTTGAATGATCTCTTTCACCATCTCCGGTGTCAGTTCATCCAGACGCGACTGCACGATATGTTCGATATGCAGATGGATATCATCAAACACGCTGATACTGCTGAGTTTGGCTTTGACGCTACTCTGAAAAGAATCACTGTGGGCCATATCGTTCAAGGACACACGCATTTTGTCGATAAACGGCTGTTTCAGCGGCTCCAACGCCCCTTTGCCACCAAACATCGACAACATACTGCCAAATGAAGATTCCATAATAGTATCTACCAGGCTGTCATAGGCTGGCGCCAGATCGGTGGTTTCAATCACATCGGTGAAATCCAGCTGATGGTCGGCATTATCCGCCACCATATCGCTCAGAAAACGATCGACGTTGTCCTTGCTAAAGAACTGTGACATCACCAGTTCACGGATCCCCGCTTTGAACTCATCAAAGCGTGCTGCAATGACACCAGAACCATACAGTCCCGGGACTTTTTCGAACAGCATATGAATCGCCATCCAGTTGGTCACACCGCCAGCCAATGCAAACAGGCCAGTGCTGAGTACGGCCTGACGATAAGGTTCATCAAGTAACCATCCCAACACTACCAATAAGGCAGCGGTGAGATTAGTCAGCAAACTTTTATTCATTCGTCCACTTGGTCAATGCTGCGACGATTTGCTCTGCCTGATCACGGCTGGAGATGTTGAATTTAGAGCGCTGGCTGTATTCGCCATTGCGTTTCTGATAACGACGAATCGTGTATTTATCTGGGCCAAAATCACCACTTTTACGATCCAGATCCTGATAACGGAACATGACGGTAGCCCATGCACCTTTGGTTAAAATGACCTTATCCAGTTCTTTCACGGTCATTTGTTCGCCTTCGAAATACTCGACGGTCAATTCATCAACAGTTTCAGCCATTTAGATTGCTTTCCTCTTAGTTTGTGTAGTTGTAAAACGCGGTTAACACCCGGCACAGCATGTCAGCATCTCGGCTACCCGCCATTTCGCGGATGGAGTGCATGCCAAAGGTCGGCACACCAATATCAAGTGTCCGTATGCCTAAAGTTGATGCGGTAATCGGACCAATGGTACTGCCACAGGCCATGTCGGTTCGCACCACAAAGTCCTGCACCGGCACATCATGCTGTTCGCATAGCTGACGAAACACCGCACTGGTTTCACTGTTCGTGGCATAGCGCTGGTTGGCATTGGTTTTAATCACAGGGCCACGATTCAAAATCGGGCCATGATCAGCATCATGGCGATCCGGATAGTTCGGATGAATCGCATGCGCATTGTCTGCCGAAATCAGCATCGAGCGTTCCATCATGCGCTGGTAGTTTTCCTGTGTTTGCGTCAGTCGCTGCAATACCGATTGCAGGAACGTCCCTTGTGCACCACTGCTGGACTGACTGCCGACTTCTTCATGATCATTACAAACCAGTAACGCTGAACGTTTGCCTTCTGCCGCCAGTAATGACTGCAAGCCCACATAACAGCTGAGTAGGTTATCCAGACGTGCGCTGCTGATAAAGTCACCGGAAAGTCCGGTTACTGCCGCTTTTTGCGTGTCATAGAAGCTGATTTCATAATCCAGCACTTTGCCGACATCTAAATCCGGATGTTGCTGGCGGCATTGCTGTTCCAACAAAGCTCTGAAATCGAGTTTATCGCCATCTTCCAGCTGACACAGTACGGGTGGCAGGTGCTGCTGAGGATTAATGCTGCGGTTTTGATTCACTTCGCGATCAAGGTGAATCGCAAGGCTCGGAATCACCGCTACTGGCGCGTGGAAATTTACTAAAGTCTGACGAATCTGACCCTGCTTATCTTCATAGCTGACGCGGCCAGCCATCGACAAATCGCGATCAAACCACGGGTTAAGTAGCGCACCGCCATAGACTTCAACCCCCAGTTGAAGTAGTGTCTGACGAACTTTTTCCGGTTTGGGTTTGACCTTCAGGCATGGGCTATCGGTATGGGCGCCCACCATATAAATGCCGTTTTCAGCAAGTTCGCCATCAGCCAACACAAAAGCAATGATGGAGGAATCATTACGCGTGACAAAGTAACGACCGGCAGGCAATGTTCCCCAGATATCAGCTTCTGATAATGCACTAAAGCCCTGCTCCATAAGCAGGCTCTTCATCGTGGCTACCGCATGATACGGCGTTGGCGACTGGTCAAGAAAAGCACACAGTCCCTGATTGAATGCAGTGGTAGAGTTTGCCATGAAATTAGCTTACCTAAGAAAAGTGACCGGTATGATACCGATTTTAGCTCTCAGATTCGATCATTGTCAGTCGTCAACGACGCGTCCGCGGTACATACGGGCTGGTTTTTTGTGTGTTACTTCGTTACTGGCTTTTTTTAGTGTGGGGATCACTCGTGTTTCTTCAATTTCAACACCACGATAAACACGTTTGGTTTCATGCTGGCTATCTATATGATGCAACCCCAATGACTCAAGCACATTCACACCCTCGTCGACAAAAGAGCGGCTGGTCAATGGCATTTTCATGTTTTGTTTAAATGAAAATCGCTCGATTTTTATAAAAGGAAGCTCAGCTACCACGCACTGTCCACGGTGAGCACCATAGGACAAGGCTGTAATACGCCCTGTTTCAACCAGTATGTGGCAGGCCTTATTGTCTGTGGTGGTGATAAAAAAGGTGCCAGTTTCAGCAGCATGGCAGAGGTCGGCTAGACGTTTTAGAACTTCCGTATTCGCAATCATTTAGGTCGCAGTCAACTCGATGATGAATAAGAATGTTGCGTCCTAGGTTACATCACATCGTCTTCGTCTGTTAATTTTTTTGACATGCGTTTGGATAGGCCTCCATGCAAGCGGCAGCGCGTTGCCAACGCCCCCATTCCCCAGGCTTCCGGTGGACGAATGGCAACAGAACGTTTGCAACGTTTACCTCCGGGCAGTTTGGCACCACAAGGTGGACGATAACGTTTGATTTTTTCCCAGCCTTCCAGTGTCTGGGTGGCCTTGCGAATGTTTTTCACTTCACGTGGCGATAATTGTGTCTGATCGACCGGATGGGTCTCTTCATCGGTTTGTCGCCACCAGTAACGCACGACGGGTAATGGCAGACCAAAACGGCGCGCCAGGTCATCTGGTTTCCTATAGATCTCAAGCTCCAGCAGCAATACTGCTGCCTGCTCCAGTCTGGCAGTAAAGTCGCGACTTTCTTCAGGCGTCATGTATCTGGATCGGGTTCGTGGATAAGCTTAATCACCGCCTCGGTGAGATCGTCGATCTCGTCTTCTGGTTTGGCAATATGACGAACGGAGATTCCGGCTTTGTGTACGCTTTCCGGATCCCCGGTTATCAGTGGATGCCATTCAGGTAAGGGCTCGCCTTCGGCCAACAAACGATAAGCGCAGGTCGATGGCAGCCAGTCAAAATAATGGGCGTTTTTAATGCTGAGCTGAAGACATTCCGGCACGATACTCAGACGATTGTTGTAATCCTTGCAGCGGCAGCTGTTGATATCGAGTAAAGAGCAGGCTGCCGCGGTGTAGTACATACGGCCGTCATCTTCATCTTCGAGTTTATGCAGACAACAACGGGCACAGCCATCGCAGAGACTCTCCCATTCGTCGTGAGTCATCTCGCTCAGGCGTTTATGTTTCCAGAATTCAACAGATGTTTTATCCTGTTCTATCATGACCAATTCAGTTGCCCTATTCAGCCTGCTGGCGCCGTTTGTCCGTCAATTCAACCCTCAGTCGATTTTGACAGCCGGCGATACAGCGGCAATGTGTCTGCAAATAGATAATGATACTAAATTGCAGCACCTGACGACACCGTTCAGTCAACAACAGCTCCAGACTCTATCCCCTGTCGATCTGGCCGTTATCAGTCATCTAACGGAGTCATTGGATAAAACCGCGGCAGAGCAATGGTTGGGCATGATTAAAAATCGCTACGCGCCGCATGTGCTATTAATCAGTCACCCAGAGATTGCGAAAACCCAGGGCTGGCAACTGACTGACTATCTGGCGATGGGGTTTCGACATATCGGTGGTACCGAAGACGGGCTGCAAATTTTCAGTTATGCGATTGAAAACTACCAACCCAAAAGGGACTGGCTCAATAGTCGTTTCTGGGCCAATCCGGACATGTATAACAAGTACCGCTGGTAACTTAGCGGTCATATTGCTGTCACACAAGCAGCCTAGGCTAACAAGGATTACTGCGCTCTGACGCCGCAAGGATTTATGAAACAAGAACAAACCATTGATCTCAATAACCCGGAACTCTACATCAATCGTGAGTTGAGCCTGCTTGAATTTAACTGGCGGGTATTACAGCAGGCGCTGGATCCCAGCGTGCCGTTGCTTGAGCGGCTGAACTACCTGTGCATTTCCAGCACCAATCTGGATGAGTTTTTTGAAGTCCGAGTCGCCGGCCTGATCCAACAACTGGAAATCGGCGATCCTTATATTGAAGCGGATCAAGTAACCGCTCATGAATGCCTGAAACTCATCAGTCAGCGTGCACATGAGCTGGTTGAAGAACAATACCGCATCATGAATGAAGTTTTACTGCCGTTACTGGAAGAAGAGTCGATCCGTGTGCTGCCCCGTTCGCAGTGGAGTGATGAACACAGCAAATGGCTGCAAAACTACTTCCAGGAAGAAATCCTGCCGATTCTGAGCCCGATGGGACTCGACTCTGCGCATCCCTTCCCACGCCTGCTCAACAAGAGTTTGAACTTTATCGTTTCATTGGTTGGTAAGGACGCTTTTGGTCGCGACCGTGGCTACGCGATCCTGCAGGCACCTCGAGCCTTGCCACGCGTCATTCAGTTTCCTGAAGAGCTGTGTCAACCGGGCGAATACAAGTTTGTCTTCCTATCATCTATCATCCACGCCTTTGCTGAAGATCTGTTCTTTGGTATGAAGGTCAAGGGTTGCTACCAGTTCCGCGTAACCCGTAACAGTGATCTCGCCATTGATACCGAAGAAACCAGCGATCTGCTCGCCACGATTGCTGATGAATTGACCCAGCGTAATTACGGTGACGAAGTTCGACTCGAAATTGCACATAACTGCCCTGAAGACATGGTTGAGTTCCTGCGCAACGAATGTGCGATGGAACGTGACAACGTCTATTTGGTTAACGGACCGGTTAATCTGAGCCGGATTCAGGCTGTCTGCTCACTGGTGGACCGTCCGGATCTGAAATTCAAACCCTTTACCCAGGGTCGCCCTGATGGGCTGACGCCAGATGTGGATATTTTTGCCACACTGCGTAAGCAGGATATGTTGCTGCACCACCCCTACCAGTCATTCACACCACTTATCGATATGCTGCGCCAGGCTGCTGCCGATAGTCATGTTCTGGCCATTAAACAGACCTTATACCGTACTGGTGCCAAATCTCCGATTGTCGATGCCCTGGTGTTAGCGGCCCAGGCCGGTAAAGAAGTTACAGTGGTTATCGAACTACGGGCGCGTTTCGATGAAGAGGCCAACGTTGCGCTGGCGGCCAGACTGCAGGAAGCCGGTGCCCATGTGGTGTATGGCATCGTGGGTTATAAAACCCATGCCAAGATGCTGCTGATTCTGCGCCGTGAAAACAGCAAACTACGCCGTTATGTTCACCTCGGTACTGGTAACTATCATCCAGGCACAGCACGCGTTTATACCGACTATGGCCTGCTGACCTCAGACAAACAAATCGGTGAAGACGTGAATAATCTGTTTATTCAACTCACCAGTCTGGGTCGGATTCCGCAGATGCATAAACTCCTGCAGGCACCGTTCACCCTGCATGAGGGGCTTATCAAGAAAATCGAACGTGAAATCGAACATGCTGAAGCGGGCCGCCCAGCACGTATTATCTTTAAAGTGAATGCCGTGGTGGAACAGGAAATGATTCAGGCGCTGTACCGGGCTTCCATGGCCGGTGTCAAAATTGATCTGATCGTGCGCGGTATCTGCTGTCTGAAACCGGGCGTGGAAGGTCTCTCTGAAACCATTCACGTGCGCAGTATTATTGGTCGTTTTCTTGAACACACCCGTGTCTTCTTTTTCGAAAATGGTGGTGAGCAGGAGATCTGGGCCGGTAGCGCTGACTTGATGAAGCGAAATCTTTTGCGTCGTGTTGAAACCTGTTTCCCGATTGAGTCGAAGAAGCTGCGTCAACGAATTATCGAGGATTTAGAAACCTACCTGGAAGACAATAGTCAGGCGTGGATTTTGACCTCCGATGGTCGTTATCACCGCGTTGAATGCCCGGACACCGACACACCCATCGCAGCGCAGCAGGCTTTGCTGGAAAAAATGGCCAAGACCTTCTAAGTCCGCACTATGGAAACCATTGCCTTTTTCAACCTCAAGGGTGGTGTGGGTAAAACCACGTCGGCAGTGAATATTGCCTGGCATGCTGCCAATGAAGGCATACCCACCCTGCTCTGGGATTTGGACCCGCAGGGTGCAGCGTCTTGGCTACTCAACAGTAAGGCGAAAACCAAAACAGCGCCGAAAAAAATTCTAAATGGCAAAACCCCGATTGGAGAGTTGGTGAAAAGCACTGATTACGCCAATCTGGATATCATTCCCTCGGACTTTTCTCTGCGTCATCTGGACCAACAGCTGGCGCAACAGAATGAACAGGGTAAACGTAACCTCATCACCAAACTGGTCGAACCGTTTGGCGAAAATTACGGCTTAGTCATTTTGGACTGTCCACCCAGTTTTTCCGTACTGACAGAGCAGATTTTTGAAACTGCAGATTCATTGTATCTGCCAATCATTCCGACTCATCTGTCACTGCGTACTTTTGAACAAACCCGCGATTTCTTTAAAGAAAACAAGCTCAAAGCCAAGCGTTTGCATGCGTTTTTTACCATGGTGGATCGCCGGCGCAGCTTGCACCGGGTTATGCTGGCACACCCACCGAAAATGCTGAAAAACGGTCTGACCACATCCATTCCGTATGCGGCTGTGGTTGAGCGTATGGGCGACCACCGCGCACCGCTACCTGCTTTTGATAAAGCCTCAGCGGTCAGCCGGGCTTATGCCCAGCTGTGGCAAGATATTAAAACGACACTCAGCGAGTTCTGAACTCAGTCATGGACTGAGTTCACATAACCTTCCGGGTTTTCCTGCAGCCATTGCTGAAAGGTTTGCGTTGGCGTAGTAAATTTAGGGAAGTATTCCTCTCCCAAATCTGGCCCGTACAAACGCCACTCTTCCAGACTATTAAAGTGCTGACGGTGTGAATGTGATGACATAGCTGCCCTGCTTTATAAATAAATCAGGCATAGCCTACTGTCACCGCATGACAATTTAATGTCAGGCTAACTAGAGCTTTTCAATCAACCAGCAATAATGGATTTTGCGATTGCGATCAAAGTCCCTTGGTATTGTCTGTGAGCTGATATCAGTCAGGCGTAGCCCCTCGAACTCAGCTTCCACCATTTTGAAATCACGGCGGTTGGTCGAAAACACCAGCTGCCCCTTGTCTTTCAGCAACTGCCCAGCCATGCGAATCAGGCTCGGGTGATCGCGCTGGATATCAAACACTCCTTCCATACGGCTCGAATTCGAGAACGTCGGTGGATCAAGGAAGATCAGATCGTAACGTCGTGGTTCCTGCTGTGCTGCCTGTAGCCATTCCAGACAGTTGGCGCGGATAAACTGGTGCTGCTCACCGTCAAAACCATTCAATTGCATATTGTCACGAGACCAGTTCAGGTAGGTGTTCGACATATCCACGCTAGTAGTAGATTTCGCATTGCCCGCCGCAGCATAAACGCTGGCCGAGCTGGTGTATGAGAACAAATTGAGAAAATCCTTACCTGCCGCCTGTGACATCAGCATATGGCGGGTATCTCGGTGATCAAGAAACAGACCGGTATCCAGATAATCTTTCAGATTGACCCAGAACTTAAGGCCATTTTCCTGCACCTGAATCCGCTGATTCTGCGCAGCCTGCGCTTCATACTGATTTAGTCCACGCTGTTTCTGACGCACTTTCAGTGCGACGTTGGCCGCCGGAACCTCCAATACATCAGGAATGATCTGCATCGCTTCCTTGAGACGTTCTACCGCTTTTTGTGCATCGATCTGCTTGGGCGGCGCGTATTCCTGCACATGCACCTGATCATCATAGAGATCAATCGCCAGCGCATAGTCCGGTAAATCTGCATCATAGATTCGGTAGCAGCTGATATTGTTCTTACGTGCCCATTTCGTCAGGTGTTTGAGGTTCTTTTTCAGTCGGTTTTCAAACATGCGACCTTGTTCACTGATGTCTATCTGCTCCACTTCCGTAACTTTGTCAGCAGGCAGCGTTTCACTCGTTGATGACATCTCGTCAGCACGAACGGGCTTCGGTGCGCGATAAAACAGCACATCACAGGCAATCGGTCCGTTATCAAATGGCACGCTGTCGAAGAGTGTCAGGCCAGTAAACTTACCCAGTTGTGCGTTATCAGTGATGAGTGCAGTACGCCAGCCCGGTAGCGAGCCTCGAACGATATCGCCAAGTTTTTCATACAAATTATGTAAGGTATCGACATCGCCCATACGCTCACCGTAAGGCGGATTACAGACCAGTAAACCCGCTCTAGGCAGACTGTCAGCCACAGCTGGCCAGTCCTGCAAGCGACGATCATGCACCTGTATCCACTCAGCAAGACCCGCTTCAGCAATATTGGCACGTGCCGCTTCAGTGGCTTGTGGATCAGCATCGCCCCCTACAATCACAGGCAGGCGGGATAAGCCAGCCTGTCGACGGCGCTCAGCATCCGCTTTCAGGCGTTTCCAGGCTTCACGATCATGCTGTTTCCAGAAGCTGAAACCAAAATAGTCACGCAAAATACCCGGAGCAATATCCGCCGCTATCATCGCCGCTTCAATCAGAAAGGTACCGGAACCGCACATCGGATCGAGCAACGCTCTGCCCTGTCTGGCCTGTTGTGGCCATTCCGCGCTGAGCAAAATAGCAGCAGCGAGATGTTCTTTCAGAGGCGCTGTCGTATTACGGGCACGGTATCCACGACGATGCAGACTTTCACCTGAGAGATCCAGACTGATAGTGGCTTGATTGTGGCGCAGATAAACATTGACCCGAATATCCGGCTGATACAAATCCACGGATGGACGCATGCCGGTCATCTCGCGAAACCGATCAACGATAGCGTCTTTCACTTTTTGTGCACCGTATTGGCTGTGCTTGATTTTGGAGCGAAAGCTGTTGAAGTCGACTGCTAGTGTTCCCTCTTCACCATTGAGGTGCTCTTCCCATGGCATGGCTTTGACACTGTCATACAACTGTTCTGGATCATTAGCAGGAACCGTCGCCAGCGGCATTAACACACGGATTGCTACCCGCGACCAGAGACAGACTTTGTATGCGTCTTCTAATTGCCCGGTAAAGCGAATATTGCCTTGTTCCTGTTTGAACTGTTTGATGCCGAGATGCTTGAGTTCGTCTGCCAGCAGCGGCAGCATGCCCCGTGCCGCGGTGACCGTGAACTTGTGTTGTTTAGCCATATTGGGTTCCTGTTATACTCCGTATATTTTAAACAGGTAACTCATTTCATGGCAGTGACGAATAAACAAAAGCGCTACCTTAAAGAATTGGCGCACTCACTCAAACCGGTAGTGATGGTTGGTAACAGTGGACTGACTGACAACGTTGTCGCTGAAATCGATAATGCGCTTAATCATCATGAGCTGATTAAAGTCCGTATCAGTGGGCAAGAACGCGCAGAACGTAAAGCCATGCTGGAAGAGATTGCGCAGCGGAGCAATGCCGAACTGGTCATGATCATTGGCAATATCGGTGCTTTCTACCGCGCTGCAAAAGAACCTTCGATTCAACTTCCTAGGTAAGCTCATGATTCAAAAACCGGCTGACACTGAACAAGCGATAGAACACGTTTTGGCAGAGCGCTGGAGTGGTCGCGCCTACGACCCGACAGTTGAAGTGACTGCCGAGCAAATTACCGCGTTAACCGAAGCCGCCCGCTGGGCACCCTCCTGCTACGGCGATGCCCCCTGGCGTTATTTGATCTGTAATAAATTCACGAATAAAGCCGCGTGGGAAAAAGCCTTGGATGCCTTGTCTCCAGGCAATCAGGACTGGGCTAAAAATGCGCCCATTCTCATCCTTGCTGCCTCTGTTCCGGAGTTTGAACATAACGGAAAGCCTAATCGCTGGAATGGCTATGACTCGGGCGCAGCCAGTATCAGCCTCTGTCTGCAAGCAACAGCAATGGGCCTGGTCAGTCATCAGATGGGTGGCTTCGACGCCGACAAAATGCGTCAGCACTTTGCCTTGCCGGATAACCTTAATATGTGGGCGATGATTGCGATTGGGCACCCTGCACCGCTGGACAGCCTGAATGAGGAACAAATGGAGCGGGAACTTAAACCGCGCCAGCGACGTCCATTAGACCAACAGTTTTTCCACGGACAATGGCCCTCTCAGGCATAGCAGGAGAACCCAATGAATAAAGCCCTTCTGATTCTCGGTCTTGTTATCGCAGGCAGCGCCGCCGCCTACGATAAAGTCTATCTCGACCGCTTACTTGAAACCCGCCAGTGTAATTTCTGCAACCTCAGTGACGCTGAATTGAGTGGTCACGATCTCAGTGGTGCCGATATGAGTGAAGCCAACCTCAAAGGTATCAACCTAAGCAAGGCTAAACTGGTTGGTGTCTGGTTGACCCATTCACGGATGCAGGGGGCGAATCTGGAAGGCGCTGATATTTCCAACTCGCTAATGGATTATGCGGAATTAAATGGTGCCAACCTGAAAGGTGCCAATCTCAGCGGCAGTCAGATGATTTTTGCTGATCTGCGCGATGCCGACTTAACCGGTGCCAATATTGAAGGGACACAAATGCGCGGTATTTTGTACTGCAACACCACCATGCCTGATGGTGAAATAAATAATAACGACTGCTGATTTTTTTCAATTTCTCTCATGTATAATTCGCGGGCAGCGCCAATCGGCGCTGCCTTTTTTATTTCTTTTACAGGAACTTATACGTGTCTGTTAATAAAGTTTTTATCCCGGCACTATTGCTATTCAGTCTGTCGTTACTGCCGGTCAGCGCTGAGGCCGTGCAAACCCGTCTAGAACTTATCAATGGTGATGCCCTAACCGCTGAACTCAGCAAGGAAACTGACAGCCACTATATTGTTCAACACCCAGTGCTGGGTGAACTCAGTATTAACAAGAGTCAGGTAATGACTGTTGTCGCCACAGATGAGGCCGTGAGTGAGACTGTTCAGAGCGCCGCAGCAACAACTACTGTCAGTGAGCCTGAAGTCGCAGAAATTGAGGATAACGGCCTGTTTGGCACTGGCATATTAACCCACTGGAAACGTCGTTTTGATCTGGGCCTTGCCGGCAGCGCCGGTAAATCACGCAACCACCAGGTTAATCTGGGGTTTAGTGCTGACTTCGACACCGATTACACCCGTATTTCGTCCCGCACGGCCTACTTCCGTGCAAAATCGGATGGTGTATTGTCCGACCACAGTTTCTACAGCACCATCAACCGTGACTGGTTGCGGCCGGGTACGCCTTGGTTCCAATTCGCCGGTGGCCGAACTGACTGGGATGAATTCAAGGACTGGGATCTGCGTGTTAATGCCAACGGTGGTGTCGGTTACGAATTTGCCAAAACTGACACCTGGCTGCTGCTCGGCCGAAGTGGTCTCGGTTTTAACCAGACCTTCGGCGGGGAACGCGAAGAGTTCACGCCTGAGGGCCTGATCGGCGTTGAAACAAAATGGGATATGAATGATCATCAGCAAATTGAATTTTCTAACAACCTCTACCCCAGCCTGCGTGATATGGGTGAATACCGTAACCTGACCGCATTCGACTGGGTGCTGGATCTGAACAGCTACGTAGGCGTCGCGCTCAAACTGGGTCTGCTTAATGAATATGACTCAGCAACAGAAGAAGGCATCAGCAAGAATGACTTTAAATATACTGTGTCTCTGGCGTGGAAGCTGTAAAATAGCCGCTTTTGCGTTTTTGTTGTGAGCCAAACCAAGCCCGATATCGATACCCTGCTGCAATCCACCATGCTGGTGGATCGTCACCGCCTGAGCCGCCGCTGGCAATCCTTGAAGAACGATAAGGATGAAGCCAAGCTGGCGACGCTCAGTCAGCAGATCATTGCCTCTGTGAACCGGGCTGAACAGCGCCGTCAGGCCATACCTAAACCAGAGTTTGATGCCGATTTGCCGGTTATCGAACGTCGCGAAGAAATCAAAAAAGCCATCGCGGATAATCAGGTCATTATTCTCTGTGGTGAAACCGGTTCGGGTAAGACCACACAATTACCCAAAATCTGTCTGGAACTCGGCCGCGGTGTAACCGGCCTGATTGGCCATACCCAACCGCGCCGTATTGCGGCCCGCACCGTAGCCACCCGCATCGCAGAAGAACTGCATTCTGAAATTGGCCAGACCGTGGGTTACAAAGTGCGTTTCCATGACCAAGTCAATGCAGAACGCAGCTATGTAAAATTGATGACTGACGGTATTTTGCTGGCCGAAACCCAGAATGACCGTTTTCTGAATCAATACGACACACTGATCATCGACGAAGCCCACGAACGCAGCCTCAATATCGACTTTCTGCTCGGTTATATCAAACAGCTTCTGCCCAAACGTCCAGATCTGAAAGTCATTATTACGTCAGCGACCATTGATACAGAACGCTTTTCCAAACACTTTGATAATGCTCCGATTATTGAAGTCAGTGGACGTACCTACCCGGTAGAAATGCGTTACCGGCCACTGCAAACGCCGGATGAGGAATCACCCGACTACGATATGGTATCCGGCATTGTTGCTGCCGTTGATGAACTATGCCGAGAAGGTCCCGGTGACGTACTTATTTTCCTTGCCGGTGAACGCGACATTCGTGATGTTTCCGAAGCTTTGCGAAAACATCATCCACCCCAAACCGAAATCTTACCGCTGTTCGCCAAACAGTCCGCGGCTGAACAAAACCGCGTATTTAAAACCGGCGGTCAGCGCCGTATTGTGCTGGCCACTAACGTTGCGGAAACCTCGTTAACAGTGCCCGGCATCCGCTACGTGGTCGATCCGGGCAATGCCCGTATCAGTCGCTATAGTGTACGCAATAAGGTTCAACGACTGCCAATTGAGAAAATTTCACAGTCCAGTGCCAATCAACGTGCGGGTCGCTGTGGTCGTGTTGCTGCCGGTATCTGTATTCGTCTCTATGACGAAGATGATTTCAAGGCACGTCCGGCGTTTACCGACCCGGAAGTGTTGCGAACCAACTTGGCTTCGGTCATTTTGCAGATGTCGGCGCTCAAACTGGGTGACCCGGCTAAATTCCCGTTCATCAACCCGCCACCGCAGAAGATGATCAATGATGGCTATCGCCTGTTGGATGAGCTGGGCGCGGTGGATCGACACCATCAGATTACGGAAACCGGCCGCCAACTGGCAAAGTTACCGATTGATCCACGTATCGCCCGTATGCTGCTCATGGCCGGTGAACTGGGCAGCCTTAAAGAAGTACTAATTATTGCCAGTGCACTGAGTATTCAGGATCCGCGCGAGCGGCCGATGGACAAACAACAGGCCGCCGACGAAGCCCATTCTAAATACAAGGATGAGCGTTCCGACTTTATTGGCTTTCTCAAACTGTGGGACTTGTATCACGACAAGAAAAAGCACCTGAGCCAGAACAAGCTACGTAAATACTGTCGTGATAACTTCCTGTCATTTCTGCGTCTTCGTGAATGGCAGGATATTCATCAGCAACTCAATGTTCAACTGGTCGAATTAAAGCTGAAATTCAACTCACAGGAAGCGTCTTATGAGGCGGTGCATCAAGCCCTGCTCAGCGGCCTGTTAAGTCATATCGCGGCTAAAACTGATAAGTTCGAATACACTGGTGCTCGTAATATCAAACTCGGCATTTTCCCCGGCTCCGGCCTGCATAAAAAAGGTCCGAAATGGTTGATGGCAGCCGAACTGGTCGAAACCGGCAAGCTCTACGGCCGCATCGTCGCCAAAATTGAGCCTGAATGGATTGAGCCTTTGGCCGGCACCTTGGTGAAGCGTCAGTACCACGACCCGCACTGGGAAAAGAAACCCGCTCAAGTGGTCGCCTTTGAATCGGTTTCACTTTATGGTCTGCCCATAGTGGCACGGCGTCGGATCCATTACGGCCCGTTGGATCGTGATCTGTCGAATCAAATTTTTATTCGTGAAGCACTGGTCAACGCCGACTGGAATTGCGCTGCCCCCTTCTTCCGTCATAACCAGCGTCTTATCAGTGAAATAGAGTTACTGGAACAAAAATCACGACGCCGCGATGTGCTGGTCGATGAAGAAATGCTTTTCGACTTCTACCGTGAGCGGATCCCGCATGACATCATCAACGGAGCGGGTTTTGAAAAATGGCGAAAAACTGCTGAGAAAAAGGACAGTAAGCTGCTGTTTTTGAACAAAGAACAGTTGATGCAACATGATGCTGATCATGTCACTGCCGACTATTACCCTGATCAGATGCTGGTCAACCGGGTTCCACTCAAACTGGAATACCATTTTGAACCCGGTAAGCAGCACGATGGTATTACTCAAACCATTCCTTTGTCGTTACTGAATCAAACCAGTGCCGAGCGCTATGAATGGCTGGTGCCAGGTCTGTTACGCGACAAGGTGATTTTCCTGCTCAAGGCTCTGCCCAAATCGCTGCGCCGCCACTTTATTCCAGTTCCGCAGTATGCCGATAACTGCCTCAAAGACTTGTCACCAGAATCCGGTTCATTGTTGCCCGCTCTGGCAGAACGTCTGAGGCTGTTGACCGGTGTCGAAATCACTGAAGCAGACTGGCGCACAGAAGAGTTACCGCTCTACCTGCAGATGAACTTCAAACTGGTCGATGACGACGGCAAACTGCTTGAGGAAAGCCGCGATCTTAACCTGTTAAAAGAGAATTGGGCGCGTGAAGCGGCGGCCAGTTTCCGCCAGATTCCGGATAGCGATTATGAAAAATCAGGGCTGACCGGCTGGAGCTTCGACGCGCTACCGGAACAAGTCATGCTGAACCAGAACGGTCTGGAAATGACGGCCTATCCGGCATTAGTCGATAAAGAAGACAGTGTTGACCTGACCCTGATGGATACGGCCGCTCAGGCACGTCAATTAAGTCATTTAGGGCTACGCCGTCTATTTATGCTGGCGCAGGCAGATGCAGTGAAATACCTGAATAAAAACCTGCCAGGCATCAAAGAGATGTGCCTACATTATGCCAATGTTCCTGCCTCGCCATATGGCCAAAAGGCAGATAGCAAAATGACGCCATGTGAGCAGCTTAAAACCGATCTCATTCATGTGGCTTTTGATCGCTGTTTTATTCTTAATCAGGATGAAATCCGTAGTCGTGATGCCTTTGAAGCACGGCTGAATACGCGCAAAGGTGACTTAATCCGCATCGCTGCTGCGTTGGCACAAAGCATTGCCGCACCGTTGGCTGAGTATCATGCGATTGCTAAACGGCTGGGCAGCAACATTCCACTGGCGGCCATTAATGCGGTCAACGATATCAGGGAACAACTCGGCTATCTAGTGTATCAGGGCTTTGTTCATGACACACCAGACAGCGCGTTGAAACGTCTGCCTGTTTATTGTCAGGCTGCCGGCTCCCGACTCGACAAGCTGTTGACCGATCCGGCCAAGGATCGGCAGCGTATGGCCGAAGTCAAACCGCACTGGCAAAAGTTTATTGGCAAGGTAAATAAAATTGAAACTGAAGCATTTTACGAATACCGCTGGATGCTTGAGGAATACCGCATCTCCGTCTTTGCTCAGGAATTAAAAACCGCCTATCCGATCAGCGCCAAACGCCTGGAAAAACAGTGGCAGCAGTGTTAACTCAAATGTACCAGGGTATCGGTGCACCGATCTTATACCCCTGAACATAATCAACACCAAGATGCCGCATTGAAATAAGTGTGGCCTCATCTTCTACGAACTCTGCCACTGTTTTTAACCCCAGTACCTGACCGATACCATTGATGGAATTCACAATTTCCAGATTGACGGAATTAACCACGCAATCTTTCACAAACATGCCGTCAATTTTGATGTAATCGACCGGCAGTTGTTTCAGGTAGGCAAACGAAGACAGACCACTGCCGAAGTCATCAAGCGCAAATTGGCAACCCACCTGACGCAGCTGGTTGATAAACAGTAAAGCTGCGTGCATATTGGTGATAGCTGCAGTTTCGGTAATCTCAAAACACAGCACAGCATTGGATAACGCCAGCCGGGCATCAATAATCTGCTGAACTATTTGTGCGTAGAAACGCTCATCACCAAGCGATTGCCCCGATAAATTGATCGCATAAACCCCACTGATATCACGTCCCTGCTCACGTGCGGCATCTAGTGCGGCCAGCACATGTCTGACTGTCCATAGATCAATCGAGGCAGCCAGATTATAGCGTTCCGCAGCGGGCAGAAATTCAGCGGGCGACAGAATATTGCCAGCTTCGTCGAGCATTCTTATCAGCAGTTCACGATGCGGTAGCTGCTGTTTTTTTGGCCGAGTAGGCACAATATTTTGACTATATAAAATCAGCCTGCTTTCATCCAATGCCTGCTGAATACGACCAACCCACCGCATTTCACCTGTACGCTGGGCTAATTGTATGTCCGTCTCACTGAACACGTGCAGTCTGTCCCTGCCCATTTCCTTGGCGGCGTAACAGGCACTGTCCGCCTGCTTCAACACGTCAACCAGTGTGCTATCGGCAGACAAGACCGCCACACCGATGGAAACTGACAGTTTGAAAAGTACCCCTTCATGCTCATACGACATCCGACGGATGGCATCAAGTAACGCCTCAAGGCGTTGATAGGTGTCTGCGAGCGAAGAATCCTTCAGCAGAATGGCAAATTCATCGCCACTGAAGCGTGCCAGAAAGTCCCCTTTCTGCAGCCCTTGCTGAATAAGCTGGCTGACTTTTTTCAGCAGGTCGTCGCCGACGAGGTGACCACATGTGTCATTGACGAGTTTGAACTGATCCAAATCCAGATAACACAACACATGCGACTGCGATGGCTGTTCATCCAGCACATACTGAATCTGCTGCTCCAGCGCCCGCCGATTCGGTAGGCCGGTCAAGGCATCATGCAGGGTCTGGTGATGCAATACCTCACTTAAGGCGTACTGCTCGCTGATGTCCTGAGCTTGCACCACGATGTAGTCTAATTCTGCTGCCTCATTTCTGACTGCCGACATAGTGGCACTGAGCCATAAGGTCTTACCCTGACGATTGATACAGCGGCGTGTAAAACTGCACTGTGGATTGCTGCTGGTGAGTAGTTTATCAAACTGCGGACTGAATTCGCCGCTCTCTTCAGGGTGAAGCAAAGCATTGGCTCGCCGCCCTTTCATCACCCTTTTGTCATAGCCAAATAAAACACAGGCCGCTTTATTGACATCCAGAATAGTGCCCAGCTTGTCTATTAATAACATCGCCACACCAGCATCTTCAAAGGTGTGACGTAAAAAGGTTTCCTTGGCCTGAAGTTGTCCCAATAATTCGGTTTGTGCGCGATTCACATCAGAGAGATGGCGGACAAGCCCTTGGTTCTGATCCCGTAAGCGAAGGCTTTCCAGCAACTGTTGATGCAGATTCAGCAGCAGAATACTGATAGCCACTAGAAAGACCAGTGTGGTTAAGCCGACCGCAACGAGTCCTGCTGCAATAATGCTGAGACTCACAGGCAAAATCATGGGTACAACAAAGGCGTAAAAACTACGCAAACTGCTGGGGTATGAATAAAGTGCGCCTGCAGCCATGCCACAGACAATCAATGGAATTGCCATTTGTTGTGGCAATGGCAGCTCAATACTAAAACACCAGGCCAGTGCTCCCCAGGTTGCACCACTGACAAATAAGGCTATGGCATAGGCATTTTCATAGGCACTGCGGTTAGCCGTAGTCTGATTTTCCAGAATCTGCTTAAACTGCCACCACAGTATGAGACGGCTTGCATTCACTAACATGGCTAGGCTAAACCAGGCTGTAACAAACGCCTGACTCACCACGGGGTACAGTAAGACAGCCGTAATAGCGCTAATCAGCAAATTCGTCAGAATAGCTGTTTTGCCCTGTCTTATAAGAAGACGAAGCCGTGCATTATCGATTGATTCTTCATCAACGACTTGGACATCCCTATTCAAGCTATTCAAAGTCTTCAATCTCACTCCCGTTTGAAGCGCGTTGCATTAAGCTGCAATGTGATGCGTATCACAAAGTTTCACAGTTAATCACATGTGCGTATTTTATGCCTGTGAGGCGCGTCACAGCATCATCAAAAAACCTATAAAAAATTGTGAAAATCATTCAGTTCGGGTTCAGTTTAGCTTTGCTAATCTGCAGGCAACAGCTGACAACAGAGGAGAGCTGTCATGAAACACATTCTAAAACCTATCTGTCTTGCTACTGCAATGACCCTAGTTTCTGCGACGGCCATGGCGGGAGACCGTTACCACGACGACAACCGGTATTATGATAACGGTGATAAAGCCCGCGTAACTCACGTTGAGCCACTTTACCGCACAGTCACTGTTACGACACCCGAGCGCGAATGCTGGGAAGAGCCCCGTCGTTATCAACGCGGCCATCAATCCTACACCAGCACCATCGCCGGCGGTATTATCGGCGGTGTGATAGGTAACCAGTTCGGCGGTGGTAGTGGTAAAACAGCCATGACGATTGCCGGTACCTTGTTAGGTGGCTCGGTTGGCCGTGATGTGGGTGCCAACCACCACAACCATGATGTGGAGTATGGCTATGAAGAGCATTGCCGTGTCGTCGAGCGTCAACATCGAGAACAACGTATTAATGGCTATGAAGTCACATATCGTTATCACGGTAAAATCTATAGCACTGTGATGGATCATCATCCAGGTAAATTCATTCCGGTAGATGTTCACGTCGAACCACGTCAACGTCGTTATTATTGAGGCCAATAAAATGAATAAAGTCTTGGTTGCAGCTGCGCTCGGTTTGGGCTTTGCCTACTTTGCCTCTTTACCAGCTCAAGCCGAGCCCAAACCCTACACGGTGCATAACGGCAATAAAGTCGATGCCGATACATACAAAGGCTTTGCTTTGTACCGTAACTGGTGCGCCCGTTGTCACGGTACCTTCGGTCAGGGGCTGGCCGGACCGGACCTGACAGTGAGTCTCAATAAAATCACCTATGAAGAGTTTATGAACACCGTTGCTGAAGGCAAGGCTGGTCAACTGGGCATGATGCCAGCCTGGAAGGCAAATCCCACCGTCATGCAGGGACGTGACAACATCTATAGCTACCTCAAGGCACGGGCAGATGGTGTTCTGGATGCTGTCAAACCGGAAAAATAAAATTAATCCGATGCAGTCCTGATGTCCCTTACGGGACTCAGGACTTGCTTTAGTGGCCGAGGATGATAACAATACGGCTGTCACAAATAAGGTTATTCCATGTTTAAGTTTCGTTTTTTACTGCTGTTGCTCTTGCTTGCTCCCCTCTCTCTATTGGCGGATGAGCATATTCCTTATGAACAACAGCCGGGAAACAGTATTAACGAAATCGTTCTGCCCTTAACCAAACACACAGCCGCTGAACTGGCTAAAGTCGAAACCAATGGCAAAATATTGTCTGTTGACGAACAACGTCGCGGTGCTCAAATCATTTTCCGCGTTAAGGTGTTGCACGATAATGGAAAGGTCAAAGTGCACCTCTTTGATCGCGATACCGGTCACGCTCTGCCCTGAGGAACCATGCGCGTTTTACTGATTGAAGACGAAGTTCACCTGCGCGAGCAGATCACGCGCCAGCTTAAAGACAACAACCTGACCGTTGATGCCGTCGCTGATGGTGAAGAAGGCCTCTACATGGCGACGGAATACCCCTACGATGTAGCCATCATTGACCTAGGACTGCCAAAACTCTCCGGCATTGAGGTGATTCAACAACTACGAGAGCAGGGTTTTGACTATCCAGTTTTGATCCTAACCGCTCGCGGCCGCTGGCAGGACAAAGTCGAAGGGCTGGAATCCGGTGCCGATGATTATCTGGTCAAACCTTTCCATTTTGAAGAATTGCTGGCACGACTGAATGCATTGGCACGGCGGGCTTCCGGCTGGGCGAATCCAACCTTATGCTGTGGCCCGATCAGTCTGAATCCAAGCACTCAGCAAGTCACCAAAAATGGCTTGGCTATCGACCTGACCGCCTATGAATACCGTTTATTGCATTACCTGCTGTTACATGCCGGCGAGGTAATTTCTAAAACCGAGCTGACTGACCATATTTATGAGCAGGATCAAGATCGCGACAGTAACGTCATCGAAGTATTTGTTAAACGCCTGCGTAGCAAGCTCGACCCGGATAAAGAGTTAAACCCCATCGAGACCCTGCGTGGTCGTGGTTATCGTTTGAACCTGCCCCGTGAAAGTCATTAAACTCTCCCTTTCCAACCGACTGCTAATTGCAGTCAGCCTCGTTCTGACGGCGTTTTTGGGGTTATCTGCGGTCAGTCTGAACAATGCTTATGAAGCCAGCGCCGAGTCCGAGCAGCAGAAACGCTTAAAAAACTATATTTATACCCTGCTTACCGCGGCTGATCTGAACGTGCAGGGTGAACTCGTCGTTTCGAGTGATCTCGCTGAACCCAAATTTTCTATTCCCAATTCAGGTCTTTACGCTCAGATCACGAGTAGCGGTAAAATCGTCTGGCAATCGCCCTCCGCCATCGGTCATTTTCTTGCACTCCCTTTTAGCCCTGCGCCTTCGCATGAGGAATATCATGTGGTTGAAATGGAAACAGGGCTGACTTTGCTCAACCTCGCATTTGGTATTGTCTGGGAAACAGAGGATGGTGAGGAAATTCATTACACCATCAATGTTGCTGAGGATATGCAAAGTCTGCGAGAACAGACTGCTGGCTTTCAGCGCAGTCTCTGGTACTGGCTGGGCGGCACCGGCATCATGCTGTTGATCGCGCAGTGGATTATCCTGCGCTGGAGTTTACGTCCCTTACATGATGTTGCGATTGACCTGCATGCCATTGAGACCGGCGAACATCGCCGCTTGAATGAGGAGTATCCGCGAGAACTCAAGCAGCTCACTTATCGAATCAATGCCCTGCTGGATCATGAAGAGTCACGCCGACTGCGCTATAAAAACTCACTGGCCGATTTGGCTCACAGTCTGAAAACACCGCTGTCGGTCTTTCGTGGTGAACTGGAAAACAGCTCGGGGCTTCAGCAATTACGTGATACGGGCTATGAACAACTGGATCGCATCAGCACCTTGGTCGATTACCAGTTACAACGTGCGTCTACAGAGGGCAAAAGCAGTTTGCTCGCCCCTGTGTCACTCGGGGAAATCATCCACAAGATTGTGGGCAGTCTCAATAAGGTCTATCAGAGCAAGGCCATACATTGCCAGTGTGAAATCGAACGTGATGCCTATATCCACGCTGATGAAGGTGATATGTACGAGTTACTCGGCAATCTGCTGGAAAATGCCTATAAGTACGGCAAGCATCAAGTACACGTCATAGTCACAACCAGCCATGACACGGTACGCATTCGTGTTGAAGATGATGGCAGTGGCATCCCTGCCCGCGCCGAAGGCTTTGTGATTAAACGCGGGCATCGCATCGATACCCAAGCCGAAGGTCAAGGCTTGGGGCTGGCGATTGTCAGCGATATCATCATGGCCTATGAAGGCAATATCAATCTGGAGCGTGGCCACTTGGGTGGTGCCAGCTTTGTGATTGAACTACCGCGTCACTGATTTTGCTGTAACTGCTGCAAATACTGAAACACTAATCGCGCCGACTTCGGTGGTTTATTCTGCTTCGCTTCGCGCTGGGCGTTTCTGACCAATTGACGCGTATGCTGAACATCAAACTCATCAAATTCATTAATCAGCTCACCATAGATACTGTCATCGTCTTCCAACAGTCGGTCACGCCATTCTTCCAGTTGATGAAACTGTTTAACCTGCCCTTGATGGGGTTGTTTGAGCAATGCCAGTTTGCGGGCAATCTCTTCATGGTCATATTCAGCCATCAGACCGCCAATAAAACCGGTCTGACGTTTCAATGCCCCTTTTGACATCGACTGCGCCTTCAATACCGCATCATAAATATCTTCAGGTAAATCCAATTTATCCAGATCGCGTTTAGGTAATGAAATCAGTTGTTTGCCTAAATCTCTTAAAGCCAGAAGTTCGCGTTTGACCTGGCTTTTACTCTTTTCATTTTCCCAGTCTTCCGGCCAGTTTTCGTCGTCCTGGTGTTCGTAATCAAATTCACTCATCTTATTCGCCCTGTACCGTTACAATCACACGGCGACGCTGAGGATGCGTGCGGTGTTCCCAAAGATATATACCCTGCCAGATACCTAAATCACACTGACCGCCGCTAACAGGCACGGTGAGATCAGGATTAGTCAGCACGGTACGCACATGTGCACTCATATCGTCCGGTCCTTCATCCTGATGACGGAACATCGGATCACCGTCCGGCACAATATGCTGCATAAAGGTTTCCAGATCGCGCCTGACATCCGGGTCAGCATTTTCACACAGCATTAATGAAGCACTGGTGTGCTGTACAAACACATGGCAAGTACCAATGTTAATGCCTGACTGTGCAACCAGTTGCTGTACATCCTGAGTGATATTGCTGGTACCACGACCTGCATTGTTATAAGTCAAAGTCTGTTGATAAATCATGCCTGAATTCCAGCTTCGAACAGTGCTTTGGCTTTGCCCTGATTAATGACAGCGCGAACATGATCGGCGGCCTGTCTCTGTGATGAAAACTGGCCACAATGCCATAAGGCGATAGCCGCGCCATAGACCAGACTGTCGTAGGCAGGGCCTGTTTTGCCAGCCAGCGCCTGTAAGCCTTCATCTAATGTCTGTTCAGCAGTCACTTCATCGTCAACTTTGACGCCGCGGGTATCCTGCTCTATGCCAAACTCTGCCGGCTCCAGATTGCAGGCATGCAGTTCGCCATTAAGCATCTGATGATTATTCGATGCTTCACGTAAAGTCGGCACAATGCCACCTTCCAGCCCCCTAGCAATAAATGCCGAGTCGTAACCAAAAGCATGCGCCAGCCAGCCTAGTATCGCCGGGTATTCTTTATGTACAAAGCCGATAGCAAGATGCGTTTTCGACCTTGCCTTCAGCGGCATCAGCATCTTCTCCAGCGTCGCCACACTGGGACGCTTGATCATTTGAGTGCGTAATGTCTCCAGCGCATAGACCTGCGGGCTGGCCTGCGACTGATCGAGGTAAGCCCAGCCAATGTTGGGGTTGGATACCGCGGTGGCAGCCTGAGTGACGGAGAGCTCATTGTTATAACCAGCCAGTTTCAGCACCTGTGCATGGGTCACACCGAATTTCGGTCCCATTTCAAACACGCCCTGAGATAACGCTGGCAGACCAGACGCCGCGAGCACCGCAGGTAAAAATACGGCGACCGGACAATGGCGGTTAAAGCCATTGTATGGATCAGCAAATATCAACAGTTCATCGACAGGCACGGCTTGTTGTTCGGTAACAGCCTGCAAGGCTTTAAGAATGCCCAGGTTTTCTTCATTGGTTTCGCGCTTCATGCGCATTGCAATAAAGAAAATCGCGGCTCTGACCGGATCGGCTTCGCCGGATAAAATTTCCATCGTCGCCGCATAGGCTTCGTCTTCGCTCAGATCTTTACTGAGGTGCGGGCCGGTGGCAACTTTTTTGATTGCGTCAGCAACAGCTGTCATAGCTTAATCCTGTGTTAACCAGGCCGTCAGGGTATCTTCTCCGACAACGGAGACACCCAGAGATTCGGCCTTGCTGAGTTTAGAGCCGGCATCACTACCAGCCACTACAAAATCGGTTTTCTTCGATACGCTTCCAGCGACTTTTGCACCCAGTGCCAGCAGCTTTTCCTTGGCTTCGCTGCGAGACATGGTTTGCAGCGTACCGGTTAAGACGATGGTTTTCCCACTCAGCACCGAGTCTGCGCTGGCCTGTTCTTCCAGTGGCCAGTTCACACCTACATCACGCAGCCGTTGAATCACCTCTCGATTATGAGGCTGATGAAAAAAGGTCTCGATATGGTTGGCTACGATCGGACCGACATCTTCAATCTCAACCAATTGTTCGGCACTGGCCTGCATCAGTTCGTCCAAATCCGGATAGTGCATGGCGAGGGAACGTGCTGTCGCTTCACCGACTTCACGAATACCAAGTGCAAACAAAAAGCGTGTTAAACGAGTTTGTTTGGCCGCTTGCAAAGCATTCACCAGATTCTCCGCCGACTTCTGCCCCATTCTGTCAAGGCTGGCCAATTGTTCTGCCGTGAGCAGGAATAAATCGGAAGGATCATGAATCAGTTCTCCATCGACTAATTGCTCAACAAGTTTATCGCCGAGACCATCGATATCCATGGCTTTGCGTGAGGCAAAGTGTATGATCGCTTCTTTGCGCTGCGCACCGCAGAACAAACCACCACTGCAACGTGAAACAGCTTCGCCCTCTTCGCGCTCAACATCCGAACCGCAAACCGGGCATTGAACAGGCATCACAAACTCACGCACCGTGTCAGGGCGTTTGCTTGCAATGACTTTGACCACTTCTGGAATCACATCGCCAGCGCGGCGAACAATCACCGTATCACCGATCCGAACATCCTTACGGCGGATTTCATCTTCATTGTGCAGCGTTGCATTCGATACCGTTACACCACCGACGAAAACGGGTTTAAGGCGTGCAACCGGTGTTAAGGCACCAGTACGGCCAACCTGCACCTCAATATCTTCGACAACGGTCATTTCTTCTTGTGCTGGGAATTTATAGGCGATAGCCCAGCGTGGCGCGCGTGAGACAAAACCCAGTCGTTCCTGCAGTGCTGTGTCATCCACTTTAAACACAACACCATCAATATCATACGGCAGGCTGTCACGACGTTCGCCGAGTTGCTGAATATAGTCTTCACAAGCATCCAAGCCGGTTACCGTTTTCAGTTCGGGTGAAATCCGACAGCCCCACTGCTGCAACTGTTGCATCGCGGTGGAATGACTTGGTGGGCGTTCCATACCTTCGAGATAGCCGAGACCATAACAATAGATTTCCAAGGGGCGCTGAGCGGTAATTTTGGAATCCAGCTGACGTAACGATCCAGCCGCTGCGTTTCGAGGATTAACGAACACTTTTTTATTGTTTGCGAGCTGTGATTGATTCAGCTTTTCAAACCCAGCTTTGGGCATAAAAATCTCACCACGCACTTCAACAACCGCCGGAATATTCTCTCCCTGCAGTGTCAACGGAACTGACTTGATAGTTCGCACATTGACAGTCACATCTTCACCACGACTGCCATCACCACGAGTCGCTGCCTGCACCATTACGCCATTCTCATAACGAATACTGATTGCCAAACCATCCAGCTTGGGTTCAGCGGCATAGGTTTGCGCTGAATCGGTATTAAGCCATTCACGTACACGCTTATCGAAGGCAGTCAGTTCGGTAGCATCGAACACATTGTCCAGGGACAACATCGGTATCGCATGTTCAACTTCAGCAAACTTATCCAGTGCTTCACCGCCCACACGCTGGGTAGGTGAGTCTGCAGTCAACAGCTGAGGATTGTCCCGTTCCAACTGCTGTAATTCGCGAAAAAGGCGGTCGTATTCTGCGTCAGGAACTTCAGGGTTATCAGCAACATAGTAGAGGTAGTTATAGCGATTAATTAATTCTCGCAGTGTCGCCGCCCGCTGCGTAATCTCGGTGCTAATAGTCATTCGATAAGGAAGTATTGTCTGCCTGTGCGGCGAATTCGTAATCAAGGATTTTGCTACGTGAAGCTTCCAGCGCTTCGTCGGTGAGCGGCTGGCGAGTTTCATCGCACAAGATCGCGTCCAGTTGTTCTGAAATGCCGCGTGCAGTGTCCAGCAGGTCATCAAACAAGGCCAGCCCATTCACTGGGCCAGGCAGGCGGGCGAAAATCAACAGGCCCGGCGTTGTCATAGAAACAAACTTATCCGGCAACAAAGTTCCCGGATCAATAATATTGGCAACACTGAACAAGGTTTGCTTGCGCGAACCAGTATTATATTTGTGATAAATCTGCATATCGCCAAAGCGCAAGTCATGCTGTTCAAGCGCGGCTTTAACTGCTCGGCCAGTAAAGGCCTTACCCGATTCCGCCATGATGGTAAAAGCAATCACCATATCCCAGTCGGCTTCAGCTTCGGCAATCTCAGGCTCTGATTCAGCCTGTACCTGCTCAGATAATGGCACTGCTTCATCGAATAAATCCGGTTCAAGATCAGGTGTATCCGTTACACGCTCTGACTTGACTGATGCACTCTGCTGCATCGCAGGCTCGTCCATTTCCTGCTCAAACAGCGCATCAAAGCGCTGTTGAAAGCCTTCATCATCACGGTGCTCATCGAGTTCGCGCTCAAAGGCTTGCGCCCGTTCCTGGCTGCGTTGATGCGCATACCAACTGGTCACAATAAAGGCGACAATGACGATGAGAGTAAGGACGATGATTTCTAACACTTAATTTAATCTTCTAGTTAAGAGATAATAGCGGTTTTACGTCAAACTGAGATTGTCCATGTCCACTCAACCAAGCAAACAGTTGGAAACCTTTGATAATGCCACGCCAGAGCGTGATTATACCATTCAGATTGAGACTCCTGAATTCACTTGCCTGTGCCCAAAAACAGGCCAGCCTGATTTTGCCACGATTAAGCTGGAATATGTACCCGATCAGAAATGCGTCGAACTGAAGTCCTTCAAACTGTATATCTGGTCTTATCGTGATGAAGGTGCTTTCCATGAAAAAGTCACCAACACCATTCTGAACGATCTCGTCGCGGCCTGCGACCCACGCTTTATGCGCGTAACCGGTATTTTTAATGTTCGCGGCGGTGTTTATACCACAGTCGTTGCCGAACATCGTAAAGAAGGCTGGGTACCGCCAACACCAGTACACCTACCTTAACAATAAACAATCACTGATCCCGGCACTCTCGGGTGCTGGGCAGTGAGACTTTCAGTACCACCTTATCCCCGCTCCTTGTCTCTTTGCACACACTTTTCCCCACACCCGATCACGCATCGTGATTGTTTATCTCTTTAACCAGGCCACTTTGACGAAGCCAGACCTATCAGTGATCATAGCCATCGACGCCATCAGCTAACTTTTATGGCTGAGATAACACAACAACACTGAGGCAAACATGCAAAACATGATCAAAGGGGCGCGTTATCTAATTCAGGGCTTCAGCCTGATTCATCAGCGCGGTGTGCGTCGCTTTGCTTATTTACCGATGTTCATCAACACGCTGTTATTTAGTGTGGCCATCTGGTTCGGTGTGACAAATTTTGGTGCCTGGCTTGATGCGCTGATGCCCAATTGGTTACCGGTGTGGCTGGAAAGTATTCTGATGTGGCTTGTCTGGCCTTTATTCTTTCTGCTTTTGGCGATCATCGTGTTTTTCACGTTCTCTGTTGTCGCGAATATCCTGGCCGCCCCGTTTAATGGCATTCTTGCTGAGATGGTTGAAAATAAACTATCAGGCTCGCCCCCGGCTGAAATGCCCTGGTCACAGCTGGTTAAAGATAGTCCCCGAATGATTGTGAATGAGCTGCGTAAGCTTGGCTATCTGTTGCGCTGGGCAATTCCACTGCTACTATTATCATGGATACCGGGCTTAAACTTGCTCGCCCCTGCCTTGTGGCTGTTATTTACCAGTTGGACATTGGCACTCGACTACCACGACTACCCGATGGGTAATCATCAGCTCGACTTTAGACAACAGCGAGATACGTTACGGCAGCATCGTGGACTGGCACTAGGGTTCGGAGGCGCCACCATGCTGGCAACGATGATTCCCATTTTGAACTTTCTGGTGATACCTGCGGCAGTTGCAGGCGCAACCGTGCTCTATCTGGAAAACTTGAAACAAGCTTGAGCCAAACTAAAGCTTGGCGATAGCCTCATCCAGAATCTGTTCGATATCCCAATCGCAGGAGCCGCAGCCAGAAATAGCGCCGGTTTTGCGTGAGATTGTATCAGTATCGACGATGCCTTGTTCGATAAGGCTGAGGATTTTGCCGCGAGTGGTGCCACTGCAGTCACAAATCACTTCGTCGAGGTCTTCTTGATTACTCATAACGGTCTGAAAAAATTCATCAGCCTACATTATATCGCTCAATTCATCGTGAAAGGGATAAGCGAAGCTGAACGACTCTGGTGACTCGCAAGGAGTCACCAAGCCGATGTTGTGTACTTAAGGTGTGATATTGATGTTTGCGCCAAACAAACCAACCACGCCAATAAGAATCAAATACAACGCAACGATATAATTCAGCAGTCGCGGTACCAACAACACCAGAATACCGGCAATCAGTGATAACAACGGGGTCAATGAAATAGTCATAAGCACTCCTTGGATTAAATTCAGGCTGGCAGTATGCCTTCACAGCCATAAAGACAACAAGCCACACATAAAGAAATGGGCCTCGATGGGCCCATTTCTTTACCAGCAGATATTGCTTAGCTTTACCAACGCATCATACGACGAACTATGCCGTCATTGCGGAATGCATGATAAATCGCACCGCTGACATGCACGGCAACAATACCGAGAAGCGCCCAGGCTACATAAGTATGCAGCTCACCCCAAAATTCGTTCATTTCCTCATCGGGTGCCGCAATGCGTGGGAACTCGATACTCCACCACCAAACCGTATCCCAACGGGTATGTGCAGATGACATGTAACCGGTCACACACACTGCGAGTACCAGTCCATAAATCAACACATGAACCAGAATGGACAATGCATTCATTGACGGTGTCATCAGAGTGGAATCAACCGGTGCCGGGCGATGCCTGAGGCGCACGTACAACAGCATAAAGATAATAATCACCAGTGTGATGCCGATGTTTTTATGCAACTGGAATGGGAACGCGCGAAATTGCAGTTCCGGTGAAGGTAATGGCAAGCCCATCATCCACCAACTTGAAATAAATAAGAAGAAGATTGATACCGCCAATAACCAGTGCAGGATGACGGCTGTTCTATTAAAACCTTGTCTTTGCATAACAGCTTCCGTTTTTAGTATTCGTCACAATGAAAAAAGTCTTCAGGCGCTGGCTTCAGTGTGTCTGCCCGCAACCGCACCGACCAGTAACATCAGGTGCAGGACAAACCACAGCAGAATACCGCCCAGATAAACTTCACGTAACGTCGGCCCGGTGTTAACGACCGCCGCAAACTGCAATAAATCAATCGCTGCCAGGCCCGTAAACACGGCCACTGCCGCTTTTGAAGCCCACGGCGTATAGTTCACCAGTGCCCCACCAATAATGATGGAGACAAAGGCCAGTGCAGCGCCGACTAATGACAATGTCGCCTGTGCACTTGGGAACCAATCAGGGGCAGACATGGCGATACCTTTGACATGGTCAATCAGGTATTCACACTCAGCCACGCTGATCCCTTCTTCTTCCAGTTCATCCTCTGGACAATCAGCCTCAGGCATAATGCCACTGACTGGCATATGTTCAACGATGACCATCTGTTTCATCGCTTCATTGCTATGAACAGCAGTCAGAAACACCCCAAGCATGATCGCGACCACACCCAGAATGCTGGCCCATGACGGGCTGTTATTATTCAATCCTTCAGACACCATAAAGCACCTGTCCTCTCGTTGTTATTAATGTTTATTTCTCTAGGTTGAAAGCTGCGTCTGACGACAGGCCCCTCACCTCTGGCAGTGGTATTCAACACAGCCGATAAAGCTAACATAGCCTGACAAGCTTTATCAAAAGCTTGTGACAGGAGTGGTTTTAAATGGTTCAGTAAACCATCAACGTTCAGGAATATCCGTAGACAAGACGATAAATTTCGACTTACCAGAGATACATACTCGAGGTTTTGTTCAGAATCTCGACAACAAAAGCCTGTTTAGCTACCGACTGTGCAGCCCCGTAGCAAACGTGTAGTGGTAACAGGTGCTCATGGCGTGGATGACAAAAACGGGCACCCAGTGCTTGATTCCAATTTGCGAGTTGCTCCCGACGGGCAGCTTCAGAAAGTGACTTATTTGTGCAGATATCAACGAGCCAGTCTTCAAAGTCGTGATTATTTTGTCGCGCTTGATCAGTGTCAGCACTAAAGAATGCCCTGAGGTTATGGAAAGAAAAGCCAGAACCGATGATCAACACCTGCTCTTGCTCTAAACCCATCAGTGCCTCGCCTATCGCAATATGCTGACGTTCATCCAAGGTCGACATCAGCGACAGCTGTACGCAGGGAATATCTGCGTCCGGGTACATTATTTTCATCGGCACAAATACACCATGATCCAGCCCCCTATCGTAATCCAGCCTCGCTTCAATACCCGCCGCGTCGAGCAGCTCAGCAAGCTTTTGGGCAAGCAAGGGGTCACCTGAACAGGGGTACTGAATGTCGTAAGACTCAGGCGGAAAACCGTAATAGTCGTAAATAAGGCCGGGGTTAGCTGAGGCCGTAATGGTAGGCAATTCAGATTCCCAATGCGCGCTGATGATGACTACGGCTTTTGGCTTTGGAATCGCTGCTGCAATCTGCTGCAGACAAGTCAGCATCTGTGTATGCCCAGGGTCACCCAGCAACGGCAATGGCCCACCGCCGTGAGATATAAAGAGTGCTTTGGGTAACAGTGCCATGCTAACTCGCCCTGTTTAAGCATACGATTCGCAATAATGATGCTTGAGTCATCACAGCAACCTTTACCAATTGTCTGAACACATCCATCAAACTCACAGTCTGAATTTAATGCTCTTATGAATTTTTATGGAGCGAATGACGATAAATGACACCAAGCCAAGCCCGACCAAGAAAAGTCCACAAAATTTCAGCAAGGTCGCTACATTAACCTTGTCGTAATATGCCTGCTGAAGTGCTTCTTCCATGTTCAATAGTTCGAAAAATGACAAAGTTGGCGGAGTATTTAACCAACCATAAGCATATGCAGCAGCACCGACAATGACGAAGATCAGTGATAGTTTCTGTTTGGTGTTCATTCTTATCCCGTGACTAGTTATTCAATTTTTCTACGCGCTAGATTTATATCTTCAATGCCTTAGAAATTCTATTAACGGCTTCTAATAACCGTTCTTCATCGGTCGTGTAGGCGAAACGACAGTGTTTTTTCGCTTCAAACTCACCGAAATCGAGCCCTGGCGTAATCGCCACACCGGCTTCATTCAACAGATAACGGGACAAGGCCATACTGTCAGGCAGTGCATCACTCAGAAACGCTGAGCAGTCGGCATAAAGATAAAATGCCCCTCGCGGCGTGACCGGTATGTGAAAGCCCAAGTCCTGCAATGCAGGTAATAAAGCATTACGGCGCTGTTCCAATATCTGTCTGCGTTGTTCGAGAATCGCCAAGGTCTGCGGTTCAAATGCGGCAAGCGCGGCATATTGCGACATTGTCGGTGCAGCCAGGTAGAGGTTCTGTGCCAGTTTATCCATCACATCAATGTATGCTTCCGGCACAATCAACCAGCCAAGTCGCCAGCCGGTCATACCAAAGAACTTGGAAAAACTATTTATAACAAAGGCTTCGTTATCCACTGCCAGTGCTGTCGGAGCGTGAAAATTGTCGTAGGTCAGACCGTGATAGATTTCATCAACAACCAAGGTACCCTGACGTTGTTTTACTGCCGTCGACAAAGCCCTGAGCTCAGCTTCATTGAGTACAGTGCCAGTTGGGTTCGATGGTGAAGCCAGCAAAGCGATGCGGGTTTCATCATCCCAATAGCTGGCTATATCATCTGGGCTTAACTGATAGTTCTGTTCAGCACCCACAGGAACGGCATTGACCTGCCCTTCTACAAAGCGAGCGAAGTGGCGGTTACAAGGGTAGCCGGGATCAGCGAGCATGACTTTCTGCTCCTTTTCCAGCAAGGCCCCCATGACCAGTAATAGAGCACCTGAAGCGCCCGGCGTCACAACGACTCGCTTAGCCGAGACATTGACCTTGTAATAAGTCTGATACCAGTCCGCTATAGCCTGACGCAGTTCAGGCAGACCCAGCGCCGGAGTGTAATGTGTTTTGGCTTGTTTTAATGCCTGAATGCCAGCGTCGATGATAGGTGCAGCGGTATCAAAGTCCGGTTCACCCACTTCCATATGAATAATATCTCGACCCTGCGCCTGCAGCGCTTTGGCCTGCGCCAGAATATCCATAACATGAAATGGTGAAATCGCATTTGCACGACGAGTAATCTGCTTACTCATGAATCTCCTTCAAAGTCTGAACCCACGTACGAGACAGAACAGTAACAGTGCAAAGCACACCCTGTGAGTCTTCAACAGCATGCCATTCTGCCGCATTTATCTGCCATAAATTTAGCGTAATTATCAGCACTGTCAAAAGCCGGATTGATTCATTGCTGACACAGGCTATCGACTAGGCGCTCTTGCTGTCATCACTGTCTATTTTGAATGCGCGATTGATGAGAAACTATCCTCAGCTGCCGCCGAATCAGCAGACTGAATTCCAACATCGTAAATAACCGCATTTAATTGCTTCATTTGGCGTTTTTACTGTTTAAAATGGGCTAGAATGTAATTTTAGTTTTGCACATGTAGGGGCGTTCTGGTATAGATTCGCCCTTGGTTTTGGAAAGTATGAGGTTTCAACATGGAGAACACTCAAGTCGACGCTAGATTCACTCCGTATCAGGAGAAAGATGGCGAAGAATATATGAACGATGCTCAGATTGAGCACTTCCGTCATATTCTTATGACATGGAGAGCGCAATTACGTGAAGAAGTTGACCGTACTGTTCACCACATGCAGGACGAAGCGGCTAACTTCCCCGATCCGAATGATCGCGCTACCCAGGAAGAAGAATTTACGCTGGAATTACGTACCCGCGATCGTGAACGTAAGCTGATCAAGAAAATCGATGAGTCTTTGGTCGATCTGGAAAAAGGCGATTACGGTTTCTGTGAATCATGCGGTACTGAAATTGGCATCCGCCGTCTCGAAGCCCGTCCAACTGCAACACTTTGCATTGACTGCAAAACGTTGGATGAGATCAGAGAGAAAAACCGCGTTTAAATGCCCAACTGAGGCAGACGTTTAGAAGTAAGCTCTTGGCTGCTTTAGAACCTCATACGCATCATAAAAAAGCCCTGCCAACGCAGGGCTTTTTTATTGTCTGTCTTCCGGCTTGCCGCGTTCGTAGGTATAGAGCAGATCAACCCCACTCTCTGTACCCGACTCGGCCTTTAATGCCCAAATCTTGCTCAATTCATAGCGCAGTTCAACAGTACTAACTGATTCAAATACCCCGATGCCGTAGCTCAGGTATAGCTTTGGTGACAGGTATTTACCCACCTGTAGCGCGGCATTTTCAGCGCTGTCACCACCAATACTGAACTCATCCAGACCAAAGGTACTGGCAATCTGGTCGCCAAGCATCGCCCCATTCTGTAAGCCCATGCCTGTTGCGGCAGAGGCTAAAATCGCCGCATCCGTCGCACTAGCCTGCGCCAATGGTTTGCCTAGCAAAATATAGGACAACACATCGTCTTGGCTCATGTCGGGGGAGGAAAACAGATTCGCCTGTGGCGCTGAGGCAAGGCCCTGAATATGGAGACCTGCCTGATAGTCTTTGCCTTTACGCACCGCCTTGATATCCAATTCCGGATTATCAATCGCACCGCCGGCAAAACGGATGCTGCCATCGTCCACATGCAGCAATTGACCATACGCCAGATAAGTACCGTCTTTAATCTTAATCTCACCATTGGCCAGCAAAATATCGCTGGTTTTACCAAACACACGTAAATCGCCAGTCAGCCGTCCCTGA
Source organism: Methylophaga sp. (assembly GCA_030148085.1). GTDB lineage: Bacteria > Pseudomonadota > Gammaproteobacteria > Nitrosococcales > Methylophagaceae > Methylophaga. The sequence goes on along the minus strand of JASBUF010000059.1, from coordinate 41,852 downwards.
AAGCCCATTGCCTGAAGTTTGACCTTATCCCCGAGACTGACCGTAACATCGACTTTAGTGACAGCATCAGGCTGACTCTCCGGTGTATCAGTCACCACCACAACATCACGACTGGGGCTGACAGCAGTGTTGAATTCGGCAGGTTCCAGCTCGGCTTGCGGGATATGCACCTTGCCTTTTACCAAGGTTAATGTTGGTGTGATGCTGATGTTGAGATCCGGTTCAGCGATAACCAAGGCTTCCGGCGTGTTCATCACCTCAAGCTGACGGCCCTTAATGCTGGTCGCCAGTTCCCAGCTTTGTTCGGTCAGACGAAACTGACCTTCCCCGGTCAAAACGCCCTCGCCGGAACGTGCCTGCAGATCAAAATCAACCTGATCGAGATTACCTGTGACCTTGGCCTGAATCTCTTTCAGAATAATGCCGGCATCTACCACGGCTACCTGACCTTGTTGAAGCGTGGCAAGCCCATCAATTTCCGGCTGCGCTACCGTACCACTGAGGCCCAGATTAATATCAAGCTGGCCTTTCACATCATCAAAAGCCGGGTGGGACAATTCCAGTACAGACAAATCTTTGACTGCCGTAGTGATTTGACCTTTCAGCGATGCCTGTTCCGGATTACTAATCAACTGCTGCAATGCAACGGTATCAATACTGGCATCAATAGCAGAGACGCCATCCAGAGCAGGTTCAAGGTGAAACATCGCCGTTGTTTTCGTTTCATCCAACAGGTAGCTGAGGGAAACATTATTGAGTTGTAGTGGCTGTTTCTGGTTTAACGCAGACTGATTGAGCTGCAGACTGGCATCGTCCAGATAAACATCACCGTTACCTCGGATAACTGAATCCTTAGTTGAAGCCAGGTTAAACTTACCGCGTAATGACCCCGTTAACTGCTCCAGTTCGACCACAAAGCCTTCAAACAGGCTTAACGGTAACTGGGCAAACTCACCATTGGTCTGCCACTCCCCTTCAGCCTGTTCTGCTTCCAGACATATCTGACCGTTGCTGGAAGACCAACAGTGGCGCGGCAGTGTTTGCTGACTCTGACTCAGACTGATAACGCCTTTTTCCGTCAGCGTCCAACTACCGGCCTTGGCATTTTCAAAATCAAACTGCTGAAATTTACCTTGCCAGCTGTAGTCTTCGCTCAATCGACCATCGGCTTTGAGTGCTAGCTGGATAGGCGCAGAATTCAGCACCAACGCTATATCATGTGCTTGCTGACTCCCTTCTACTGTCAGGTCCAAGCTATCCGCCGTGAGCTGTGGTGACTGAATTTTCTCAAGCTGAACATTGGCCGATATTTGCGCATTGTCTTGTAGATGGAATTTTGCCTGTGTGGCTAATTTTGCAACTTTGAACTCCTGATAGTTCAGTGACTCTGCCTGCACATCTGCATTGATCAAAGGCTGCTTCAGCGTGCCGGCAAGATCACCGCTCGCCATCATAGAGCCACTGATATCAGGATAAAAATCCTGTAAATCCGGTGAATTTAATGACCAGATAAACGCCAGCTTATCGTCCTGTAACTCCCCATCAGCCGTTAGTCTGGATTGGCCAGATTTCAATTCCAGCTGGTTGATATCAATCAAAGCATCCCTATAACTGACCGAGCCAGCCAAACTTAAGGGGCGCTGTCGTAGTTGACCGCGAATGGCAATGTCATTAGCAGTGACCTGTATTGCTGAGTCAACCTTGCTGACGTTGATAGCGCTCTGGCCGGATAAATTACCGGGCCAGCCCTGTAATAAAGCACCTGGATTGAGCTCTTTCACGAGCAACTTGCCTTCCAGCAAGCTATCACCGGCCCAACGTATAGGACCGTTATAGCTGACCGTACCATCCGCAAGGCCAATCATGACGTCAGCCTGTTCAAAGCCAGTGCTTGTTTCTCCATGGCCATTAACCTCAAGCGTGGAATTAACACCATCTATGGTCAACGCTGTTTTTGTTGTCAGGCTGAGCTGATCCGGATTGCCATCCAACTCAATCTGCCCTTCTTGCAGCGCGATAGCCTTGCCAGACAATGACGGAGGCAAGACAATATCCTGCCAATTAGCATTAACCTGATATTGCAGAGGCCTCGCCGCCCAGTCGAGCTTACCGTCAGCATTCACAACACCGCCAAAACCGTTCAGCGTTAATGCGTCAACACTAAGCGTGGAACTGGTGCCATGCGTGCTTGTTTGAAGTTGCAATGACTCATGCATCCAGTTCAATGTAGTTGCCAGATGCGCTTTGTAGTCAGTTGCCGTGCCTATCAACACTAATGTGCCTTCCGGACTGCCAAACTCGGGACTTTCCACATCAAGTGGCCAACTGAGGTTTTGCCAACTTGCCTGCAGATCGAACTGTGGCTCAGGGTTTGCCGTACCAACTACCCCTGCCAGCGACAAAACGGCCTGATCATGTGTCGCCTTAGCATCAACACGCCAGTTTTTCAGATCGCTACTATCGATATCTGCGGTAATCGCCATCAATGGCAAATCGGGCTGCTGCACATTAGTGCTCAAATGTGCGGAAAGTGCATTCAGGCTCCCGTTTGCTTTGAGCTGAATCGCTTCAAAACGTGTCGCTTGCTCAGGCACAATAGCAGCCAGATCCACTTGTTCTGCCTCGACGTTCAGTGACCAGCGTAATTCTTTCAGCACATCTTGTACGTCTAACTGCTGAGTTGATGCCACCGTTGCCATTGTTTGCTGACGAATGTGCAGCTTATCCATATCACCACTGACAGCACCTTGCAGCTGAAGTGGTTCAGCCAAGATCTGTTTCAGACTGAGCTCATAGTCTAAAGCAACCGGATAGGCACCTTTCATGGTGATATCGCCCGACAGCGAAGCTGTCACATCTGGTCGCTCAAGCACAATGGATTGAATAATCAATTGATTACGATCGGCTTTTAATGCAGTAGAGAGGCTATCAATCACAATGGAGTTCTGCCCTTCGCTATCAATCAACTGGACATTGTTTAGCTGGAAGTCAGCGAGTTCAACTGCAACAGGCAGGCTAATCTCCGGTAGTGTTGTTTCTGTCACTGCCGATTCTTGTTCGGTGTGGCTGGCAATCGTCACACCATCAATGTGCAACTGTGCAATCTGCAGTTTTGCGGTCAGTAAGGCTGATGGCGACCAATCCAGTTGTATCTGTTCAATGGCAACGCTCAGTTCTGGTTCAGTCTTGTATTGAAGGTTTTTCAGCGATAAAGGGCCTATTACGCGTCCCTCAACCTGCTCAATAGTCAGCGCTGGCACAAACCGTTGAGCCAGAGAAACACCTGTCCGTAGTCCTGATGATGTTGTCACTAGCCAAGCCAGGCCAACCAGTACCATTACTAAACTAATGGCAACAAAGAGTAGTCCTTTACGCATTACAAATCAGGTCCTATGACGATATGCAGGGCAATACCCTCGCCGGTGTCAGATAAGCCTTTGGCCAAGTCCACACGAATTAAGCCCACTGGGGAACGCCAACGCACACCAACACCCACGCTGTATTCAATGGGATCACTAAAGCTGTTGTAGGCATTACCAAAGTCAGTGAATACCGCCCCGCCCCAGTCACCCAGAAACATGTTTTCGTACTCGATACTGCCCACGGCCAGATAACGCCCGCCCTCGACCTCGCCATCATCCCCTTCAGGGCCGAGTGACTGGTAGTCATAACCACGGATGCTGCTATCACCGCCGGCAAAGAAGCGTAAGGAGCTTGGAAACTGCTCAAAATCACTCACTTCCGTCGCACCAATCGCGGCGCGAGTAATAACGCGACTCTTCTCCCCGACACTACGAATGTATTTTCCCCGTAATGTCACCTGACCAAAGGTGATGTCCGACAGCAAACTTTCTGACGCACCCGATAATGACAAAGACAGCCGACCTCCGTGCCGGGTGTAAAGCGTGTTGTCAGCCCAGGTCCGGCTCCATGAAATGCCAGGTATCAGTAACAACGCCGACTCACTGTCATCTGACACATCAAAATCTTCCTGCAATAATTTGATCGAACCGGTTTCATCCCAACCAAAGCGCTGCCGCTGATAATAAGAGCCGATCGCGTAAGACTGACTCTCGCTGGTATCCGTGTCCTGTTGTTTAAATTCAGTATTAAAGCCGATACTGTTGATTGTCTCGCTCCAGAACGGCATCACATAATCCGCTGATAGACTGTTTTCAACCTGAGACAAGCGGGCATCAGCATGCAGACGGTGGCCGCGATCATTGATGTAGCGATTCTCCCAGCCCAGCCCAAGCCTCACCCCGGTATCTGTGCCATAACCCAGACCTGCGGTGTAGAGGTGTTTTGGCTTTTCTACCAGCGTGATTTGCAGGGGAACACGACCTTCAGCACGTTGTTCACGTAAGGTCCTGACTGAAACAACATCGAAGTAACCGCTGTTACTGATGTTGTTTCTGAGACTTAATACATCACTGTCACTGTAGGCATCACCAGCATTAATCGGTTGAAGCTTTTTTAGTAGGCGTTCACCCACCACCGTGTCTGGATAAGTTATGGTATCGAAGCGGTACCGTATTCCAGATTCGTAATATAAATAGACAGTTGCAGATTTTTTATCGGGATATACCTGAACTTCTGAACGGGTCATTTCACCATCAAAGTAGCCACGACTAGCAGCCAGACGCAGTATGGATTTCTTCGCGTCTTCGTACTCGTTATGGTTGAGTTGCTGCCCTGCTGCTAATGGAAAAGACTTAAGTAAAGACTCAAACTCTTCGTCGTTTTCTGCGTCACCTTTGAGCTGTAAATCCACCTGTTCAATGAGAACCGGCTCACCGGTTTCTATCTGGTATTTTGCCTGCCAGCCGTCGTCTCTCGTCAATTCGCCTGTGATAATGGCAGAGTAGAAGCCATAAACAGTCAGCATATTGCGTAATTCATCAAAACTGCTTTGGTGTAGTTTTTCCACATAGCGCTGGCTTAAGCGTTCGCTGTCTTTATGACGCTCGATGGTGAGGCCCACTAATAAGGTCTCTGCCATCTCTTTCTCTACACCTTCTACAGATACAGCAATCTTGCTGTCTTCTGCTCTGAGTGAGCAACTGAGCAGTAACAAAAATAGGAAAAAGAAGCGAATAGCTACAGTTTTTATCAAGAAAACAGTCCCGTTAACGTGGTAAAAGCACGTCCATTATGACAGCCACAATGCGGCTTGCCGATACGTTTAGGACTGTTAATGGTGATTAATTGTTGCCGAATTTCTGGCGGTAGCTGCTTGGTGAGCAACCAAAGAAACGGGTGAAACGTCGGCTGAAGTGACTTAAATCATTGAAGCCAAAGCTATAACAGGCATCGGTCACACTGTTACCAGCACTGATGGCTTCAGCCGCAGACTTCAATCTGAGTTGCTGATGAAACTCGCCCGGCGTGCAGCCGAGTTGTTTTTTGAACTCAACATACAGACGGCTGCGGCTCATGCAGGCAGTTCTACACAATTGATCAATATCCAGGGCTACCGTCAAATTCTGTTCAAGATAATGGATAGCCGCTATAACACCGCTGGCTTCTGGATCTTTCTGGCTGTAACTCAGTAATACTTCACGCCCCTGCTCGCGTAGCAGGCGGATCACCAATTCTGTGACGCTCAAATCCAACATAATCTCTTTATCAGGATTATTTTGCGTATACAGAGACACCATTTTTTCCAACAACTGCTGGGTATCCGTGGTGTGATGCTGATGAATTATCCGAGGCTGGTATTCCCAGTTATGCGCGCTTGCATCAAGAGCTATCAAATCACGCATCCGCTCTGAAATACGATTAATGCGATCTTTTGAGATTTCTATTGTCAAACAGGTGGTAGGCGACTCTTCCTTGGCATCAGGGAAGTCAATCTCAACATAGTCACCGGGAGGCATAACAAACGATTCATGAGGTAAAAACAGCTCACTGCTTTTTTCGGGCAAGTGGTGCATGACTTTACGACCACTGACCATGCCACAGAACAGCAATTGATCGGCAGCAAGCCCTACCCCAGTCGCTGAACGGTAGGTATCGTAGATACTGAGTTCAGACTCAGGACCGGCAAATTTCAGTTTGTTTTCGACCAGTAATTGTCGTTTTTCACGCCGTTTGGACAGCGAGAGTTTCTCAATCTGCATCGTCGCATCTTTCATGGTGTTGTACCAAAATTGTGAAACTGTTCTGGACTATAAGTCAAGTAATTGGGAATAACAGTCAAGCGGCTTGCTATACCGGGGATTTATCCTGCATCATCAGTCTTATATAAATCATTAGATTGGCAGTACCTAAAACTATTAAATTATTAGCACAGAGAGAGACAAGACCATGATTTATGCTAAACCAGGAACAGAGGGTTCCGTCGTCAACTTTGACGCCCGCTACGAGAACTTTATCGGTGGTAAATGGGTTGCCCCGGTTAAAGGTCAATACTTTAATAATATTACGCCGGTTACAGGTGAAGTCATCTGTGAGATTCCGGAATCAACCGCAGAAGACATCGAATTGGCTCTGGATGCAGCCCATGCCGCCAAAGATGCCTGGGGTCGTACTTCGGTTGCCCAACGCTCTAATATCCTGCTGAAAATTGCCGACCGCATTGAGCAAAACCTGGAAATGCTCGCTGTGGCAGAAACCTGGGATAATGGTAAAGCCGTTCGTGAAACTCTCAATGCTGATATTCCACTGGCTGCCGATCACTTCCGTTACTTTGCAGGTTGCTTGCGTGCACAAGAAGGCACCATGGGTGAAATCGACGAAAACACCGTCGCTTACCACTTCCATGAACCATTGGGTGTGGTTGGCCAAATCATTCCGTGGAACTTCCCACTGCTGATGGCTGCCTGGAAACTGGCACCAGCTTTGGCTGCAGGTAACTGCATCGTGATGAAGCCTGCCGAATCAACACCAGTTTCTATTCTTAAATTGATGGAAGTCATCGGTGACCTGCTGCCTGGCGGTGTATTGAACGTCGTCAATGGTATGGGTCGTGTTGCTGGTGAAGCACTGGCTTCCAGCACACGTATCGCTAAAATCGCCTTTACCGGTTCGACCCCAGTCGGCTCGCACATCATGAAACGTGCGGCAGAAAACATCATTCCGTCTACCACCGAACTGGGTGGTAAGTCGCCAAACATCTTCTTCGAAGACATCATGCAACAGGAAGAAGACTTCATTAACAAGGCAGCTGAGGGCATGGTTCTGGCCTTCTTCAACCAAGGTGAAGTCTGTACTTGCCCTTCACGCGCGCTGATTCAAGAAAGCATCTATGAAGATTTCATCAAAATCGTCATGGATCGTGCTCAGAAAATCAAACGTGGTAACCCCCTGGATACTGACGTTCAAGTTGGTGCTCAGGCATCTCAAATGCAATTTGAGAAAATCCTGGGTTACGTTGAAATTGGTAAACAGGAAGGCGCGGAACTGCTTATGGGTGGTGCCGTTGAACAACTGGGTGCTGAATTCGACAGCGGCTACTACATTCAGCCTACGCTGATGAAAGGCCACAACAAGATGCGCATCTTCCAGGAAGAAATCTTTGGCCCAGTTGTCTCTGTGACAACCTTCAAAGATGAAGCAGAAGCACTTGCCATCGCTAATGATACTGAGTTTGGTCTTGGTGCTGGTGTCTGGACCCGTGATATGAATCTGGCTTATCGCATGGGTCGCGGTATTCAGGCTGGTCGTGTTTGGACCAACTGCTACCATGCCTACCCAGCACATGCGGCTTTTGGTGGTTATAAGAAATCCGGTGTTGGTCGTGAAACGCACAAAATGGTACTGGAACACTACCAACAAACCAAAAACCTGCTGGTCAGCTACAGCACAAGTCCACTCGGCTTCTTCTAAACCTCGTCCAAGCAAACACTCTCCCTCAAGCCCACGCTTTTGGGAGAGTTTTTTGTGTCTGCTTAACACTCCGTCTCTACAGAGGTAAAGTATCAATCTCAGCGTAGAGAATAACGATAAAGGTGTCGCTATATGGCTCAAGAAAATATCGAATCAACCTTGCATGAAAACCGTCAATTTCCACCTAGTCAGGCATTCGTCTCCACCGCTACTGTCAACGCCCGTCAATTAGACGAGCTGTATGCGAAAGCGGCGCAGGACCACGAAGGCTTCTGGGCAGAACTGGCACATCAGCAAATTGACTGGCAAACGCCTTTTACCCAGACTCTGGACAGCAGCAATGCCCCTCACTTCCGCTGGTTCCCGGATGGCAAACTGAACGTGTCCTATAATTGTCTGGATCGCCAACTGGAAAAAAATGCAGATAAAACGGCCATCATCTTCGAAGGTGAAAAAGGTGATGTTGAACACATCAGCTACCGTGAACTTCACCAGAGAGTATGCGTCTTTGCTAACGCGCTGAAAGCACAGGGTGTTAACAAAGGTGATCGGGTCATTATTTATATGCCGATGATTACCGAGGCTGTTGTTGCCATGCAGGCCTGTGCCCGTATCGGTGCGATTCACTCGGTGGTATTCGGCGGTTTCTCTGCCTCGTCTTTGAAAGACCGTATTGAAGATACCGGCGCTAAAGTCGTGGTGACGGCAGATGGCGGTCACCGTGGTGGTAAAGTCGTCCCGCTGAAAGACACGACCGATCAAGCGCTGGGTAACGGCTGTGACAGTGTTGAAACCGTCATTGTCTATCAACGTTGTGGGCAGGGCGTAAACATGCAGGATGGCCGTGATATCTGGTGGCATGATGCCACTGCTGGCCAGTCTGAAGTGTGTGAACCAGAATGGATGAATGCGGCTGATCCACTGTTCCTACTGTACACCTCAGGTTCAACGGGTAAACCTAAAGGTATTCAGCACAGCACGGGTGGCTATTTACTGGATGCCATTATGACCATGCGCTGGGTATTTGATATTCAGGATGCAGATGTGTTCTGGTGTACGGCTGATGTGGGCTGGATCACCGGTCATACATATGTCGCCTACGGTCCTCTGGCTACGGGTGCGACACAAGTCATCTACGAAGGTGTTCCTACAGTGCCGGATGCTGGTCGTTTCTGGGACGTCTGTTCACGTCATGGCGTGACTATTTTCTACACCGCTCCGACGGCAATTCGTGCGCTGATGAAAGTCGGTGATGATATTCCTAATAGTTATGACCTCTCTACCTTACGACTGCTTGGTACTGTTGGTGAACCGATTAACCCTGAAGCCTGGATGTGGTATCACGAGGTGATTGGTAAAGGTCATTGCCCGATTGTAGATACCTGGTGGCAGACAGAAACAGGCGCCCATATGATCGCCCCTGTGCCGGGTGTGACACATGCCAAACCCGGTTCATGTACCCGTCCTCTTCCAGGCATTGATGCGGCTATCGTGAATGACGAAGGTGAAGAAATCACCAAACCGAACCAAGGTGGCTACCTCGTCATTCGTAAACCGTGGCCATCAATGATTCAGACCATCTGGGGTGATGATCAGCGTTATAAAGATACGTATTGGCCGTATTTCGGTGGTAAGTATTATCTGGCTGGTGACAGTGCCCGTCGTGATAATGATGGCTTCTTCTGGATTATGGGTCGTATTGACGATGTACTGAACGTGTCAGGTCACCGCCTCGGCACCATGGAAATCGAATCGGCTTTGGTTTCTCACCCGCGTGTAGCAGAAGCTGCTGTAGTTGGCCGTCCGCATGATGTCAAAGGTGAAGCCGTCTTTGCCTATGTGGTTCTTAAAGGTGATCGCCCTGAAGGCGGTATTGACGAAGAACTCACTGCAGAACTGCGTAACTGGGTGGGTAATGAAATTGGCCCGATTGCGAAGCCGGATGACATCCGTTATTCAGATAACTTACCGAAAACACGCTCCGGTAAGATCATGCGCCGTCTGCTCCGCGCCATTGCCAAAGGGGAAGAAATCACGCAGGATACATCGACACTCGAAAACGAATCGATATTACTGCAACTCCAAGGTAAGGCATGACACAACAGGACGATAGTTCTGAATCACAACGTTTAGATAAATGGTTATGGGCTGCGCGGTTTTATAAAACCCGCAGCCTCGCCGTTGAGGCCATTAGCGGCGGTAAGGTTCACCTTAACGGCCAGCGGGTCAAACCGAGCCGTACCGTTCGCGTTAACGACACGCTAACTATCTCCAAGCCCCCCTATGAGCATGAAATTGTTGTCCAAGGGTTGAATCTGCAACGTCGTCCTGCCGAAGAAGCACAGGCGCTGTATCAGGAAACCGAAGACAGCATCAAAAAGCGCGAAATTCTGCGTGAACAGATCAAAAATGAGCCGCTCGGTTCCCGACTGCATCAGGGTCGCCCAAGCAAACGCGATCGCCGCAATATCATCAAATTCACCCGTCAATAATGAGCAAATACGATTTTCTGTTAAATCAGCTGAATCCTAAACAGGATCCCCTCTCCTACGCTTTTGCTATGCAGAAAGCCGCATCTTCAGTTGGTTTCGACTGGCCGGATATCAAAGGTGTTATTGCCAAAATTCATGAAGAGCTTGATGAGTTGAAGCATGAGATAACCCACGGTAACGATCAGGAACGCCTGCAAGATGAGTTAGGCGATCTGCTCTTTGCCTGCTGCAATCTGGCGCGTCATCTTAATGTCATACCCACTGAGGCCCTCTCGGGCACGAACCAGAAGTTCTATCGTCGCTTTAACTACGTTGAAACGCGGGTAGTGGCAGCAGAAAAAAATTTCTCGGATTTTTCTCTAAAAGAACTCGACAGCTTTTGGGACGAAGCCAAGCTGCTAGAGACACTGGACGGTAACGAGACTATCTGATCGCGGTTTCTGCCAGAAACGCCTCAAGCCCGTTGTAGACCAGAAAGTGGCGTCCTTTTGCACGTGCCACCATACCAATGCCAATCTGCTGTGCGAGCTTCAGTCCCATCTCTGTCACCCCGGAACGGGATAACAGCAGTGGCACTTGCATTTGCGCGACTTTGATCACCATTTCCGAGGTCAGCCTGCCGGTGGTGTAAAACACCTTATCGTGGCCCTTAACATCATTCAGCCACATCCAGCCGGAAATCGCATCAACCGCATTATGACGCCCGACATCCTCCACGAAACGCAGGATATTGGTGCCATCACACAATGCGCAGCCATGCACAGCGCCGGCCTGCTTGTACATTTCGTTATACTCGGTCAGCGCATTTAAAACAGCATACAGAGACTCTGCCGTAAAGTTGGGACACCGCAGCTTCAATTGTGACAACGAATCCATCACATGACCAAACATCGTGCCCTGACCACAGCCACTGGTCACCGTACGGCGCGCTGTGAGCTTTTCGATGTTCTTGTCCTTACAACGAGTTGTGACTGCGGCCGCTTCCACATCCCAGTCGACCTGAATAGATTCGATATCCTCCATCTTATCAACCAATCCCTGATTACGCAGATAGCCCAGCGTTAACAGTTCCGGCTGTGCGCCCAATGTCATTAGCGTGACAATTTCGATGGAATTGAGATAGATAGTGAGTGGCCGTTCGCCGGTGAGTGAGACCTCACGGCTGTCACCGTTTTCATCCAGCACCGTGGTGGTATGTAGCCGGTGTATGCCGGCATCGGTCATTTGGGGGCGGTAGTTAGCCACCGGTGACGCTCATATGGCGGAAAATTACCGGTTTTGCCTCGATATTGAAGTCATGGCCTTCAGGTTTAATATCCATCGACTTAACGATAGCCTGTTTCAGCTTATCCATATCGCCCGGATAGCGACGAATAACGTCACGCAGATCCATGGAGTGCTCTTGCCCCAAGCAAAGTAACAAACGGCCTTCCGTGGTCACACGGACACGATTACAACTGCTGCAGAAATTATGGCTGTGTGGGGAAATAAAGCCGATTCGGTTTTGACTATCAGCCACCTGATAATAACGTGAAGGACCACCAGTGGTAGCAATACTCGGCTGCAGGCTGAAATGACCTTGCAATGCCTCCAGCACTTCATCACTGGAGCAATAGCTCTCGCCACGATCATGATCAACGTGGCCTAAGGGCATTTCTTCGATATAAGAAATATCCATGCCGTTGTTAATCGCAAACTCGGCCAGATCAACGATTTCATTTTCGTTGCGGCCTTTCATAATCACCGCATTCAATTTGATACGTTTAAATCCTGCTTGTTTGGCCGCTTCAATGCCGTCAAGGACTTGTTGCAGCTCACCCGTGCGGGTCAACGCTTTGAATTTGTCAGCATCCAGCGAATCGAGACTAATATTAATGCGGTCAACGCCCGCTTCTGCCAACGCCTCGGCATAGCGCGGCAATTGAGAACCGTTGGTTGTCAAAGTCAGTTCTTTTAACGCTGTTGTCGCTTTGAGTTCACCAAGTTGCTTGAACAGCCAGTCAACATTGCGTCGGACCAACGGCTCACCTCCGGTTATCCGGACTTTCTCAACGCCAAGTTCACAGAATGCGCGCAGCAGAAATACGATTTCTTCCAGCGTCAGCAGCTTCTCACGTGGCATGAATGTCATTTCTTCATCCATGCAATAGACACAACGGAAGTCGCAACGATCCGTAATCGACATACGTACGTATGTGACTTTTCTGCCATAGCGGTCAACTAATTGTGTCGGTAAATCACTCATGAAGTGCCTGTTACTGTTTCAACGCTTGTCCCAAACCTATATAGAGGCATTACTTCGCTATTATAGCTTTGCCAGCGCTATTACGTAAAAGTCGTGTGTTAAATACTTAAACTCAGTCGCCAGATAAAAATAAACCCCGCAAAGCGGGGTTTATTTATTTTTCTGTATTCAGACTTAATCAGTCGTCGCCAGCAAAAGCACCCAGCAAGTGCAGCAGGCTGGTAAACAGGTTGTAGATACTGACGTACAGCGTCACAGTGGCCATGATGTAGTTAGTTTCACCACCGTTTACGATTTGGCTGGTTTCAAACAGAATCAAACCTGCCATCAGCAAGACAAACATAGCTGATACCGCCAATGAAAGGCCAGGCATTTCAAAGAAAACTGCGGCAAGGCCAGCAATAAATGCAACCAAAATACCCACGAACAGGAAGCCGCCCATAAAGCTGAAATCTTTCTGACTTTTTACTGCGTAAGCCGACAAAGCAAAGAAGATAATGCCGGTACCGCCCAGCGCCTGCATTACAATTTCGCCGCCATTAGGCAGGCCAAGGTACATACTGACGATTGGGCCCAGAGTCAGCCCCATAAAGCCTGTCAGAGCGAATACAGAAGCAATACCCCAAACACTGTTTTGCAGTTTGTGGGTCAGGAACAGCAAACCGAAGTAACCAACCAGTGTGATCAGCAGACCCGGGTGCCCCCAGTTAAATGCCATCGACAGGCCAGCAGTCATAGCACTGAACACCAATGTCAGTGCCAGCAAGCTGTAGGTGTTACGCAGCAGCTTGTTTGTTTGCAAGACTGACTGTTGCGAACGGGCAACGGTCGTTTGTGCATCGTAATTCATCAGAATGTCTCCGTATCGTGATGTTGATGAAAGGTCTCAATCGAATGACAACATCCTACCCTATAAGTTCTAAATGGCAATAGCTCAGAAGACCAGAGAAATAATTTTGTTTTGGAGGTTGTGTTCGGGGGGTAGAGTCTGTATTATTTCGCATCTTCGGAGGGATGGCTGAGCGGCTGAAAGCACCGGTCTTGAAAACCGGCAAGGTTTAACGACCTTCCAGGGTTCAAATCCCTGTCCCTCCGCCATATCTAAGCCCTAAGTATCTAATACTTGGGGCTTTTTTATTTCTACCCCACTAAAAATCCTGTAGCGTGTACCAGTACGTGTACCACTGTGATGCGCATAAGGGCTTTTATTGAGTCTTCTGCCATACCTAATCCAATGAGATAGCACGCCAAAGGTCTTTATGATTTCTATGCTGGAATAGGGTCATTCTTATCAATACTTTTCAGTAGACATTTGAATTGTTCTGGGTCACTAGCTTTGATTTTTTCCATAACAAATCGAGCAAGAGTCGAAATTTCTGCGCTATCAACCGGTCTTTCGCCTCTATCAACGTAAGAACCTAGATGAGAAAACTCATTAGTAATTCTCTGAACAAGCGGTGACTCAGTTTCATCGGTGTTAAAAAACATCCTTACTCTGGTGTTGTAGTCTTGTTGAGAAGATTCAGAAAATGGGTATTTATAAAAAAGGAAAGCCTCAAGAAATTTTCTGAGGTTATTACCAAAGCTGTAAAAAGCATGAAAATTATCGTTGATATTGTTGTTATCAACACAGATGTAGATTTGCTCAAACAAGTAATTAAATTCGGTGATGTAGTTACTAAGGTAAGACGGCATCAATCGAATCTGACTACCATCACTATCCTTAACCACCAAAAAACTTCTATAACTATTTTTTGGCCTAGATAGCTTTTGAAGTAACTTAAGAAATTCGAGATTGTGTGTAGAAATAAACAACTGTTCGTAGGAATAGGTTTTCTTGCCCGCATTGTCCAGTAAAGGTTCCCCATCACTATTTAGCAATGGAGCAGCGATCTCGCTCTCAATCAGACTGAATATGAAGAATATGTGGTTACTATCTAAACTGGAAATTGGGTCGTCTATGTAGATTACCGGCGTTTTGCCTTTTGTATCTGTGTCTTGGAGTTTAGCTATAAAGTAGCAAAATGAGACCAGACTGCACTCCCCCTCACTCATGTTATAGGCAGGTTGGCCATTTCTAGTTATCTTGAATTTAAACTTTTGATCTTCATCTGATTTGAATGCCTCTAGCTTGAGACTATCATGACCAAAATAATGAGCTAGGTACTTATTCACCAGTTCAGCACCTTGTCTCTCATCGCTTATCTTAGTTCTGAGTATTTCAATATCAGCATTTAAATTTTCAATACTCTTTGATAATTCATCAATTTTTGTATCAAATTTTTTTGTTTTAGATTCCAGAATTTCTACTTTTTTAAGCTCTTCGAAATAGTCGATATTTAACAAGTATTCTCTGACTTCATTGAGTCTCAGCTCTGTCCTTATTTCAGACTGTTTCTGCGAGAGACTCTTAGTGTCTTCATTGTTTTCATCAATGAGTGGATAGGACTGTTCAATAATTGCTTTTAAAGCCTCTGAATTGTCTTCTATTTTCGAGATTTCTAGCGTGTTGAAAATAGCTTTGAGTCTGTTCTCTAGGTCGTTTTTGATTTTTTCTAATTGTGATATGTAAAACGTCTTTTGTTCAGCAAGTTGATTTTTAAGTGCTCAGCATCTTTGTAAAATGATGGGTAAAATTTTTGTTGTTGAGGAATCTCAATGTTCTCAACTTTCTGCGCCTCAGTTTTTATCTGTCCTATTAGTGTATTAATTTCCTGTTCGAGCTTTTCAGACTCTTCACTGAAATGATTACTCAATTTATCCCATAAGTTGTTTGGTATAGGATTGCCACAAAATCCACATGACTTTCTATCCGGTTGGTGTAACGCGATACCTGACTTAACCCAACTTTGTAACAGAGCATCGTCGAGCAATTCTTGAATTGCCTCAGTTGG
The DNA here is from genome assembly GCA_030148085.1 of Methylophaga sp. Taxonomy (GTDB): domain Bacteria; phylum Pseudomonadota; class Gammaproteobacteria; order Nitrosococcales; family Methylophagaceae; genus Methylophaga. The sequence continues at coordinate 26,391 of JASBUF010000059.1, read as the reverse complement.
CCTTATCTTACGGCTGAGTAAATCAATGCTTTGCTCTATTAACGACTCCATCATCAGAGTTGGAAGCGGAGGTTTGTTTATATCAGGCAGTGAAGTCTGTTGAAGATATGATTTTTTTTCTTGGATCTCTTCTTGCGTCAATATCGGATGTGACATGGCTGATATTGATTCAATATCTCTAACTAGCTTAGGAGTGTTGTAATTAGGGTCTTTATATGTGGCGTTGTGCTTGATACCTATATCAGGATTCGTTGCTTTCCTTGTGAGCAAATCATTTAATCTCCGATCAGCTCTTTGGTAATTTAGTATGGCCTCAGTTTTAGCTTTTCTCTCGCTAAAAATTTTTCCCGTCAGTGAGTCAGACTCATCATTACTGCCAATTTCCAATAGCTTATTCTGGATTTGTTGCTCTAGCTTTTTATTTTCTTTACCAATGACAGCAAATGCAGAAATATTGCCTTGTTCATGTTTCAAGAAGCTGAGGTTTTCATCAACAAAATCAGTGTTGTAAACTCTGACTTCATAGTTCTGGGATGGGATTCCTTGGTGAGTTATCTGACCTGAGTCCGCAGATAGAAAGAAATCATGATGTTCAAATTTCTCAGAGATCACTCCAGTTTCTAGTGATCTAAATATTCTAGAGAGAGTAGTCTTTCCAGAGTAATTTCGCCCATAGAGCACGTTCATTCGGGCAAATTCTTCAGTCTCATTTTTTTTGTTTAGAACTGATTGATTCCAAATAAAATTTGAGAAACTGCCGAAGTTATTAATACTGATTCGTTTAAAGGACATTAGGCTCACTTCCATGATGAGTGTTTGGCCTAAATTAACAATCAGAGGTATGGCTGATCAAGTTTGAAGAAATTCAATCAGCTGGTTGGTTACGTACATCTCTTTTTCCTGAGAAGTATATTTCACAAATTTTCAGACACTCAGTTAATGATGTGTCTTTGCCCGTTTGGCAAAAATGAAATTCACGCTCCCCATCAATAGCTCTAAAGCATGTATTAGCCCACCTACGATGCTCATTGGCAGATTTATTTCTAATATCTGATTACGTGTACCATTACGTGTACCACTTGAGAGCGGATTTACGAGAATGATGACGAACAAAAAAATATTTTCGCAAACAGAAACGCCGCGCAAACTTAGCTATACCAAGGCCTCATGAGAATGGCTGCGAATTTTAGAAAACAATGAAAAACATCAGTATGGCGGACTGTCCCTCCGCCATTACATAAAAAGCCCGCTTCTTTAGCGGGCTTTTTTGTTTCTACCTTTCTTGTGTTTCGTCTCTTCCCATCTCAGGTAATCTCAACTGTTCCTCGCTCACTGGCTTTCTGCTACATTGCACTGAGTATTCAGCAATGTGCATTGATTAATGAAACGCTTTCTTCATTTACTTTTATCTTTCAGTCTAAGTCTCGGCTCATCCACGCTTTTCGCTGCCCAAAGCTCCGGACTGGAAATAAATGCCCCAGAAACATTAGAGCTGATCTATGCCATCGAGCCTGAAGATATCAACCAGTCTGCTATTGAGGCGATCATTAGTGACTTGCTCGCTAGTTCCGGTGTTCAGCTAGGTCACAGACAAGATGGACAGCTTCACCTCCGTGTTGAAGAACACGCGAATCGCTACCTTTTATATCTCGACTTCAGCAGAATGGTGCATTACCACGCTAATGGCCACTGCTACAGCAAAGAGGGCTTTGTCTGGGGGCGTTACGCTAAAGACATCGCTGATGTTGAACAATTACATGAGGACATCGAATTTCTGTTTGATGAATTCCTTAATGACTACATAGAAGCCAACACAGCTGACTAGCTCCCACCACCAAGGAATCGACCTCACATCATTACTAAACCTTTGTTGTGATGAGATTTTTTGACACACTTGTAATTGTGAGATAAAAATAGAACGACTGCATGAGTCGAAACTTATCTCGCGCCTCCGCAGCACGTTTCAAGCCTGTTTTATTCCAGCACTGGCGCTGGATTTTCACCTCCGACACCTGCTTTTACAGCGCTTCTCGCTGAGCATTTTGTTGTTCTCACCACCTTAATTGTTTCTGACTGACCAACGTCGGTACCATCAGAAGCTGTGCCCGCTAACTTGAAAAGAAGCCACAGGTAGCCTTATGAATCAGCAACTCAAACTGAACACGGAAACCATATTGAGTAAATATGAACATTTGCCTGATGCTGAGTCGCAGGCTGTGACGCAACTGATTCAGGAGTTATCGGTATACCAGATAGAACTGGAAATGCAGAACCAGTCGCTAAAACAAGCGCAGGAAGACTTGCTGCAAAGTAATATCAACTTCTACAACCTCTTCCACGAAGCACCTGTTGGCTATGTCATTATTGACAAGCATGACAACATACTTAAAGCGAATAAAGCCTTTCTAACCATGCTTGGACTGGATGCAGAGCAAGTACTCAATAAACCGCTGGTTCACGCTTTTATCGGTGATTCCAGGCTGATTTTGAATCACTGGTTGGGCGCTCACTTGATGGGTGATAACGAAATTGATTTAAGCATCAACATTCAATGCCTCACTCGCCATCTCCAAGTAGTGAAAAATGAATTCAGCCTCTTCGATAAACAATCCTGCCGAATGCTGGCATTTACTGATATTACGCGTGAAGTAGACCTTGAAAGTCACCTCACTCTCTCGCATGAAATTATCAATACCTCTACAGAACCCTGTCTGATTCTCGATAGCCAACATCAAATTTTCTATTTCAACCCTGCATTTGAAAAGATGTCTGCCTACTCATTCTCTGTTTTATCTGGCCAACCTGTCTCCTGCCTCAAAAGTAATCGCAGTTTTTTCAACCTTAACGGTATTGCCTACAAGCTGAGTCGAAGTGAACAGTGGGCTGGACCTGCTTGGCTTTTATCTGCGCAAGGCATCACGCTATCGGCTCATATCGACGCCAACAGGGTGTTATGTGGCGTCAAAGAGTTTCTCGTTTTTAAATTTAGTCAGATAAACGAGCAGGTCTGACAACCATTTTTCACTGAACCTTACTGAGATATTTTTGTCTCTGAACATAAGGTGAACTGGACTGAAAATGCCCAGAAAGCCCTATATATCAGTCATGGTAATGTATAGGAATGCTGCTAGTTCAGGGATATACTTGGCCGATTTGGGAAAAAACTCCCGTTTTTATGGGACGTTTTGCTCATCCACGAATTTTACTGGCGTATTTAAATAGCTAGCCTGTACTCCTGTCATGGAAGTCTATGTTGTTTAACAAGCTACTCAGATTGAGCCTTGCCTCGATAGCGACATTTGGGATCATCACAAGCACCGAAGCTTCATTGGATCTGCTTGCCGGCGTCGAAGCCGGTATTGAAACGGACACCTCAATGACCGCCACGGATTTGGAACAAACCCAGAAGGCGCTCTCAACAGAGGTCATTGGTTCACGCCACCATTGGCGCAATGAAGATACCGGTACGGCTTACGAGATACTGATCGACCATCATTATTCTTACGGGCACTATCCCTGCCTCGCTTATGAGTTGTCGATAACCAAAGCCAACCTTACAGAAAAGAAGTCTCTGGATGCCTGCAAAAACAGCAGTGGTCAGTGGATTTCTATCACCCCTGCCGCAACTGCCCTGTAATTATTTTGGCGCATCAGCAATAAACACCGCCCGCTTGGGCGCAGGATAACCCTCTATCGTCTTTGAACTGTCCTCTGGATCGAGAAAATCTGCCAGAGACTCAAACGTCATCCATTCAGTTTGACGCTGCTCCTGCAAACTGGTGACATCGACATCGACGCAGCGTGCGTTTTTAAACCCGCAGCGCTGCAGCCATAACAACATGGTGTCGACACTAGGAATAAACCATACATTTCGCATCTTGGCGTAGCGTTCTTCCGGCATCAGTGTCATACCCAGTTCACCATCAATGATCAGGGTTTCAAGCACCAGTTCACCACCGGGTTTCAGACAAGAACGCAGCTCCAATAGGTGCGCTAATGGCGACTTACGGTGATACAACACGCCCATTGAAAAGACAGTATCAAACCAACCCAGGTTGTCTGGCATATGCTCGATACCAATAGGCACAACAAAGTGTTTATCGGTATCGATAAAATGCTGCATCAGTTGATACTGCATGGTGAATACCAGGGTTGGGTCAATGCCCAAGACCAGTTCTGCGCCCTCGCCCAGCATGCGCCAGCCGTGATAACCATTGCCACCACCAACATCAAGGACTTTTCGGCCGCGTAAGGGGCTTATGTGGGGTACGACACGTTCCCACTTCCAATCAGAACGCCATTCCGTATCCAGATGAATACCAAACAGCTGATACGGCCCTTTACGCCAGGGATGGAAGGTTTTAATCAGATCCTTGAATGCTTCCCTATCCCAATCGGCCAGATCGGCATCACTACCGATGGTGACGCTCTCTCTGAGTTCTATCTGGCTAGGGATAATTTGAGGCAGTGCATTGAGTGCTTGCTGCCACATGGGCATTTTACCGTGACGCTCAGATGCCAGACGCTCAGCAATCTGGTTTTCCAGTTGTTGGCGCCAGTCGCCGAGTTTTGCCTTATCCAGGATATCGAACAGCGTTTGATACAGTCTCACTTTACCGCCACCATCGATACAAAGTTAAAGCATTGGTACCACTTTTCTACAAAAACAAAGCCTGCTTGCTTAAGCCGCGTCTGATGTACGGTCAGTGTTTCCGGGATCAGCACTTTTTCCAACGCACTGCGCTTCTGACTGATTTCCATGTCACTGTAGCCATTGGCACGCTTGAAATCATGGTGTGAATCAATATGAAACTGATTCGTCGACTCGTCTTCAAACGCCAGTTTTTCAGACAGGATAAGAATGCCGCCCGGCATTAAGCCATCATAAATCCGCTGAATTAACGCTTGTCGTAATTCCGGCGCAATAAACTGCAGCGTGAAATTCATCACCACTACCGAAGCTTGACTGATGTCGATGTCATTGATATCCGCACGCACCAATTCAACCGGCACATCGCCTTTATCATTGGCAAACACTTCCCGAGCTTTATCGAGCATCGCTGCAGAATTATCGACGGCAATAATCTGACAGTCTTTACCTGCAAGGTTGTGACGAAGCGATAAGCTCACCGCGCCCAATGAGCAACCCAAATCGTAACAACGGCTATTTGGCTTAACGTGACGTGCCGCCAAAACGCCGATATTGCTGATCATCGTGGCATAGCCCGGCACGGAACGCTGGATCATATCGGGAAATACACTGACCACCCGCTCGTCAAAGCGGAAATCAACCATCTTGTCTAATGGTGCAGCGTAGATCGTGTCTTTATCGCCGACCATTACTGTTCACCTTTTTTCTTGGCGACATTGTCACGCAGATAAACTGGCACCGCCTGTTCAGCCGGAATACTACGCCCCTGTTCTTGCTCAAATTTGGCCAGTTTCGCCATTGCCGCAGCTGTCGGCAATAAACTCGCATCGACACCTGACAGCTGCCCCTCAAAATTCGCTTCAAGCACTGTCTGATGTTCACGCCAGCCAGTACCAGCCGCAAACCAAGCTGTTTTATCCAGTGACTTAAAGCTTTCCGGCGCACAGACTTGTTCACTGTCACAGAGCACTGCCAGGCCATTTTCTTCACGGAAATGTGCCGAGTAGACTTCACCCATCCGCGCATCCAGTGCTACGGCAATTTGCTTAGCGCCATGCTCATCAATAGCCCGCTGTGCCACTGCGGCAAGGGTAGATACTGGAATTACCGGCAACTGGCGGGCAAATGCAATGCCCTGCGCAACCCCGACACCAACACGAACGCCGGTAAATGAGCCAGGACCACGACCAAAGGCTAAATAATCAACCGCTGAGAGCTCAGTGTTTGCTTCTGCCAGCACATCTTCAAGCATCCCAAGAACCAGATCAGAATGGCCGCGTTGAGTTAGTTGGGCATGTTCGTATAGTGTGTCATTGGTCAAAACTGCGACTGAACACATTTCGGTACAGGTATCTAAAGCAAGAATCGTCATAGTGGCGTTTTAGTCGTCATTTGGCTGTCACAAGGGCGCATTATAATGCATCAGGTCTGATGTGAAGGAGCTAATCATGGCACTGCTCATTGATATTATTTATGTCTTAAGGGAATTGACCAAGTTGATCTACGTGGTCGTCACCTCGCCGTTTGCCATTGTCGGCAGTCTGATGATGCTGGGCAGTCAGCATTAAATCGCCAGACATCTACCGAATAAATACTTTTATTTATTTCAATCTGTTATAGCCTAGTGTTGTCAAATCTTTTCTAGGAGGAATCGAGATGGCAACACAACACTTGCAGTCTTTGGAGCTGGCGGCTCAGGGTGACTGGGACGGCGCTCATCGCATTATTCAAATCTACGAAGACAGTCTAGCGTGTATGGTGCATGGCTATCTGCACCGTGTGGAGGGAGATAACGGCAATGCCGCCTACTGGTATCGCCGGGCTGGCGAATCAATACCAGTAAACAGCCTGCCTGAGGAGTTTGACCGCCTCTATGAGTTGGCCAAACAGCTCTGATTACTGACGAATACCTTCAATCGACAGAGTTAAATACACTTCCTGCGCAGAAGGCCCTAAATTACTGACATCAATACCGTAGTCAGCAATGGTGAACTTGGTTTCCCCGACAAAACCAGTGCGGTAGCCGCCCCATGGGTCATCACCTTCTCCAACTTTACTTACCGGGATAACAAGCTCATTAGTCACACCATGTAGCGTAAAGTCACCAGTCACGACCAGACTGCCGTCAGCCTGTTGTTCAACTGATTTTGATGTGAAGCGTGCTTCCGGATATTTGTCTGAATGCAGGAATTTCTCACGTAGATGTTTATCACGTTCTGCAAAGTTGGTATCGACACTGCCCACATCAATAGTCACATCAATCTTTGATGCTTCTGGTTTTTCTGCATCGTAGCTGAACGTACCACCAAACTCATTAAAGCGGCCACTCATCCAGCTAAAGCCCAGATGCTGAATGCGAAAGTCGATAAAGGCATGAGCCTTTTCAGTATCAATCACATAATCCGCTGCATAGGCAGGCATTACCGCTGACAAACCCAGCAGTGACATCGCAACCATGGTTTTTTTCATACATCGTCTCCTGATTTAATAGCTAACATACGCTTAAGCGTCCCATCCCTATCGATAAAATGATGTTTCAGCGCGGCCAGTGCATGCGCGCCGGCCAAAAGAATGACTAGCCAACCTGCCCAGCGATGCACTGCGCCCATCCATTCAGACCAGCCTTGCTGATCAAGCAGCAGCGCCGGAATTGAAAACCAGTCAAACACCGCCAAAGGGTCACCTTTGGCGGTGACAATTAAATAGCCGCTGAGAAATAAAATGAGTATGGAGAGGTTCGTCAGACCATGCACCAGCAACGCAGTGTAATGCTGCCAACTGGGGATGCTAAGTATGCGGGGTGGGCTTGTTCTGACCCGTTGCCAGAGCCAACGTGTAGCGACCAGCATGATGGTCAATACACCGATGCCCTTATGCCACCACGGCGCTTCGTAATACCAGTTATCGTAATAGCCGAGATCGACCATCCACACGCCGGATGCAAACAGCGCAATGGTGGAAATTGCTATCGTCCAGTGAAGCAATACTGAAAACGCATCATAACGCTGTGGAGAGTGTTGCTCTGCCATCCTTCGCTTTTTCCAATAATGAAACCGTCATCATTGACCGCTTAGGTCAACGAATGTTTCTTAAATGCGAAAAATAAGTATTAGCTACGACGGCGCGACTTGACCTTGCCCGGACGGGTATGTTGGGTGCGGAAGGTCTGCCCTTTTCCACTTGGCTTATTGGCTTTACGGCTGACTCGTTGCCCTTCTCCCTGGCCACCGGTACCCGCAGGTTGGAAACTCGGTATTAGGTGTTTTTTGCCATTACCGATCAAATCAGCACGGCCCATGCTCTTCAGCGCTTCACGCAGCATCGGCCAGTTTTCTGGGTCGTGATAACGCAAAAAGGCTTTATGCAGACGACGCACTTTGAGCCCCTTAGGTACAAAAATATCGCCCCCCTTACGACGCACTTTACTCAAGGTGTTTTTCCCAGAGTGATACATCGCGGCAGCGGCCGACATCGGTGACGGCAGATACGCCTGAACCTGATCGGCGCGGAAACCATTACGCTTAAGCCAGATAGCCAGATTCATCATATCTTCATCGGTGGTACCCGGATGTGCAGCGATAAAGTAAGGAATCAGATACTGTTCTTTGCCCGCCTCTTTCGAGTACTTGTCGAACATCTGCTTGAACTTGTCATACGTACCGATGCCCGGTTTCATCATCTGCGACAGCGGGCCTTCCTCGGTATGTTCGGGTGCAATTTTCAGGTAACCACCGACGTGGTGGGTCACCAGTTCTTTGACGTACTCCGGTGACAATACGGCAAGGTCATAACGCAGGCCTGAGGCAATCAGAATTTTCTTGATACCCGGCAGCTGACGGGCACGTTTGTATAAATTAATAAGTGGTGTGTGGTCAGTATTCAGATTCTTACACACGCCCGGAAACACACAGGACAAACGACGGCAACTGGCTTCAATTTCCGGATCATTACAAGCAAGGCGATACATATTTGCTGTTGGCCCGCCCAAATCCGAAATAACGCCGGTAAAGCCGGGGGTGGTGTCGCGAATCGCTTCCACTTCCCGAATAATTGAGTCTTCACTGCGGCTCTGAATAATCCGGCCTTCATGTTCTGTGATCGAGCAGAAAGTACACCCACCAAAACAGCCACGCATGATATTGACCGAGAAACGAATCATCTCGTAGGCAGGAATATTCATCTTACCGTATTTCGTGTGTGGAACCCGGCTGTACGGCAGGTCAAATACCGCATCCATCTCTTTCGTGGTTAACGGAATCGGCGGTGGATTGAGCCAGACATCCTGATCACCATGCTGTTGTACCAGTGCCAGTGCGTTACCCGGGTTAGTTTCAAGATGAAGAATACGTGAAGTATGAGCATAGGTAACCGGATCATCTTTGACCTGATTGAAAGCCGGCAGTCGAATCACCGTTTTACCGGCATTACGTGGTGACACTCGATGAATTTTGATGACGTTGCCAGCAGGCTGTGCAGCCTTTTCTTCTTCTGTGCGTGCTTTTTCTTCGACGCAGCTGGCTTCAGTCTGCATTTGATACGGGTCGATCGGTGGATTTAATTTGCCCGGTGTATCTACCGAGGTTGAATCTTTCTCCCACCACCCATCACGGCGTTGGTGTTTGGTGGCATAGGCCGTACCACGAATGTCTGTGAGTTCTTTGACGGACTCCCCAGCGGCAAGACGATGAGCGATTTCTACAACCTGGCGTTCACCATTGCCGTAAACCAGTAGATCAGCCTTACTGTCCATGAGCACGCTGCGACGGACTTTTTCTGACCAATAGTCATAGTGGGCAATGCGGCGCAGACTGGCTTCAATACCACCAATGACGACTGGCACACCTTTGAATGCTTCGCGGCAACGCTGGCTATAGACAACAACGCTGTGATCGGGGCGTTTGCCCCCCTCGCCACCGGCGGTGTAGGCATCATTACTACGGATTTTACGATCTGATGTGTAACGGTTGACCATCGAATCCATATTGCCGCCGGTCACCCCCCAAAACAGATTGGGTTTACCAAGCTTTTGAAAGTCTTCTGCACTGGTCCAATCAGGTTGGGAAATAATGCCGACACGAAAGCCGTGAGATTCGAGTAAGCGCCCAATTAGCGCCATACCGAAACTGGGGTGATCGACATAAGCATCACCGGTGACAATGATGATGTCGCAAGAATCCCAACCGAGCTTGTCCATTTCCTCTCGGGACATAGGTAATTCAGGCGCAACACCAAAGCGGTGTGCCCAGAATTTACGATAGGAAAAGAGATCGGGGGCGGCTTGCATCAGTTCCTCAGGAGGGTCAGGCAGAAAAGTGGGAATATTCTACCAAATTCAGTGACCTGTAGCAGGTTTTTAAGCCCTGTCAGTCTGTAATCGTAACTGAAGTGCCTTTGCTGACGTAATAGGTGAGTTGCTCAATTTCATTATTGCGCAGTGCAATACAACCCTGCGTCCAGTTAGCTAACTGGTGAATCTCAACTTTATCCTTGGTTTCCTCACCAATGCCATGAATACCTATGGCACCACCAAGAGACGTATTCTGCGGTGGCAACTTACCGAAAATATGGGCATCAAGGATGCGGCGATATTCAGCCTTACTGATGCGCTCTTCTTTCAGGGCATTGATGGCATCTCGAACACTGGGGTAATCAAGCTGCATAAACAGGTGGAAACGGTTACTGTCACGCACCTGGGTGATGTGATATTTGCCCATCGGCGTCCGGCGATCGCCCGACTCCAATTTAGGCTTACTACCTCCACTTCCAAGTGCTACATGGAAGCTGCGAATCGGCTTACCGTCTTTTTGTACGATAAGTTTTTTTTCCGAGCGTTTTATCAGCAACTCATATTCTTCAATTGCCTGCGCTGGCATTTGCCAGAAAAGCAGTGTTAATGAGGTCAGAATAAAGGCTGACATTTTGTTCATTGGAGGCTTTCCCGTACCACTTCCGTTAACTTAACAACACCCACTGGTGAGTCATCCGTCGCTAATACTATCAAATCAGTCACATCATGCTGCAACTGTCTATGCAATACAGCATTGATCTGCTCATTGGGCCTGCAATAGGCATAGTGTGGATCCATGATGTCTACTACAGAAATATCGGCAATTCTGCTGAATAATTGACGATGCGAGTGTACTGGTCGCTCCTGTGTAAACAGATAATTAAGCAGCTTGTTGAACCCCAGATGTCCACGAACACGATTACCCTCTACCACATAGGCATCACGCGAATCATGCTCCAGCATCAATTTAACGACAGTCACTAAAGGCGTATCCTGCGTCACCACAACCATTTGGGATGGATGCTGCGCTAACCATTCCGCTACAGATTGCTCAATCAGTCGCTCAGTCATTGTCGAGACTCTCTAATTTCACCGGCCTGCTGCAAGGCATAACGAGTAGCAAACGGACCCAGCACTTCATAAATCAGGGTGCTGGCCAAAATCACATTGACGATTAACAGACCACTCTCCGCAAATACCGGGTGACTCAGTAGTGACAATGCCAGACCAATGGCGATACCCGCCTGTGGAATCACACCAAATCCAATATATTTCTGGACTGTTTTGGGGGCAGACACCAGCCTGGCAGCCACATTGGTTCCGAGCATTTTGCCTATGACTCTGGCAACGACATAGAGCAGAACCAACTCGAAGCCAGATAGCAAGATGTCCAGATCAAAATGTGCCCCTGCAAGTGTAAAAAACACTAAAAACACCAGTTCTTCCAGATATTCTACCGGGGCCAATAATCGCTCACCGCCTGACTTGAAGGTAGCCCGTGCAAAAAAACCTAGCGACATAGCTGTTAACAGAGGCGAACAATGCCAGATACTGGCCAGTCCCTGACTGAGCAATATCGCGCTGAGCACCATCGGTAAAAAGAAATGTGGATTTCGGACCCGGTGCCCAAAAAAGGCCAGACACCAGCCCATTACTTCACCAAGCAGTATGGCTCCACCAATTTCCAGCCCCGCACTCGCAAACACCTCGGTCATCGCTATGCCGGTTGACCAGACCAAAAAGAGGGAAAACAGCATTATGCCGATCGCATCATCCAGTGCCACTACCCCCAGTAGTGATGTAGTCAAAGGCCCATGGCTGCGGTACTCATGAATCACCGCAACGGTTGCTGCAGGTGCCGTGCTTGCAGCGAGTACCGCGAGTGCAGATGCCAATAACATGGCATCCGCCTGCCCGTTCAGAAAAATAGCCACCGCCACAAACACCAAGATAGCCGCACCAAGAACTTCACCAAACGTGCAAAAAAGAATCGTACTGCCCAGCTTTTTTAATTGCTTAGCTGTGACTGAACCACCAATAAGATAGGCAATCAATGCTAACGCAGCGGCTGTAAGCGACTCTGACCACGCTCCTAACTGCAAACCAAATACACCGCCCAGCAAATCTTGGGACCAGACGAGGCCAGCTAACGCATAGAGCGCAATACGTGGCAGATTGAAGTGTGCGGCTATCAGACTGAATAGCAGCCCTGTCGCCATAAGCAGTCCGAGATTAAGAAACAGGCTGTTAAGCATCAGGCAAACAGGCGACTGATGAAATTACGGTTTTGCCGGATCAGGTTCTGTAAGGCTTTAGGCAAATTGATGCGGTAACGCATCTCCCACTCATCCACTTGCGTTCTCAACGCTTTCAATTCCCGGTGGCCGACTTCAAACTGCGTTGCTAAGGCAATCACATTACCTTTATTCTCCACTGGCAAGATCATTGAGCGATCTGCAAAGCTGTTATTGATACGCTCCATGGTCCGATGAAAACCGTTACGGTCACTGCCCCAGAGATTGATGCTCATCACCCCATCAGGGCTCAAGATGCCCGCACAGGCATCAAAAAAAGCCTGTACCCCAACACTGGCTGCCATGCCGTTATGGTCATAAGCATCGACTAGTAACAGGTCGTAACTGAGATCCGTTTCGTAAAAGCAGTGATTCACATGCAAGTAGCCATCACCTTGGGTAATGTTCAGCCTGGGTTCGTTAGCCGGCACACCAAAATACCGTTGTGCCACGTCAATAACATCGCGGCGATATTCGACCACATCAACCTGACAGTCAGGGAAATGACGTAACAGAAACTTCACCAACGATCCGCCGCCCAATCCAATCACTAACACGCGACGTGGATTCGGGTTGAGTAACAAACAGCCCATCATCGCTTGGGTATAACTTAAATCCAAAAACGCAGGATCACTGAGACGCATGGAACTCTGACGTGGGTACGTGCCGAAATGCAACGAGCGACTATCTCCCGTATCGACAACCTCGATAATGCCTTCATCCGACTGAGCCTGATGCACCAGGCTGCCATCCCCATACAAGCGCATCAGCCTTGCCCCTCAGATTTAAACTGTTTTTGCAGCCAAGCACGCACCGTAGTCAAAACTTGATTTTCAAAGCCCTGAAAATCATGACCGGCGCCGACCAATCGACGTTGCGAATAGCTTTGATTGTTAGCCTGACGCATAAGTACGGCGCGGCTAAGAGCATCCGTGTTTTTCTTACCCACATCCTGAGGCATAATATCCAGCAATGGCCCAAGCTCGGGCAACTCGCTGAATGTCATATCGGCAGCGATCCAAATTTGTGCTTTGTCATCACCTTGTTGACTCGCAGCACTTATTGCGAGCGGTACTGCTTCACCAAAGGCAACAATGACTGTAGGACCGGGTTGTTGAGCATTTAAATAAGCCAGCGCCGCACTGATGCGTGCATTATTGTCTGCCAGCTGGGTTTGCTCTGTGTCAGTCTCTGCTTCAGCGATCTGTTCACCAGCCTCTGTAAGGTCAGAAGCATCGGCAGCCTCACTGTCATCAGCAGATTCCGCCACGAATAACTGTGGCGAATAGGGATACTCCAGCGCCACGGTCATGGTCGTCCAGCCAGACTCCGGCAGGGTTAAACGCAGGGTATCAACGAGACCAGTTCCAGCAATACCGCCACCACTATCATGCAGGATAAGAACTTTGCCGAGCGGTTCACCCAGTTGTTCTGATATTAAGGTAGCAGGCAGTTCTTGCTCACCGACAGGCAACGAGATATAGCCCACAACATGGCCGGGTTCACTGTGAACCAAAGGCGCTGCTGGGCTCTCCTTCTCGTCATCTTCAGTTGACCATACAGGCCATGCCAGAGCGATTAGAATTCCTAAAAGACCGGTTTTACGAACGATTTGCAAACCGCACTCCACCTCATTGCAATTTCACTACTCAGTATAATCATCGCGGAATCTTTTCAAAAGCTGAAAAAAGACACCTGATACGGTAAAGTATCGGGTTTCTGCAGAATTTCTAAACCAAAGTTTTAAGAGAGACAAAACATGGCTGAATTTAAAATTGCTCCATCTATCCTGTCTGCTGACTTTGCTCGTCTGGGTGAAGAAGTCGACAACGTGCTGGCCTCAGGTGCCGACATTGTTCACTTTGATGTGATGGACAACCACTATGTGCCTAACCTGACTATCGGTCCACTAGTCTGTGATGCCCTGCGCAAACATGGTGTGACTCATGAAATTGACGTGCATCTGATGGTTAAACCGGTTGACCGCATCATCCCTGATTTTGCTAAAGCTGGCGCGACGTTCATCACTTTCCACCCGGAAGCGTCTGAACACATCGATCGCAGTCTGCAATTGGTTAAAGCTGAAGGCTGTAAAACCGGTCTGGTTTTCAACCCTGCTACACCACTGTCTTTGGCAGAGCACGTATTGGATAAAGTTGACCGCATCCTACTGATGTCAGTAAACCCAGGTTTCGGTGGTCAGAAATTTATTCCACACACACTGGATAAACTGCGCCAAGCTCGCAAAATGATCGACGAAAGCGGTTATGACATCGATCTGGAAATCGATGGCGGCGTGAACGTGAATAACATCCGCGAAATCGCTGAAGCCGGTGCACGTACTTTCGTAGCAGGTTCTGCCGTATTCGGTGCCGCTAACGACAGCGACCCTAACAAGTACGAAACCGTCATCGCTGCACTGCGTGAAGAGCTGGCTAAAGCCAACGTTTAATTCACGTCGATGAGACCAACCAAATCCTAGATCGTGCCTAGCGATCTGGCCGGCATGCTGGTTCACAGCATGCCGGGTTTGGTCTGGTTGCTGACCAAATGCTGGAACAACCTAGCAGAGTGTCCTACACAATCGCCAAGGTCAGAAACTAGGGTCGGTAGCTTGATCAGTGATATTAAGACTTCACGCGCCGCCGAATTCAACATAGTATGCATGAGCGACGGCTACAACCACGGTACCGATATATATCGAGCCGGAACGGACGCCGTGATTGATAGTTTTGCAGAGCTGGAAAGCTTATTTTAGAAAGAAGCGATGAAACAGGCACAATTCGAACAACTGGCCGCTGACGGCTTTAATCGCATTCCGCTGGCACGGGAAGTACTGGCTGATCTGGATACGCCGCTCAGTACCTACCTCAAGCTGGCCGATGCGCCCTACTCTTATTTATTTGAGTCCGTTCACGGTGGTGAGAAATGGGGTCGATACTCCATCATCGGTCTTCCCTGTGAAACCATTGTCCGCATCTTCGGCAATGACATTACTGTCGAACATCAGGGCAACATCATCGAAACCGACCGCAGCGAAGATCCGCTGAGTTGGGTCGAAAGCTTCCAGCAGCGTTACAACGTCGCGGAAATTGATGGCCTGCCGAAATTTAACGGCGGTCTGGTCGGTTATTTCGGCTATGACACCGTACGTTATGTCGAAACTCGTTTAGGTGAAAGCAAAGCACCGGATCCACTGAACTGCCCTGACATCATGCTAATGGTCTCAGATGAACTGGTCGTGTTCGATAACTTAAGCGGACGTCTCTACCTGATTGTTCATGCAGATCCGACGCAAGAAAATGCTTACGAGCGGGGTCAGGCACGTCTGGATGAACTGGTCGAAACTCTGCGTAACACCACACCGAAGTTCCAGCAGAAAGCTGAACGTCGTCAGGTTAATGAAGAAGACTTTATTTCCGGCTTTACCCATGACGGCTTTATTGATGCGGTAGAAAAAGCTAAGCAATACATTACTGATGGCGACATCATGCAGGTGGTTTTATCTCAACGTCTGTCGATTCCGTTTGCTGCACAGCCGGTGGATATGTACCGAGCCCTGCGAACACTGAACCCGTCGCCGTATATGTATTACCTGAACCTGGGCAATTTTGACGTGGTCGGTTCCTCACCTGAAATTCTGGTGCGTATGGAAGATCAGGAAGTCACGGTCAGACCGATTGCCGGTACCCGCCGTCGCGGTAAGACTGAAGAAGAAGATATTGCTTTCGAAAAAGAGCTGCTGGCTGATCCTAAAGAGTTGGCTGAACACCTGATGCTGATTGATTTAGGCCGTAACGATATTGGCCGTGTCAGTCAGACCGGTACTGTCGCGCTGACCGATAAGATGGTCATCGAACGCTACTCACACGTGATGCACATCGTCTCCAATGTCACGGGTAAAGTACTCGACAATATGTCTGCGATTGATGCCTTACGTGCGACCTTCCCGGCCGGTACCGTAAGTGGTGCACCGAAAGTTCGGGCAATGGAAATCATTGACGAATTTGAGCCAGTAAAACGCGGTGTTTATGCCGGTGCGGTAGGCTATCTGTCCTGGTCAGGTAATATGGATACCGCGATTGCGATCCGTACCGCCGTCATCAAGGATAATACGCTGCACATTCAGGCTGGTGCAGGCATTGTCTATGACTCTGTACCAGAACTGGAATGGAAAGAAACAATGAATAAGGCAAGAGCTATTTTCCGTGCTGTTGCCATGGCTGAGGCGGGTCTGGAAGCCGACCCACACGCTGAGCGCTGATCTGGGAAACGTTATGCTGTTAATGATCGACAATTACGACTCTTTCACCTACAACCTAGTGCAATACTTCGGTGAACTGGGTGAAGAGGTTGTTGTTCACCGCAACGACAAAATTACCATTGAAGAAATCGAAGCGCTGAACCCGGATAGGATTGTGCTTTCTCCCGGTCCATGTACCCCGAATGAAGCCGGTATTTCGATGACTGTTATTGAGCACTTTGCTGGCAAGAAACCGTTACTTGGCGTCTGCCTGGGTCATCAATCGATTGGCCAGGTATTTGGT
Organism: Methylophaga sp.; assembly: GCA_030148085.1. GTDB lineage: Bacteria > Pseudomonadota > Gammaproteobacteria > Nitrosococcales > Methylophagaceae > Methylophaga. The sequence continues at coordinate 9,612 of JASBUF010000059.1, read as the reverse complement.
GGTGAAATCGTCCACGCTAAAGAAATCATGCACGGCAAAACCTCCATGGTGTACCACAATAACAGCAGTGTCTTCCGCGGTCTTAAAAATCCACTGGAAGCCACCCGCTATCACTCTCTCGTTATAAATAAAGAGAACCTGCCAGACTGCTTTAACATTACTGCCTGGACAGAAACCGAAGACGGCGAAATCGATGAAATCATGGGTGTAGAGCACAAAACCCTGCCGATCGAAGGCGTTCAGTTCCACCCCGAATCGATTCTGACTGAACAAGGTCACGAGCTGTTAAAGAACTTTCTTGAACGTTAAGGGCTGATTATGGATATTCAAGCAGCACTGAGGCTGGTCACTCAACATCAGGATCTAAGCGCTGAACAAATGCGTGTAGTCATGCAGCAGATCATGACGGGCAACGCGACACCAGCCCAGATTGGTGGTTTTCTGATTGGTTTAAGTATGAAAGGTGAAACCGCCACGGAAATCGCCGCTGCTGCAGAAGTGATGCGCTCTTTAGCCACACAGGTTCAAATCGACGGTGAGCATGTGGTAGACACCTGCGGCACCGGTGGTGATGGCGCAAGCACCTTTAATGTCTCCACAGCGAGCGCCTTTGTGGTCGCCGCGGCTGGCGCTAAAGTCGCCAAACACGGCAATCGCTCTATCAGCAGCAGTTCTGGTAGTGCCGATGTGCTGGAAGCAGCTGGAGTAAACCTCGAATTGACGCCAGAACAAGTCAAATATTGCATTGATAATGTTGGTGTTGGTTTCCTGTTTGCGCAAAAACACCACGGCGCCATGAAGCATGCGATTGGCCCTCGTCGTGAAATGGGGGTGCGTACTATTTTCAATCTGCTTGGGCCACTCACCAATCCCGCACAAGCTGCACACCAAGTCTTAGGTGTGTTTGACCAGAAATGGGTCACTCCTATGGCCGAAGTCCTGCAATCACTGGGTAGTAAACATGTACTGGTGGTTCATGCCGAAGACGGCCTAGATGAAATCAGCATCGGTGCAGACACCCATGTTGCTGAACTCAAAGATGGCCAGATTTCGACCTATACCATCAAGCCCGAAGACTTTGGCATGACCCGCAGCAATGTCAGCGAGCTCGCTGTCAAAAACGCCCATGATAGTCTTGCCATCATCAAAGCCATCTTTGCCGGCGAGCAAGGCCCTGCCCGCAATATCGTGGTACTCAATGCCGGTGCAGCTATTTATGCCGCCGATCTTGCAGACTCATTGCAACAAGGTATTGAACTGGCAGCTTCCGTGATTGATTCGGGTGCCGCTACCGAAAAATTAAACGCATTGATCGTTAACAGCCAAGCAAAATCACTATGACTGAAAACACGCCTGATATTCTGGTCAAAATTCTTGACCGCAAAAAAGAAGAAATTGCCGATCGCAGTAAAAAGATTCCTCTCGGCATCATGCAGCAATTGGCTGAAGTCGCCGATGAGCCTCGCGGCTTTGTTGATGCGATAGCACGCAAAATTTCTGATGGTGAGCCTGGCGTGATTGCTGAAATCAAGAAAGCGTCGCCTAGTAAAGGTCTGCTTCGTGAAAACTTTAAACCAGCTGAGATCGCTGCCAGTTATGCTGAAAATGGTGCAGCCTGCCTGTCGGTATTAACTGACCGGGATTTCTTCCAAGGACACGAAGAATATTTGCAGCAGGCTCGTAAAGCCTGTGACCTGCCGGTTATTCGCAAAGATTTCATTATCGATCCCTACCAGGTCTTTGAAGCCCGCGCTATCAATGCAGACTGCATCTTGCTTATTGTCTCGGCGCTGGATGACAACCAGTTAGAAGACCTGAGCCAAATGGCCATGCAACTTGGTATGGATGTACTAGTGGAAGTGCACGATGAGGCTGAACTGGAACGTGCTTTGGTGATGAACCTGCCGCTAATCGGCATCAATAACCGTAACCTGCGTACTTTTGATACGTCATTGAATACCACGCTATCCCTTCTGCAACGTATCCCAGAAGGTCACATTGTGGTGACAGAAAGCGGTATTCACACGCAGGATGATGTGAAATTGATGCGTGATAACAATGTTCACAGCTTCTTAGTTGGCGAAGCCTTTATGCGTGCGGATGATCCTGGCTTGGAACTAAAAAAGCTCTTCTTTTAGAGCTTTTTCACCACAGGGTTTTTATTGAGATGGGCTTCATCGTAGACGATCACGGTTTTACCGTGTGCCCATACTTTGCCTACTTCCTGTAATTCTTTAAGAACTCGGCCTACCATTTCACGCGAGCAACCAACGATACGGCTAATTTCCTGACGTGTGACCTTGATTTGCGTCCCTTGCGGATGACGCATCGCATCAGGCTGAACTGACAGCTCTTTCAGAGCGGCCTCTACCCTACCGGACACATCAAGAAATGCCAGATCTGTTGCCTTACGTGTGGTCGAGAGTAACCGTCTGGCCATTTGCTCACCCAAGGTATAGAGCAAGGTTGGGTAACAACTTTTCAATTGGCCTTCGGCTTGAGAGCGAAGTTGCTGATAGGAAATTTCTTCGGTTTTGACATCAGTTTTAGCGCGAATAGTGACCATTCTGTCGCCAACTTCGGAAAAATAACCGATTTCACCAATGAAGTCGCCCTGATTCAGGTAGGCAACAATAAGCTCTTCACCCTCCTCATTTTCCATGCAGACAGTGACTGAACCCTGACGTATGTAAAAGAGTGTATCTGCTGGATCACCGGGCCGGACAATGATGTTTTTTGCAGGATAAAATTTGCTATGACAGCTGTGGAAGAAGTCAGCAAGCCCCTCTTCTAATGCTTTATGTTTGTGATATTCCATCCATCATCTCAACTAGTAAACCGGCAAGGAGTATACCTTTGCAAACGGTTATAATTCGTTTTCAACTTCACAAATATGGCAAAATTAAAGTTATTTATCAACTTTGGGAAACATTTTAATGAAAGCACGAGTGAAATGGGTTGAGGATGTCATGTTCCTGGGTGAGTCAGGCACCGGTCACACTGTAGTGATGGACGGCCCTGAAGAAGCCGGTGGTCATGGCACAGGTATGCGCCCTATGGAATTACTGTTACTGGGCATGGGTGGTTGTACTGCTTATGATGTTATCGAAATCCTGAAAAAATCCCGTCAGGATGTGCGTGACTGTGTGATTGAAATTGACGGTGAACGCAGCGAAGAAATTCCTAAGGTCTATACCAATATTCATATTCACTACAAAGTGACCGGCAAGGACGTCAAACCCAGCTTTGTCGAACGCGCCATTAAGATGTCGACCGAAAAATACTGCTCCGCCACGCTGATGCTGGCTAAAACGGCAACCATTACCCACGACTACGAGATTATTGATGTCGAGTGATCACAGTCATACTTTTGACCGTATTGAGCACAGCTACCTAACCAGCTGGTGTCGGTTCAACCCTGAATCAGCACTGGATGCAGGCATTGAAGATTATGCTGGTGAGCTAACACCTTGCGACGATGTCAGTCTCGGTATTCAACTGGTACTGAATGAGAAATGTCTGGCAGCGCTGGATGAAGTCGATGCCACCCAACTCGATGCTGACCGTCTGCTGAACTTTAAGGTGCTGCATGGCTGGGCCGTACTCGAACATCATGAGTTTATGGACCACGACTGGCGTTATCGCGATCCAACTCGCTTTCTGCCCATTGATGCCTTGCACCAGCTGACTATTCGTCCGCTTAAAAGCTTCAGTCAGGCGTTACTGTCGCGCCTTCAGCATATCCCCGGCAGAGTCCGTGAAGCCAAGACCTTTTTAACCAGTCGGCCCGAAATTATTCCACCGGTCTGGCTGCAGATGGCGACGCAGGAATGCGAAGCCGGTCTGCAGTTCTGTCACGAGTTATCCGCCCACCCACGTGTACAAAAAGCCTTATCGCAACATGAAAATATTGATACGGCTTTACAGGATGCAGGCAAAGCGATTGAAGATTTGCACCACGTTCTAAGTCGTCTTAATGGCAAGGCTCAGGGTGACTTTGCCTGTGGCCGTGAACAATTTGAGCGTTTACTTCATCATCGACATTTTCTCCCCATCAGTTCGCAAAAACTGAAACAGTTTGGCGAACGTTTGTTTGAAAACACACTCAAGGCACTTGCTGAGGCCGAAACTGAAACCGGTCTGACACTTGAACAAATCCGTGAACATCACCCAAGCACGAATCAACTGCTATCGACTTATCAGCAGGAAATGCAAGCAGCAAAAGACTTTCTAAAAGAACATGCGTTGGTGAGTCTGCCCAGCAGACAGCATTTAAATGTCGTCGACACACCGGCCTTTTTGCGTCATCAAATCCCTTTTGCAGCTTATCTCGACCCCAGCATTGCTGACCTGAGCCAAAGTGCGTTTTATTACGTCACACCGGTAAGCCACGACAGCGAACTCAAAGAGCATAATTTCGCCGCTATCGCTCAAACCAGTATTCACGAAGCGTGGCCCGGTCATCACTTGCAGTTTGTGACGGCCAACCAATCGAATAAGGGATCAGCACTGGTTCGCCGTCTTTTCCCGTGCGCTACGCTATATGAAGGCTGGGCGCTGTACTGCGAACAAATGATGCTGGAACAAGGCTTTGAACGGTATCGTGGTCAGAAAGTGGTGATGTTACGTGACCGCCTATGGCGGGCGTTGCGGATTATAATCGATGTGAATATCCACACGGGTGTCTGGACGTTGGAACAAGCCGCTCAGGAAATGGTGGATAAGCTTGGCTTTAGTAAAGCTCAGGCCACAGCGGAGTGTGGCTGGTATAGCCAGTCTCCAACTGTGCCTATGAGTTATGCCGTTGGCTGGGCATTGATTAATGCTCTGCGTGGCATCGTAAACCCGGCCAGCACGGAACAACTGAAAGCGTTCCACGACAAATTACTCAGCTGTGGCTCGGTAGCCCTACCTCTGGTGATTGAACATCAGTTTGGTAGTGACATCTGGCAACAATGCTGCCAACAGGTATTTGGCGAATAAGAAATACTATGCAATACAATCAAACACTTACACGTCCAGGCAAAACCGGTGGTATGCGGCATATTGCGCTTTTTGTTGGCGATCTGGCCGCCTGTGAACAATTTTATGTCGAATTACTCGGCATGGAAGTCGAGTGGCGTCCGGATGATGACAACGTTTACCTGACCTCAGGTAATGACAACCTCGCCCTGCACCGTGCGGAGGTCACGCCTGCGCCACAGGAACAGCAAAAACTCGACCATATCGGCTTTATTATCCCGACCATGGATGAAGTCGATCACTGGTTTGAATTTCTACAAGCCCACAATGTTAAAATGCGGACAGCACCACGAACTCACCGTGATGGCGCCCGCAGTTTTTACTGCTATGACCCGGCGGGCACCGTTGTACAAATCATTTATCACCCACCTATTTCCTGATTGTCCTTAAATGAAAACCTTTATTTACAAAAGCGCAAAGAAAGAAGAGCTCTACCTGTACATCACTAAAAAAGATGATTTTTCTGAGATCCCACAGGAACTCTACAACTCCATGGGCAAAGAGCCGATTTTTGTGATGGAACTGGACTTAAGCCCAGAGCGCCCTTTGGCACGTGAAGAGGTGAATACCGTGATGAAAAATCTGGAAACTCAAGGCTTTCATGTGCAGATGCCGCCACGAGCAGAAAAGCTGGGTGAGTTCATGAACGCAAAAAAACAACACCTGCATTAATTGCGGGTCTGTTTCAGCTCATAAAGTAACTCAAGCGCCTGCTTGGGTGACAGCTCATCTGGATTAATCTTATTGAATGCCCGCTCCAATTCAGAAAGCTGTGAACTGACAAATAAATCCGGCTGTGGCTGGTGTTGTGCTTCATCTGACTGGTAACGGCTCTGTTCCAGCTGATGCAGTTTGAGTTTAGCAGCCTGAATGACATCGCTTGGCACACCAGCCAATTGAGCCACCTGAAGGCCGTAACTCTGGTTCGCTGCCCCCTCTTTCACCTGATGCATGAACACAATTTTATCGCCGTGCTCAATGGCATCCAGATGCACATTGCGGGCTTGCTCAAACAGTTCAGGTAACTGCGTCATTTCGAAATAATGGGTCGCAAACAAGGTATAGGAGGCAATATCCCTGACCAGCTTTTCAGCACAGGACCAGGCTAGTGCCAGACCATCAAAGGTGCTGGTGCCACGCCCAATTTCATCCATCAACACCAAACTGTGACGAGTGGCATTATTCAGAATATTAGCCGCTTCATTCATTTCGACCATAAACGTCGATCGACCTGAAGCCAAATCATCAGACGCCCCAATTCGGGTAAACACCTGATCAACAGGGCCAATTACAGCTCTGGTCGCCGGTACAAAACTACCCATATGTGCCATCAACACAATTAATGCCGTTTGTCGCATATAGGTCGATTTACCGCCCATATTTGGGCCAGTCACGATGAGCATTGGTTGCTCAGCAGACAAGCTCAGATCATTGGCACAAAACGGCGCTGGCTGGCTGGCCTCTACCACTGGGTGACGACCAGCCTCAATATGGATACCTGTTTCTTCGCTAAACGTCGGTGCTACATAATTTAAGGTTTCAGCGCGCTCGGCCAGATTAGCCAATACATCAAGTTCAGCCAGCGCTGCGGCTGATTGTTCAAGTGCAGGCAGTTCCGGTGAAATCTTATCGAACAATGCCTCATACAACGCTTTTTCCAACGCCAGCGCCTTCTCATTGGCACTCAGCACTTGTTCCTCGAACCCTTTCAGTTCAGGGGTAATGTAACGCTCGGCGTTTTTCAGCGTCTGCCGACGCACGTATTCCGTCGGCACTTCAATATCATGCGCACGACTCAGCTCAATGTAGTAACCGTGTACCCTGTTATAACCGACTTTCAAGGTGCTGACACCAGTACGCTGCTTTTCTCGTTGTTCCAGTTCTGCCAGAAAACCACTCGCGTTTTCGTGCATATCACGCAGTCGATCCAACTCGGCGTCATAACCTGGTTTGATAACACCACCATCGCGAATTAAGACTGGCGGCTCGTCGAGGATCGCCTCATGTAGCAATGTTTTCAGTTCTTCAAACTGGCCCAGAGAGCGATCCAAATGACGGAGATGTAAACTCGACATGGGCTTTAACAGCACATGCATGGTTGGCAGCATGTCCAGCATCCGACGCAGATGCATAAAGTCTCGCGGCCTTGCACTACGCAGGGCAAGACGTGACAAAATCCGTTCAATATCACCAAGTGGACGCATCAAAGCATGGCAGTCTGTGTGATTTTGCTGGTCGATAAATTGCTGAATACTTTCCTGACGCTGTTTGAGTACGCGCGTGTCACGGATGGGGCGCATCAGCCAACGGCGTAACAACCGTGCGCCCATCGGTGTGGTCGTTTTATCGAGAATGGAAATTAAGGTGTTCTCACGCCCACCGGACAGGTTTTGTTCAAGTTCCAGATTACGTCTGGACTGCGGATCCAGCCGGATGCTGTCACGGGTGTATTCAACGCGAATTTGTCGCAAGTGAGGTAAAGCCGTGCGATGCGTCTGCTGTGCATAATTCAGCAAGCAGCCTGCAGCACAGACCGCCAAATCCAGATCATCAACACCAAAACCTTTTAGATCGGCTACTTTGAAGTGCTCACACAAACGTGTTCGCGCCGCTTTCTGCTCAAAATGCCACTCAGGCAATAGCTTCAGGCGTTTTTCGTAGGCCTTATAGCCCTCGATTTCGGTATCACAAATCAGCAATTCAGCCGGTTGCAACCTTGCAAGTTCCGCCTGTAACTCAGTTTGTGTTTCCATCTCTGTGACAACAAAACGGCCACTACTGATCTCAGCAGAAGCCAGCCCATAGCGTCCCTTGTGGTGACTGACTGCAACCAGCAGGTTTTCATTGCGGCTATCGAGTAAGGCTTCTTCTGTGAGTGTGCCCGGCGTCAAAACCCGCACAACTTGCCTCTCAACCGGCCCCTTGCTTTTGGCTGGATCGCCAATCTGCTCACAAATGGCTACTGACTCACCCAGTTTAATCAGCCGTGACAGATAACTGTCCGCCGCATGATAAGGCACACCGGCCATCGGAATCGGCGCACCATTACTACTGCCTCGTGCGGTCAGTGTGATATCGAGTAATTCAGCGGCTTTATGGGCGTCATCAAAAAACAACTCGTAAAAGTCGCCCATGCGATAAAACAGTAAATAATCAGGGTGTTCTGATTTGATGCGCAAATACTGCTGCATCATCGGTGTATGATTTTGATAATGAGTCATCGGCATAGTGTATATCATGGAAAACATTTCTGACGCCTCCCTACTCTCCCGTGTAAGCGAGGTCGCGGAGTTGCTACTGCAACAGAATAAAAAGCTGGTTACAGCCGAGTCCTGTACCGGCGGTTGGGTCGCTAAATGCTGTACCGACTTGCCTGGCAGTTCGGCTTGGTTTGATCGCGGCTTTGTGACCTATAGTAACGAGGCAAAGCAGGATCAACTTCAGGTCGACTCAGAAACTTTGGCTAGACATGGCGCAGTCAGTCTGGCTGTCGTTGAGGAAATGGCACTTGGGGCACTTGCGAGTTCACAGGCCGATCTCAGTGTGGCACTGACAGGGATCGCTGGGCCAGATGGTGGCTCCGAGCTTAAACCCGTCGGCACAGTCTGGATAGGCTGGGGAATCAAAAACGGTGGGGTTCACAGTATCTGTTTTGAGTTTAACGGTGACCGTGAAAGTATCCGTAAACAGGCCGTTTTTGAAGCCTTGGGCGGAATCATCAAAAACGCTAGAGACTGACTGCTATCTATGGGATAATCCTTGAATTTACAGCAACAAGTTCAAGGGTGGCCCAATGGACGATAACAGAAAGAAAGCGCTCGGAGCAGCGTTAGGACAAATTGAAAAACAATTTGGTAAAGGTGCTGTCATGCGTCTTGGTGATGCAGGCGCGGCACGTGATATTGCTTCTGTATCGACTGGCTCATTAGGTCTGGACATTGCTCTTGGCATTGGCGGTCTGCCACGTGGTCGTATCGTTGAAATCTACGGTCCTGAATCCTCAGGTAAAACCACACTGACCCTACACGCCATTGCTGAAATGCAAAAACAAGGTGGCACTGCTGCGTTTGTGGATGCCGAACATGCCCTCGACCCGCTTTATGCTGAAAAGTTGGGCGTCAATATCGACGACCTGCTAGTTTCTCAACCTGATACCGGTGAGCAAGCGCTTGAAATCACTGACATGCTGGTCCGCAGTGGCGCCGTCGATATCGTCGTCGTCGACTCGGTTGCTGCGTTAACACCTAAAGCCGAAATTGAAGGTGAAATGGGCGATTCTCAAATGGGACTTCAGGCCCGTTTAATGTCTAAAGCATTAAGAAAATTAACTTCATCTATTCAAAAAGCCAACTGCTGCACTATTTTTATTAACCAATTAAGAGACAAAATTGGTGTAATGTTCGGCAACCCCGAAACTACTTCAGGTGGTAATGCGTTAAAATTTTATGCTTCTATAAGAATTGACATTAGAAGAGCTACCCAAATAAAAGATGGTGAAGAAATTACAGGAAACAGAACCAAAGTAAAAATTGTGAAAAACAAAGTTGCTCCACCTTTCAAAAAAGCAGAATTCGATATTATGTACGGAGA
>JASBUF010000048.1 GCA_030148085.1 Methylophaga sp. | reverse complement strand
ATGGCAGCGGTTCTGGGTAAACCAGCCATTACCATTTACGGTTCCACCGATACGCACCTCATTGGTACCTATGGTGATAAGCAGCAACATTTGATTACCGGTATGAGTTGTTCACCGTGTTATAAGCGTCGTTGCCCTCTGCCTGAGGCGGTCGATGGTGAGCCGGTTTGTATGGCCGGTATGGAAGTCGATCAGGTATGGAATAGACTGCAAAACGTTTTACAAGCACAATAACGCCATTATCCAATGCGGCCGAGGGCCGAAAAGTTGTTATGAAACACGAATTTCCTGAATTTCATCTGGCCCGTGTTGCCGTGATTGGCGACCTGATGCTGGATCGTTTTTATTTCGGTAAAGCCAGCCGGATTTCCCCTGAAGCCCCGGTGCCTGTCGTGAATGTACAGCGGCTGGAAGATGTGCCCGGTGGTGCCGCGAATGTCGCGATGAATATTGCTTCTCTGGGCGCGGCAGCGAACCTGACAGGCATTACTGGACAGGATGATGCCGCAGCAGTTCTTAAGCAACGACTGCATTCAGTGGGTGTTAATTGCTTATTTCACGAAGCAGAAGATGCCCTAACCATAATTAAATCCCGTGTAGTAAGTAGTCACCAACAGCTGCTTCGCCTTGATTTTGAAGAGCGTTTTTCTCCTGCCGTTGCCTCTGGTATGCAGCAACTTGCCGAGCAAGTGATGCAGCAAGCGCAGGTCATCGTATTATCGGACTACAACAAGGGAAGTCTGACTGATCCGCAATTCTGGATTGAACAAGCGAAAACACATCAATTACCTGTTCTTGTTGATCCGAAAGGCAGTGATTTTAATAAGTATCGTGGTGCCGATCTTATTACGCCCAATATGAGCGAGTTTGAGGCTGTTGTAGGCCCAGTTGATTCTGAATCTGATCTCATCAGCAAAGCGCAGACCTTAATTAAGCAACTCGATATCAAGGCGATTTTGATTACGCGTAGTGAACAGGGGATGACCCTGATTCGTGCGGATAAGCCAGAGTTTCACTTACCCGCCATAGCCAAAGAAGTGGCAGATGTGACCGGTGCAGGCGATACCGTTATTTCCACGCTGGCAGCGGCGTTGGCAACAGGCGCGGATCTCGAGTGTGCAGTGACGTTGGCGAATGTGGCGGCGAGTATCGTCGTCAGTAAACTGGGTACCTCCACGGTGAGCGGGCCTGAGCTCAAGACTGAGTTTGAACGCCATCAGGGAATGCACAATACCGATCACAGTATTGCCGGTGCGGTAACGATTGAGCAGCTGAAAATAGCTGTTGAACAAGCCAAGCAGCGTGGTGAGAAGATTGTGTTCACTAATGGCTGTTTCGATATTTTGCATGCCGGACATGTGACCTATCTGCAGCAGGCGCGTAAACAGGGCGACAGGTTGGTTGTGGCCATCAACACCGATAAGTCAGTGACCAAACTGAAAGGCAAGGGGCGGCCGATTAACACTGCGGAACGTCGCTTGACCGTGTTGGCGGGGCTGGCGGATGTGGACTGGGTGACCTGCTTCCCCGGTGATACACCCGAAGAGTTACTGCGCCTGATCCAGCCGGATGTCTTGGTCAAAGGCGGTGATTACGACAAGAAAGGTGTGGTCGGTTGGGAAATTGTTGAAGCCTATGGCGGCGAGGTCTACGTGATGGGGCTGGTTGAGAACTGCTCAACCACCGCCATTGTGAATAAGATTAACGAGCAGAATTAAATTCTGCTCAGGGCGTTTGCAGCCTTGATCACATTATCTTTCAGGTGTGCCGGATTGATGGTACCGATGATGACGCTGCTGACAGCCGGTTCCTGAAAGATAAAATCAAAATTGGCTTGAACAATGTCTGTTGAGCCTGGCTCTTTTGCCATATGCCCACTGCCTAGCGCTTTTTTGATAAAGATGCCTTTGTTATCTCGCGCTGCGGCATCCAATACGGCCTGTTCGTCCTGATAATGCAGGTTATGCGTCACCATTGCCAGATCGGCCAGTTTGAGCGCCAACAGACCACCTTCTACGGTTTTGGTCGACATGCCCGTAGCTCGAATCCAGCCGCGCTGCTTAAGCTCATTCAGCGTGTCTAAAGCGCCATCGTTGTTGATGATGTCTAAGTCATTGCCATCAGAATGAATTAATACGATATCCAGTACATCGCGATTTAGTCGTTTTAGACTGGTTTCGACACTTCGAATAAGTGATTTAGGGCTGAAGTCATACTGAGATTCGCCTGTTTCCGGGTCGAAATATTCACCTGCTTTGGTGGCGATCACCCAGTCTTGAGGCAGTTGTGGCAACAGTTTGCCTAAACGCTCTTCACTGTTGCCATAGGCAGGCGCAGTATCAATCAGGTTGATACCTAAATCCCAGGCCAAGGCTAGCAACTCAAGTGCATGTTTGTCGTCAGGAATTTTAAAGCCTTCTGGATATTTCACCGCTTTATCACGACCCAGCTTGACGGTGCCAAGTCCAAGTGGTGATACGGCTATGCCAGTATTAGCAATGTGTTTACGTTGTATTAGAACGCTCATTGAAAGGCCCTGTCCCACAATGATTGGGCGATGACTGGCTGTGGATAGTCTGGATTCTGATGTTTTCCTGCGGTGAGGCCGGCTTTATCCAGTGCAGCAATCGCCTGATCAGCCAGATCTGGTGCCAAGGCGAGCTTGGTTGGCCAACACACATGCAGGTTATTATCCGTGCTGACAAAAGCACTATCCGGTCGGCTTAAGCTGGATTGTTTCGGCTCAGCCCGATTAACCGGGTGGGTAGCCCAGTCCAGCTCAGGCAGGCTGACCCAAGGCAAAATATCAGCCAAGAGGACTTTTGCCTCATCAATCAATTGGGCGTTTGTTTTACCGACACCTTCCTCAGCGATATTGCCGCCGATATACCAGATGACATTACCGCTGTGATCACGGTGGCTGGAAATTGTCGCAATTGGCTTGGAACCTGACCCGAGACTGTGTGCATAAATCATCGGTAGCGGCTGTTCCGGCTG
>JASBUF010000040.1 GCA_030148085.1 Methylophaga sp. | reverse complement strand
GGAAAAGCTGATGATCGATCATCAGCGGGAACTGGCCAAACAACTCGGCTATGAAGACAACGAATCGCGACTTGCGGTAGAACAGTTTATGAAAGACTACTACCGCTGTGCTCGCTCAGTTGCTCAAATGAACAGCCTGTTACTTCAGCTTTTTGAAGAAACCATCATCCTTGCTGACGAAGCGCGGGATATCAAAATCCTCAATCGTCGTTTTCAATCGCATAACGGCTATCTGGAAACGATTAATCCCGGCATTTTTGCTTACTACCCCTACGCACTGCTCGAAGTCTTTCTGATTTTGGAACAGAACCCGCAGTTAAAAGGCGTCCGTGCCGCTACCATTCGTCAAATTCACGCCCATCTGCATTTAATCGACGATAAATTCCGCGCCGATCTGCGTAACCGCACGCTGTTTATGGAAATCATCCGTCAGCCCAAGGGCATCACCCATGAATTTCGTCGTATGAATGAACTGGATGTGCTCGGCGCTTATTTGCCAGAGTTTGGGCGTATCGTCGGGCAAATGCAGCATGATCTGTTTCATGCCTATACCGTCGACGAACATACCTTGTTTCTGGTGCGAAACTTACGGCGTTTTTCCTGTGAAGAATACCGTGATGAGTTTCCACTCTGCTCCGAGGTCTTTTATCAGCTGCCCAAACCAGAACTGCTCTATATTGCCGGTATCTATCATGATATCGCCAAGGGTCGTGGCGGCGACCACAGTGTATTAGGTGTAGTCGATGCCACCGAGTTCTGTCAGCGACACAGTCTCAGCGACTATGACACTAGCTTGGTGTGCTTCCTGGTAAAAAATCATCTGGCCATGTCAGCTACCGCACAGAAAAGTGATCTGGACGATCCTGATGTCATCAAGAAGTTTGCCGAACAGGTCAAAACAACTGACCGTCTGAATTACCTCTATCTGCTTACTGTGGCTGATATCCGCGCCACCAACAACAATCTTTGGAATGGCTGGCGCGATTCTCTACTCCAGCAGCTCTACCACAGTACCCGCCAATGGATAGAGCACACCGAAGCTCAGGCCAAAAGCACGCGAGAAAAAAGCTATAAAAAGTATCAGGAAGCGATGCAACAGCTACAGGCTAAAGGTCGTCAGCAACAAGACATCAGCCAGCTCTGGCAGGCCTATGAACTGGATTACTTTCTGCGACACTCTGTCGATGAACTAGTATGGCAAACTGAGGAAAGGCTGGATCATGCCGGTGAAGATCCACAGATTGCATTACGCTTACACAACGACAAGCAAACGCTAGAAATCTTTATTGTTACCCGTGACCGGCCCGGCATATTTGCAGCCATCACTTCATCACTGGAGCAATGCCAGCTGAATGTGCTTGATGCAAAAATCAATGTCACCAGTGAGCATGAGGCACTGAATACATTTATCGTGAACGGTGAGTCACTGCAGTCTGGCGAAATCATCAAGGCTTTGCGTAAACAGCTCGCAAATACCAACAATATCAAACCATACTGCCCGCTGATTACACCGCGGACAATGAAGCTGTTTAAGACACAACCGAATATTGAATTTGAAACCAATACACAACTCAATCACACCGTGATGTCACTGTATACGCATGACCGGCCAGGTCTGGTCTCTGCCGTTGCCCAGGTCTTTCTTGCCTGTGACATTCAGTTGATTAATGCCAAAATCAATACGATGGGCGATCAAGTTGAAGACGTCTTCTTTATCACTATGCAGGATGACGGCGCCCTATCAAAAGCAGAAGAAGAAGAACTAAAACAGAGACTTATTGAGAGTCTATCCCATTAAAAACAAAACGGCATGGCGGGGTTCCCGCCATGCCGTTCTTAATATAGCTGTTTGAGATTACTCTGCTGTTACTGTCACTTTCTCAGACAGGTTCTGCAGCTTTTTGTCACCAATTCCTTTCACATCTTTCAGTTCATCGACGCTTTTAAACTGACCATGGCTTTCACGGTGTTCAATAATCGCTGCGGCGGTCGCAGGACCCACACCACTTAACACCTGCAATTGCTCTGCTGATGCTGTATTCAGATTGATTTTGTCGGCAGCGAAGGCACCAAAAGAAATAAACAGAGCTGCGATCGCAGCCAGAAAGACTTGCTTCAACATAACTTATCTCCATGTCATTTGTTATGTCGCCCTTATCCCGAGCGACAACAGAAGAGTACTAAATATAATCCAGCGAAAACAACATGGAGATGTAATAAAATCTAAATATTTGTGATGTAACCCACATTTTCATCACATAGGGGGCTTCATTCACCGAGTGTGAGGTCCATAGCGCTGCTCCATCAACTCTACAAGGCGTGTAATGTCGGCCTTTGGCAGTGCATTGATTCCCGCAGCTCCTTTGCGTCCGCCCCCCGTTTCGAACTGGCTGGCAATTTCATCAGCTCCTTCCAGCAGCGTTTGAGGGGCACGAATACTGACAAGGTAGTCACCATCCGCTTTTTCGGTCAGTAAAAGATGGGCACGTTCAGGGTAATCGTTACTGAGGTGATTGCTATAGACACCGCTGACCCGACGAGCCCATGGCTTATCTGGAAGAATCTGTGCCCCTAATGTGTCTGTTTCATGGAACAGTTTCTCATTGCTAGCCAGTGCCATATCCTCCTCATAGCCCTGCTTCAATGTGTTGAATACAGTCGCATTCTGCTCGATAAAATCAAACGGGGAGACAAACTGGACACATTCCTTATACAGCTCAGCCGGGTGATAGAACAAATCTTGTGGACTTGCTCCATAGCCGTTGTAATTTAAGTAGAGTCCCAATTCTTGAAGTAGGGAAGACTGCTCACTGTTCAGGCCATATTGACTTGCCAGTTCATCAGCAATCTCTGTCAGATTATCACCATACGCCGCGGTAATAGCCCACAAATGAAACTGTCCTGCCAGATACTTATCCACAATCAAAGCACTACACATTGTTGGCGACATATCAATATATGCTGCGAGATTAGGATGTTCCGGGATATCACCCGGCTTATGATGATCGGCGTAAAACACTCTGACCCCATTCGCTAATAAACGAGTGAGATCATCATGGTTTTTCTGCATTGATATATCCAGCACTGTCAGCGTATCGCCGCTGCCAGCATCCACTGCCTTAAGCAAGTTAATATCGCGTTTTACACCTGTAACCAGTTGCGAATCTTTGGGGTCAGCCAGTCGCAATTGAACTAGGGAGCAGATCCCATCTGCATCCCCGTTGAACACATCAATATATGCCATGCTTAGTCGTGAATAATATGATTTTGTTTGAGGTAGGCGATTACTTTATCTGCACAGGCTTCAATGTCACATTCCGCAGTGTTCAGAGTGATTTCCGGCGATTCAGGAACTTCGTATATAGAATCAATCCCGGTAAAGTTCTTAATGTCACCCTTACGAGCTTTTTTATATAAGCCTTTCGGATCGCGCTGCTCACAAACACTTAAAGGTGTGGCCATGTAGATTTCTATGAACTCACCCTCCTCAACCAGATCTCGAACCATCTTACGATCCGCTCTGAATGGTGAAATAAAAGCACTCAGTACGATTAGCCCAGCATCAGCAAAGAGTTTGGCCATCTCACCAATACGACGGATATTTTCCACTCGTTCGGAATCACTAAACCCCAGATCTTTGTTCAGTCCGTGGCGGACATTATCACCATCGAGAAGATAAGTGTGATGTCCCAAGTCATAAAGCTTTCGCTCGACAGCGTTTGAAATTGTGGACTTTCCCGAAGCACTCAAGCCAGTGAACCAGAGAACACTAGGGTTCTGCCGTTTTTGACTGGCACGGTCACCTTTCGATAAGGTTTGAGAATGCCATACGATATTTTCCGGTACTTGACTCACTAAGTTTATTTCCTAGAAGGTTAATCTATCAATTGGCAAGTATAGCGTTTGATAAATATTCTGACAAAATGTCAGCCTTCTTTTATCTTTTCTCACTGTTCTAAGCTATAATCCCAACACTAAAATATAGGCTTCAAATAAATCTGTTTCAAACAATTGATGATAAACCATCTGAGTATAGTCTAGGTTCATGGATTGCAAATAACGTCTTGTAGTGACACCTCTATAAAATATGATTTTAATTCCGACAATACTCTGTGGAGGAGCTGGTTCAAGACTGTGGCCTCTGTCCAGATCACTTCACCCCAAACCATTTATTCGTCTGAATGATGGCCAGAGCCTGTTACAGAAGGCTTTTCTTCGAGGTTCGGAACAAAACCATGTTCATGAAATCCTCACGGTTACTAACCGCGAATTTCTGTTTAAAACAGAAGATGACTATCGGGAAGTAAACGAAGCGAACATCTCAACCTCTTTCATTCTGGAACCCTTCGCCAAAAATACTGCTGCGGCGATCGCCGCAGCGACACTCAATGTTATAGAAAATCATGGGGAGGATGCTTTTCTCCTTGTGCTCGCAGCCGATCATCTCATCAAGGACAGTCAGGCCTTTAAGGCATCTGTTGATCTAGCAGTAAAACTCGCTGAAAAGAACAACCTAGTTACTTTTGGCATTCAGCCAACTACTCCAGAAACTGGGTATGGTTACATTGAAGCTGATGGTAATACCGTTAAAAGGTTCATTGAAAAACCAGACTTGCAGACGGCAAAAGAGTATCTATCATCTGGAAGGTTCCTCTGGAACTCAGGAATGTTCTGCTTCAAAGCTGGCATTATGCTAAAGGAAATGCAGAAACATTGTCCTGATATTCTGAATGCTGTCAGCAACTGCATAAAATCTTCGCGAACCGTTAAAGGCGATGGTATCCGTCAAGTTGAACTTACCCCCGAAACTTTCAAACTTGTTCGTGAAGACTCTATAGACTTTTCTGTTTTCGAAAAATCTTCCAATATCGCGGTTATTCCCTGCAATATCGGCTGGAGTGACATTGGCTCATGGACAGCTATGGGAGAGTTAACCCCTGCTGATGAAAATGGAAACCGAGTTGATGGAAAAGCACGGTTATATGACTCAAAAAACTGCTTCATCAGAAGTAAGAATCGTCTGGTTGGAGCTGTAGGGCTTGAAAATATCACTATCATAGATACTGCTGACGCACTTCTTGTCTTGCATGGAGACAAAGCACAGGACGTTCGTCACGTTTACACCGATCTGAAAGAAACTGATCATGAAGTCCATAAAATCCATAAGACAGTCTACAGGCCGTGGGGGCAATACACTGTTCTCGAAGAAGGCCCTCATTTCAAGATAAAACGAATTGTCGTCAAACCACACTCCAGGTTAAGCCTACAATTACATCAGCATAGATCGGAACACTGGGTCGTTTTAAAAGGTGAGGCACTGATTGTAAATGGAGAAAACGAACTTACCATCATGAGAGATGAGTCAACGTTCATTCCTTCAGGCCACAAACATCGGCTATGTAACCCTACTGACGACGAGTTAGTCATCATCGAAGTTCAAACTGGTAAGTACGTTAGTGAGGATGACATTGTACGATTTGAGGACAACTATGGGCGCTGCTGAGTCACTCACATGCTTCAAAGCTTATGATATTCGTGGCAAGTTAGGCACAGAACTAAACGAAGAGATTGCTTACCGGATTGGCTACGCATATGCCAAGCATTTACTGGCAAAAACGGTTGCTATTGGCGGTGA
>JASBUF010000017.1 GCA_030148085.1 Methylophaga sp. | reverse complement strand
GTGGTAGGTCGCTCGCTGTCAGGTGCAACTTGGGCACCGGCTTACATTTCCTACGGCAACAACAACCGTTCAACGATGGTACGTATTCCATACGGTCGTATTGAGCTGCGCCTGCCGGACGGCACTTGTAACCCATACCTGACTGCGGCTGCAGCGATTGCTGCGGGTCTTGACGGTGTGGAACGTGAATTGGACCCAGGCAAAGGTCATGACAGTAACCTGTATGACATGAGCCCTGCTGAATTGGAAGAAAACGGCATCGGCATCCTGCCACAAAACCTGCACGAAGCGTTGCTGGCACTGGAGAAAGATGACGTCGTTAAAGGAGCTTTGGGTGAAGGACTCGCTAAAGAGTTTCTGGAACTGAAACACATGGAATGGGTGGAGTACATGCGTCATGTCTCCGATTGGGAAATCAACCGTTACGTTGAATTTTATTAATCCTCCCTTGGTAGGAATTTGTTAGGAGAAATCTTATGTGTGGAATCGTTGGCCTTTATCTGAAAAACGATAAATACGAGAGCGAACTGGGGAAACTGTTTACCCCGATGCTGATTGCGATGACCGAACGTGGTCCCGACAGTGCTGGTTTTGCCGTTTACGGTGATGCGGTCGAAGACGGTATCAAGCTGACCCTGCGTCATGAAGACGTTGACTATGACTGGGCAGCCTTGGCATCTGATATCGAAAGCGCATTGAACACCAAAGTGAACTGGTTCCAAAACAGTAAAGTGGCTGTGTTCAAAGTCGAGACCGATGCGGAAACCGTTGAAAACTACCTGGAACAGAACCATGACGATGTGCTGGTGATGAGTTCAGGTAAATCTATCGAAATCCTGAAAGAAGTCGGTCTGCCTGAGCGTATCGTCGATATGTTCAAGCTGGGCAATATGAAAGGCAGTCACATCATTGGCCATACCCGTATGGCGACTGAGTCTGCTGTCACCATGGCGGGCAGTCATCCATTCTCAACCGGTCTGGATCTGTGCCTGGTTCATAACGGCTCGTTTTCTAACCACAACCGTCTGCGTCAGGAACTGAAACGCGAAGGTATTGAATTCAATACTGAAAACGACACAGAAGTGGCCGCTGGTTACCTGACCTATCGTCTGCAACAGGGCGATTCTCTGAATGAAGCTTTAGAGAATGCACTGAAAACGCTGGATGGTTTTTACACCCTGACTATCGGTACCAAAGACGGCTTTGCCGTGGTGCGTGACCCGATTGCCTGCAAACCAGCCGTGATTGCGGAAACAGACGACTACGTGGCGATGGCTTCGGAATATCAGGCATTGACCACACTGCCTGGCATCGAAGACGCCAAAGTCTGGGAACCGGAACCTTCAAAGATTTACGTCTGGGAACGTAACTAAATATCGGTGCATTAGGAGAACCACAATGACTACGAATAACTTAGCAGAAACCTCAGCAATCGAGTCGGTTGGTGGCGTGGCTACTGTCGACCTGGCAGTACAAACTGTCCGTGACCTGAATCAGGGGCTGCATGACCAGCACGATGAGATGACCATCGAAAAATGGGATGTGCTGAACCCGAAAGGCCACCACAATCTGGCAGTGGGCGTTAATCAGAAACTGAAAATCGATATCCATGGCCCGGCCGGTTACTACTGTGCCGGCATGAACCAACAGGCCGAAGTCACCATTCACGGCCATACCGGTCAGGGCGTCGCAGAAAACATGATGTCAGGTCTGGTTCGTGTTAAAGGCAATGCGTCATCCGCAGCCGGTGCAACCGCTCACGGTGGCTTGCTGGTGATTGAGGGGGATGCAGGCTCACGCTGCGGTATTTCCATGAAAGGTGTCGACATCCTCGTTAAAGGTAGTGTTGGTCACATGAGCTGCTTTATGGGGCAAGCCGGTGTTTTGGCCGTCTGCGGTGACGCCGGTGATGCACTCGGTGATTCACTCTATGAAGCACACATTTACGTCAAAGGCAGCGTGAAATCGCTGGGTGCGGACTGCATTGAAAAAGAGATGCGTCCTGAGCACATCGAAGAACTGACCGAACTGTTTGAACGCGCTGGGGTGACCGATCAAGACCCGAGAGATTTCAAACGCTACGGCTCTGCCAGACAGCTTTACAACTTCAAAGTTGATAACGCTGGTTCTTATTAATTGCTGATATTGCGAGGAAATAGAAATGACTGAAAAGAGAAAATACATGACTGTACCGCGCGAGTCAGCGACATTTGACAGCTCGACGCTATCTGAAATCCGTCGTGCTGCCGATACCGGTATCTACGATATCCGCGGCGCCGGTGCCAAGCGTAAGCTGCCACATTTTGACGATTTGCTGTTCCTGGGCGCGAGTATGTCTCGTTATCCGCTGGAAGGTTATCGTGAAAAATGCAATACCTCGGTGACACTGGGTACCCGTTTTGCTAAGAAACCTATCGAGCTGGAAATCCCGGTCACGATTGCCGGTATGAGCTTCGGTGCACTATCAGCCTATGCAAAAGAAGCGTTGGGTCGTGGTGCCTCTGCAGTCGGTACGTCAACCACTACAGGTGACGGTGGTATGACACCGGAAGAACGTGGTCAGTCTACCAAGCTGGTCTACCAATACCTGCCTTCACGTTACGGTATGAACCCTGACGATCTGCGTAAAGCGGATGCCATTGAAGTGGTACTGGGTCAAGGCGCGAAACCAGGCGGTGGCGGTATGCTGCTGGGTCAGAAAATCACTGACCGCGTAGCCAAGATGCGTACCTTGCCTAAAGGCGTGGATCAGCGTTCAGCGTGTCGTCACCCAGACTGGACAGGTCCTGATGACCTTGAAATCAAGATCAAGGAACTGCGTGAAATCACCGACTGGCAAGTGCCTATCTACATCAAAGTGGGTGCTACCCGTACTTACTACGATGTGAAACTGGCGGTGAAAGCCGGTGCTGACGTTATCGTTGTTGACGGTATGCAAGGTGGTACAGCGGCGACGCAAGATGTGTTCATCGAACACGTAGGTATCCCAACCATGGCTGCGATTCCACAAGCTGTTCAGGCGCTGCAGGAAATGGGCATGCACCGTAAGGTTCAGCTGATTGTTTCCGGTGGTATCCGTAACGGTGCCGACGTCGCCAAATGTATGGCTTTGGGTGCTGACGCGGTGGCAATCGGTACGGCTGCGATGGTGGCGTTGGGTGATAACGATCCGAAATGGGAAGAAGAGTACCAAAAACTAGGTTCTACCGCTGGTTCCTACGATGACTGGCATGAAGGCCGTGATCCAGCAGGTATCTCTACCCAAGATCCAGAGCTGATGAAACGCTTTGACCCAATCGAAGGTGGCCGTCGTCTGGCGAACTACCTGCGTGTGTTGACGCTGGAAGCGCAAACCCTGGCTCGTGCCTGCGGTAAGAACGACCTGCGTAATCTGGAGCCAGAAGATCTGGTTGCCCTGACAGTGGAATCTGCGGCCATGGCCCGTGTTCCTCTGGCTGGCACTAGCTGGATTCCGGGTCAGCAACAGACCTTTTAATCACTGTTTGTAACAAGTGTCAGAAATAAGGGCTGGTACTGCAACGAATAAACCAACTTAAAGATCCTTACCCCGTCGTTAAGTCCGTACATTCCGAGTGGTATCAGCCCTTATCTTTTTTTGTGTCTTTAGTTAACAGGAGGACTATGAGTAGTTTAGTAATTATCTTTTAAGAGAGGAATTAAAACCATGAATAATAATATAAAAAAACGCATACAAAACATGTATGTACGGGACTGTATCATGGCTTGGTCGGACATCATTCTGATCTGGCTGGCTGTGGGCTTCGTCCTCATTAGTATCTCCAGCATTGTCAATGACCCACTGATTAAGTGGGTAATGATTATTTCGAGTAGCTTGTTAGTGCTGTTTAACACGGCGTCGGTTGCGTCTATGACACGACATTACGCCGAGGATAAAGAGTACATCTATGGATTGGATATCAAGCATCTCGATGAAAATCGTGCAGCGAAAAAATAATGCAGAGTCAATTAATGAGGAAATGCTATGTCCAACTATATACCCAAGATCCAGCCTAAACGGGGGCAGTTGTTTGACAGCCTGTTTATCCTGGTTCTCGTTTACGTAAGTCTGTATATCCCTTTGTTTCTTGAATCTGACACTGCGTCAGTAGAAGAAACTGCCATCGTCCAGTCCCATTCCTGGGAATCATTGGGCGTCTCCACCGTTGAGCAAGAACAGTGGCAAAAGCTTGGTTATGACGAGCAGGCCGCCGCTGAAATTATCAACGACAAATTCGATTACACCATCGACCCTCTGATGCTGATCATTACCGCCTTGGTGATTATCGGTTACTTCTTTTTTATGCTGCGTGTCTCCAAGGCCCAGTACCGGGAAGTCATTGCAGAGAAGTTCGGTGATTCATCACGGGAGACAAAGCAATGATTTTATGGGAAGTCTTAAGTTATGCCGCCTGGATTGTATCCGGGTTGCTTTTACTGTGGATCGTTGTCGATGCCATCAATGTGTCGCGTGAGTTTGATGAAGAGTTACTGGTCAGCTCTCGTGAAGGCGCCGATGAACTTCTTGAGCAAATTGAGCAAGAGGAGGGCGCACGATGACTGCTACTTCAACAACTGCTGAAAACACCCAACGCATATCGATGCTGAAGGTGCTCAATCCCTTCCATGTATGGGCATTGGGCGTCGGTATCGTTTTGGTGGGTGAGTTTATGGGCTGGAACTTCTCGGTCGCGAAGGGTGGAGCCTATGGTGCACTGATTGCCTGTTGGGTAATCGGTCTGCTCTATAGCTGCGTCGCCATGATCGACTCGGAAGTGACATCAACAGTGGCCGCTGCTGGTGGTCAGTACACACAGGCCAAACACATCATCGGGCCATTGATGGCCTTTAATGTGGGACTGTATCTGGTCATGGCCTACACCATGCTGGAAGCAGCAGATGCCCTGATCGTCGGTGATTTGATGTCGGCGGTCGCGGCGGCAACAGGATATGAAGGTTTGAGTCCGCAACCCTTTGTGGTGCTGACGATCGCCTTTCTGGCCTGGCTGAACTACCGCGGCGTGTTCATGACCCTGACCTTGAACTTTGTCATTACCCTGTTTGCGTTTATGGCGATTATTGCCTTGTTTGTAGGTACTGATCCTCTGAATCCTGGCAGCGTATTGAAGCACAGTGATCTATTGACCGAACTGCCCTATGGCTGGATTGGTGTGGTAGCCGCTTTGCAGTTTGGCATGTGGTATTACCTCGGTATTGAGGGCACTTGTCAGGCGGCGGAGGAAGTACGTAGTGCCGGTCGTGCCATTCCATTAGGCACTATTGGCGGTATTCTGACTCTGCTCGTTGCGGCAACCTTAACCTGGTATATCTCAACCGGTCTGATGCCTTGGCAATATCTGGGGCAGGCAACGACACCTT
The DNA here is from genome assembly GCA_030148085.1 of Methylophaga sp. GTDB lineage: Bacteria > Pseudomonadota > Gammaproteobacteria > Nitrosococcales > Methylophagaceae > Methylophaga. Next base: position 1,774 of record JASBUF010000017.1, on the reverse strand, counting down.
TATATGATGCGGCATCGATTATCGGTAACCCATCATTACAGGTTGTATTGTTTATCGGCACCATGTTTGCAGCTATTGCCTCAGCCAATGGTTGTATCAATGATGCGGCACGGGCGTGGTTCTCAATGGGACGTGATCGTTATATGCCAACTTGGTTTGGTGCGATTCATCCACATTACCGGACACCGTTCAGATCCATCATTTTCCTGATTCCGATTGCCGTTTCCTTTGCCTTTACCGGCCTTTTGGACCAGGTCATTACCTTCTCGATCCTGTCGGGTCTGCTCGGTTACACCTTTATGTCCATCAATATGATTAAGTTCAGAAAGATGTGGCCGTTGGATGTCATCAAGCGTGGCTATATCCATCCGTTCCATCCGATTCCAGCTCTGGTCTTATTGGGCCTGTGTTCGGTGGTCTATTTCGCAACTTTCCTCGGGTATGGCGCATCTTTGCTATCGATCATGGCGTTCTACATTGTAGCCTCTGTGTGGTTTGTGATGCGACGTTACCAGTTCGTGAAACGCGGTGATCAGTTCACCATGCCGTGGCCACGACCTAAAGGTTATTGAGGAGGGATGTTATGAAGAAGATCTTATGTGCAACCGATGGATCGCACAGTGCTCAGAAAGCGGTGGACTATGCCATCGAACTGGCGAAGCTGGCGCAAGCTGAGCTCACCTTTATTCATGTGGTAATGCCGACAAGTGACGATGTCTCGCATACCTACTTCTGGAATTCTGCCATGTTGAAAGCGGCAGAAGAGCAGGTCCAGATGGAGCTGCATGAAGCGATGGAACGCGCCCATGAGCGTGAGCTGAGCCCGGTGTTTTGTACCACAGTACCTGGCCATAACATTGCCAAGGCAATCATTGATTATGCCGAAAGCAATGACCATGACCATGTGGTGACAGGTTCAGTCGGACGTACCGGCGTCACCAAGGTGCTGCTGGGGTCGATTGCCGAGCAAGTCATCAGCAAGGCGCACTGCCCCGTGACCGTAGTGCGCTAACCCTTGCCCCGCAGTCCGGTGCGACGGCTGCGGGGCTTTTTTTGCTGAGGAGGCAGTATGGCTGCATTTCTGAGTTTATTAAGTGCTGGTTTTGGCCTGGTGTTATGGCTGATGTACCGACGCCATCATCAACAGGTATTGCAAGACCGCAATGCCTTATTAAGTGATTGCGACAAAGTGCTGAATATAACCCAAACACTCACTGATCGTGCCGGATTCCCCCAGCTTTTGGGAGAATTTGCTGGCAACACCGTGGCGTTACGGCTGGAAGTCGATAATCTGACGCCGCGAAAATTACCGATTATGTGGCTCCATATCACCGTGCTACGTGCGAAAGGAGCAACAGGCAGCCTTGATGTGTTGGTGCGACCTCAACCCAGTGATGTATTCAGCCCCGGCTGGAACTGGCAGAAAACGGTCACACCATTAAAAAGCTGGCCACAGCATGCCCGTTACAGCAGTCAGGGCAAAGTACCGCCACTACAAGCGATTGATAACGATGTGCGGACGATCTTTGCCGATCAACATGCCAAAGAGCTGCTGATAACCCCTGAATCCATACGCCTAACCTATTTGGCGAGGCAGGCCGATCGTGGCCACTATCTTCTGTTGCGAACAGCGGATTTTGAGATGCAGCCGATTGACTCGGCTGAAATCGCCGCCTGTCTGCGTCAATTACAGAGCTTGATGTTGAATCTGGATGGAGTGCAATGCGATGAAGCTGCTTGAATCACAACCTGCCAAACCATGGCATCCACACCT
>JASBUF010000088.1 GCA_030148085.1 Methylophaga sp. | reverse complement strand
ATTTGTAATCAGCGGGTCGTAGGTTCAAGTCCTATCTCCGGCTCCATGAATACGAAAAAGGCTTGGTGGTTTTCCACCAAGCCTTTTTTATTTTCTAGCTAAATATCCCCTCAACCTGTCAGATTGTTTTCCTATGCCCTGTTGGCTTCCAGGCAGGCGCAATCACATTCGGCATTTTAGATTTGTCTAATAAACGTGCTGGTGCCAAGGTAAATTCACCATAACGTTGATTGACCTTATCCATAGCAAGGTTGATGTGCTCTCGCTGAGGATTTTCTTCACTGAAAAAATCCAGTTGCTTCCCCTGTCGGGGCGACAATGCGGTCACCTGTACTTGCCATACGCCCTGACCTTGCCAGTAATAATCGAAAAAACGAACACACAACTGATATATCACTTTGCCGTCATCAGTATAAAAGCCGGGACTCGCCTTGGTTTTCAGCCACCCCTGTTGCGTTTTTAATCCGATGAAAAATGCATCTGCCTGGTAATGAAAACAACGCATTCGCGCCGCAACCTTTTCTGACATATGCTGGAAATACGTCAAGATAACTGTTTTATCACGGGTCTGTGGCGGCATGACTTTGCCATGGCCAATAGTTTTCGGAGCTTTAACGTTAAACTGCAGCGGTTCAGGATCCTGTCCCTGTGCCATCAACCAAATCCGCCTGCCCAGATTACCAAACCGTTTTGCCAGCAAACTCATCGGTACCCGTTTCATATCACCACAACAGATGATGCCGTAACGTGCTAGAAAGCTGCCGATACCTTTATTAATGCCGCTTAATTCGGTCACCAGCTCGGGCGCCAAAACCTGTTCCGCCTGTTCAGGGTGAATTATCTTGAGTCCATCCGGCTTACCCTTTTTGGCTGCAAACTTGGCGGTGGTTTTATCACCGCTAATACCAACGCTACACTTCAAGCCGGAAACACTGAACACTTTACGCTTAATCTGCTCTCCAATATCCCATGCACCTTGATATAGTTGCTGACAGCGACTCAAATCCAGAAAGGCTTCATCAACACTGAATACTTCCACATCTGGCGTGATGTCGACCAAGGCTTCCATAATCCGGCTCGATACCGCTGCATAACGGTAAGGCCTCGATGGTGCCTGAATCAGTGCCGGACATAACTGACGCGCTTGTTTTAACCGCATCCCTGTATGTATGCCGAATGCACGTGCTTCATAGGATGAGGTGATAATCGTCGAACCCAGCTCTCCATTGGTCACAGCCACTGGAGTCTCTCGCCAATCAGGATTGTCGTGTTGCTCAATCTGGGCAAAAAAACAATCCATGTCGATCAGCGCGATCATTCTTGGCCAGTGCAGTTCAGCCACGTTTATGGATAAGTTCGCAGTTGCCCTACAACCACCCCCTGAATGCGGACACGTGCTGCCGGTAAGGTAACCGGCTCGTAATTCACATTGGCAGGCATCAGGGTGACGGTACCATCATTGTTTAATAGCAATGTTTTTAGTGTGGCATCAAACCCATCGACCAGTGCCACCACAATGTCGCCATGACGGGCAGTCGACTGCGACTGGACGACGACGTAATCGCCGGACATGATGGCTTTATCAATCATTGAGTCACCATTCACCTTGAGCACAAAGCGGCCTTTGCCGGTGAACATATCGCCCAGATCAATTTCCGACTCATCCGCCACAGCTTCAATCAGACGTCCGGCAGCAATTTTCCCCATGACCGGTAGGGTCAAAGGACCCATAGCTTCCGGTTCTGCTTGCTCTGTCAGACGCAGCCCACGCGTACGACCGACATGACGCTCCAATAAACCCGCATCCACCAACGCCTGAATATAACGGTGGGTCGTCCCCTGCGAGCGTAATCCAAGCCCATTGGCGATTTCCGAGACCAAAGGTGAACGTCCATGTTCAGCAACATAAGCACGAATAAATTCCAGCGTATCTTGTTCACGTTCAGTCAACATCATCTCATCCTCTTTGAGAAAATAGTGAGAAGAGAAAATATAGAGAACTTTTTGCGATTCGACAAGTAAATTTTTCAATCATCGTTCCAACATGTTGAAATAAATTTAAGTCATTGTTATTGCATGAGTATTCCCCACGCTTTCTGGACTTGAATCACCAATTCAAGGATAATCTCTGCTTTTTCAAGCCTATACCGAGCGACTTCGGAACATCGGGCAAATAAAAAAATCATCAGTTCTGCCGCTATCAATGTCGGCTACCGTCTCCGTGAAAAAAGGTATTTCATGTTTAACCTGTTATTGAAACGTCCCCAAAATATTAAAAACGACGTCTTGTCAGGCCTCACTGTCGCTTTGGCATTAGTACCGGAAGCCGTCGCCTTTGCCTTTGTGGCAGGCGTAGAACCACTGGTCGGCCTCTATGCTGCGTTTCTGGTTGGTCTGATCACTGCCGCTATCGGCGGTCGTCCAGGCATGATTTCCGGTGCTACCGGTGCTCTGGCTGTGGTAATGGTCGCGCTGGTTGCTCAACATGGTGTTGAATATCTGTTTGCGACGGTCGTACTGATGGGGATTTTGCAGATTCTGGCCGGGGCATTTCATCTGGGTAAATTTATCCGCATGGTGCCTTTGCCGGTCATGCTTGGTTTTGTGAACGGCCTTGCCATGGTGATTTTCCTTGCCCAATTGAATGCATTTAAAGTCACTGGCGAGAATGGTGAGCAGCAATGGATGAGCGGCGATGCTTTGTGGTGGATGCTGGGTCTGGTCGCACTGACCATGTTTATCAGTCATTTCCTGCCTAAATTAACTAAGGCCGTGCCCTCTTCCCTGGCCGCCATCATTGTGGTGACCCTGCTGGTTATCGGACTGGGTCTGGATAGCCGCACCGTTGGTGATGTCGCTTCGATTGCCGGCGGCTTCCCTGAGTTCAGTATCCCCATGGTGCCACTGAATTGGGAAACCCTGACCATCATTGCACCCTATGCCTTTATTCTGGCATTTATTGGTTTGATTGAGTCTTTGCTGACCTTGACGCTGATCGATGAAATCACCGAAACCACTGGCCGTCCTAATAAGGAATGTATCGGTCAGGGTGTGGCCAATACTGTCACCGGCTTTTTCGGTGGTATGGGTGGTTGCGCGATGATCGGCCAAAGCATGATCAACGTGAACTCAGGCGGTCGTGGTCGCTTATCAGGTATATCCGCCGCCTTGTTCCTGCTCTGCTTTATCCTGTTTGCCTCACCGCTGATTGAAATAATTCCTATTGCGGCTCTAACCGGCGTGATGTTTATGGTGGTACTCGGCACCTTTGAATGGGCCAGCTTCCGTCTGCTTGGCCGTATTCCTCTGCCGGATGCAATTATCGGTATTTCTGTTGCCGTGATCACCGTGTTTACCGATCTCGCTATCGCGGTCATGGTGGGTATCGTCATGTCAGCACTGGTGTTTGCCTGGCAGCATGCCAAACATATTTACATCAACAGCTACCGTAATGAACAAGGTTCTATCGTCCACGAACTGAACGGTCCGTTATTTTTCAGCTCCGTTCGGAATTTCAGCGAAATGTTCGAGCCGAAAAGTGATGATGCCGATGACATCATTCTCGATTTCAAAAACTCTCGGGTTTATGATCACTCGGCGATTGAAGCTATCGATACTTTGGCAGAGCGTTACATCAAAGCAGGAAAAACCCTGCATTTGAGACATTTGAGCGAAGAATGCAAACAGCTGCTGAGTAACGCGGCTGACCTGATTGAAGTCAACGTGATGGAAGATCCACGCTATCATGTGGCTGACGATAAGCTGGCATAAATGGAAAATAACTGCTATCTTTCGCCTTCATAATAATATGAATAATTGTTTAACCCTCTGACACTACGAGATAAAAACATGTTGAAAAAAGTTGATGCCCTGTTGGTGGAAAAATTTCCCCACATTATCATGAGTTTTGTGGCCTTTTGGCTGACACTGGTCGCTTTCGGCCTGTACAACGCCTAATCCACCAGCACTCTACATCGAAAAGCCAGTCTCTTGACTGGCTTTTTTTATGGGCGTAGTTTCGTAACTGCAAGAATAAAGTTTTTGATCCAAGTCAATGCTCACCACAAAGACAGGGTCGATAATCAACCCAAGTTTGTTGTTTATCGCCAATTACTGAAAATGGAGGTGCATCATGATGGACAAACTAGAAGAGTTCTTCAGTGAACATTTCGCCGAGTTTATCTGTGTTCTTTCTCTGGCTTTTATCGTGCTGGTCGGTTATGGCCTGGTTATGTCGTAGCTACAGAGACAGTTGAAACTCGCCCCGGGCAACCACCTGACCATTAAGCAAACACTCGATCAGGTGTAAGCCCGGATACAGTTGCCGTGTGGATAACGGCTGAAATAGCTGGCTTTTCTGAAAAGTTAGCGATGTGTTTTTTTGTGTCTCAATTGTCTTCCATTTGAAGACTTTCCAGCGACGACGGCTATCTTTACCGACAAAACCTACCCGATAATCCAGAACCAGCTTCTGTGCTTCCGTTGTGACCAGTGTCAGGGTAAAACCAAGCCTGTCGCCCGGTTGAATCTGTTTTGCGGATAAACTCAGCGTCGCCAGCTTCAATTTAGCTTCCGGACTGAACCCCAGTAACGGGTAGACCTCTTCTCTCCCTTGTTTGACCAAGCTTCTTAAGCCATGCTTAACCACCCAGGCTACTTTCTCATCACCACCACTTAACCACTGCTGACAGACTTCCATAAGCCGTTCGGGATGGTCTTTACTGATGTCATTCAGATTATTCGCCACCGAGCGTCGCACGTAGAGGCTGGGATCGTTTTTTAAACGCTCCACAATCGGCCAGATAGGGGAAGGATCATCTCGCAACACTGACAGTTGGCTTGCCCACGGTAAACGCGGCCGGATGCCTTCTGATGCCAGTCGCCTGACATGTTCATTCTCATGCTGCGTCCAACGTAATAACTGCTGCCGGGTTAATTCAAAATGCTGTTCAAGAAAAGGACGAATCGCAAACTCGGCTGTAAATAGTGGTGTCAGCTTTTCTAAAACCGATAGCCCCAGTTCAGGCTTTTCCAAACCATGGACGCCGACATAATCGATGAGGGGCCAGGCGACAAAGTGGCTCCAGTTCCCCTCTGTAGCCTGAGGCCAGTTTTCGGACGCAGACTTCAGTAGTGGAGCTGTTTCGGCAAAATCGTGCGGTAAATATTGAGCCAGCACCGAAATGATATGTTGCACTCGATCCTTGAGTTCAAGACGGTGAAGTTGCTGCTGGGCCTGTGTTTCAAAACCCTGTTGATTAAACGCTGGATAGACGGAAAAAAGAATCTCGGCCAGCTGCTTTATGGCTGCTGGCCCAAGGTGATCTTTTAACTGCTGCGCGTCCGCCATTAAGCCTGTTTACTGAATACCGCGATAGACTCGACATGCGTCGTATGCGGGAACATATCCATAATACCGGCGGCTTCCATTTTATAACCGTGCTTGTTGACCAGTTCACCCGCATCACGGGCGAGGGTCGCGGGGTTACAAGACACATAAACGAGACGTTCTGCGCCTAAGTCAGCCAGTTGGTGCAGGACTTCAAAGGCACCGCTGCGTGGTGGATCGAGCAGAATTTTATTAAAGCCCTTTTGTGCCCACGGGTAGTCTTTCAACTCAGTCTGGGTCAGATCGGCCTGCTCAAAATCCGCATTGGCCAAACCATTCAGTGCCGCATTGTTATGGGCATGGTTGACCAGCGCCTGATCACCTTCCACACCGACCACTTCGCTTACACGGCGTGCCAGCGGCAAGGTGAAATTACCCAGACCGCAGAACAAATCCAGAATGCGATCCTCCGGCTGAATATCGAGCAGTTCCAATGCCCGTTGAATCATTTTTTCATTGATGCCCGCATTGACCTGAGTAAAGTCACTCGGATCAAAGTTGAGTGTCAGACCAGCTTCCGGCGCATAGGACAGCTGTGGTTTTTCTGGCCATAACGGTTCCACCGTATCAGGGCCGCCCGGCTGCTGATAAACCCAGATATCATGCTGCTGCCCGTAGGCAATAATCGCTTGTTTGTCGCTTTCAGACAGCGGATCCAGATTACGGAACACCAGTGCCACGTGCTCATCGTCCATCGCCACTTCAACCTGGGCGATACGGTTATAGGCAGCGAGTTCGGCAATCATCTGACCGAGTTCACTGAGGCGCTTGCCAACGCGAGGGTCCAGAACTTCACATTGCTCAAGCTGAGCAAGATAGGGGGAACCTTTTTCGCGAAACCCAACCAGTACCTGTTCTTTCTTGGTCACGTATTTCACGCCGAGACGTGCCTTGCGGCGGTAGCCAAACAACGGACCAGTTAACGGCTCAAGCCAGGTTTCAGGTGATAAATTACCGAAGTGGGCAAAGTGCTCAGCCAATGTGGCTTGTTTGAGCCTGAGCTGGGCCTCTGGTGACATATGCATCAGACTACAGCCGCCACACACACCGAAGTGATTACAGGCAGGCTCAACCCGGTCGGAACTTGGGTTAGAGACGTCTATCGCCTTTGCTTCGTCATAGCTTTTATGCAGACGTGTGTACTGAAAACTGACGGTTTCCCCGGCCAGCGCCCCATCCACAAACACCGTTTTACCATCTATGCGGGCGATACCCCGCCCATCATGGGATAAGGATTCAATCGTTGCCGTGACTGCCTCAGTGGGCAATTTCTGTCTGCGCCTGCGCTTTGCCATTATGTTCTCTTAGATTCTGAAACGAAAAAGTCCAGTGATGCTGAACACATCACTGGACCCGGATAGTATAAAGGAAACAGCGGTTTATTTTTGTTTCCAGCTACCGCCCTGCTGATACCACCAGCCTTTTGCTGCATTGCTGATCCAGCGCTTGGCAAAGGTGTTCTGAATATCATCTTGCCATTCCGGATGCCCATTGGCGCGGGCGATTTCGGCATAGAGCGCTTTACGATCCTTGTTCTCATCGGCGACCAGGCCATTGAGATTATTCCGATCTTTTAATGCCACGGCTTTAGTGTCGCGCACTGTAACCAAGCCATCATCGGTCAGGCCCACCGCGCCGCTGTTATAAAAAGCTTCCAGCTGATCATGGCGTGATTTCATCTGTGCTTTCAGTGCATTGATCGCTGGCGAATCAATATTGATGTTTGCTTCCGCTGCTTGCACTTCCGGCACCAGCCAGTTCAGTACGCTCAACGCAAATCCGTGCTGCGGTGTAGTCAACGATGAGGAGTTCTGTTGTTCTGGTTCGGCATTTGGTTGAGGCTGAGTTTCAGGCCCCCAAACATCCTCAATAATCCGATCTGCCGCTTTTTCTGCCGCTGCCGCTGGGAAATAGATATTAATCGTCACGCAGGACACCAGCATCAACCCTGACACCGTACCTGTCAGCCATTTAAACACACTCATAGAACTCCCCTTTTCTAAGTTATTGCAACTTACTCAATCACCGGACCGGAACTGTCTCGCACGGCAATGAGCCTCGCTATCAAATCAGACCAGTCGACGCGACGGGTATATCCCACCACGTTAATCCATGGCGGCAGGCCGCCCCCGCCTTTGACAATATAATAGCCTTGTTCAGCGTCCTCGATACCATTCATCTCACAGACTTCATTTTGAAGTCGACAGGACAATCCTAGCTTCTGATAAGAGAAGTCTTCAAAAAACTGTAGAAAACCACGTTGCAACATCCCAGAAGGGCCACCACCAATCTGCGTCAAGTTGTCCACCGCCCTTTGGCTTATCCGGCGTTTTCCCGGATTGGTCTTCGGGGTTGCCAGTGAGGCATCAAACTGCACCGGTTTCCAGTTAGATAAACGAAGATCACGCACGTAGCCTTCCAGCCGGCCACTGATGCGGCCAAAGTCAAAGGCCTGCGTCAATGAGGCTAAATCCAGATCGTTTATATCAATATTGGCATAGAGTTGCGGCAGACTCCCGAAAGGCGACGTCATGCGCAGGTTACGGATGACCGTGGTGCCGTCAAACACTTTCATCTGCAGCGCACCAGCAATATTCAACTGCTGTTCAGCATAACTGACTTTGGGGATAACACCGGACAGCTTGCCATGCAGAATAGGCCAACCTAAAGCCTCACTCAGACTTTCCATGGATATCGGCGTGAGCAGGCCTTCAAAACTCCAGTTCACCCCGCTTTTTTGCTGCTGCAATTCAAAAGCGCTGAGCTGAAGCCGACCATCCAACACTGGCAAATCGACGGTTTGCTCCAATAACAATTGGCTGGACTGGCTTCTTGCCTTGACGCTGGCTTCGCCCAAACTGATCGCATAAAGTTGCGCCTTCTCCCAAGCCAAATCGGTCGCCATCGGTACTTCGGTCGTCGACCAACCGAGTTTACCCGTCAAACCTTGTAACTCATACCGCTCAGCTTCGTCTTTCACACCCAACCCAGCAAAGTCCAACGCCAGTTGATAGCCTGAGGGTTTCCAATCCAAACTGGCGGCAACTTGCCCCTGAGCGTCCAGCTTTGCCACCGCAGTGCCCAATGTGAAAGGCTGCAGCCAATGCTCATAGAGCATAGCCATGGCGGCTGGCTGACTGCTCAGTTGCATGCTCACTGGTTTTGCATCTTTCAGCGTCAAGGAGCCTTCCATTGAAATCACCGACTGCTGCTCTACTTTTAGCTTTGTAATCTCAATCTCGGCAAAGTTGTCACGCGCCGTGCCACGTGCATCCAGCGCCAGCGGAAATGCTGACATATCGAGGAATACAGGTTCGAAATAGGCTTGGCCCTGTTCACCATGCAGTGTTGTCTGCCAGAGCCAAGCTGATTGCTGCTGTTGCCCATCGAGTTTTCCACCCAGTGCAAGTTGTTCAGCGACCTGTGTACCACTGTCATTACTGAAGTTCAGCTGATTTAATTGCCAGTTTAGTGTCAGTTTCTTTAGTGACTCAGCCTTACCAGTAAGTTGTCCAGACCCACTGAGTCTGCCGTCATAACTCCAGAGAGCTAAAGCTTCTTGCTGTTCGCTAGACAGAAAGCGGGGCAGCCACGGTGTCAGTCCCTGCAAGCTCAAGTCGTCGGCATCTAGGGCCAGCTCCCATGCTGAGGTTTGATAACTCAGATCAACATTCAGTTTACCTTCAGCCAGTTTCACTCCACCCAGCTGTATCTCATAGTGCTGCTTCTCAGTATTGGCTTTAAACGAAAACTGCAGCTGCTGCCTGCCCAGATCGGCATGAGTAAAACGCACAGTGCCGGATGGACAAACCCAGCTTCCTTCAGTGAAACGGAGATCCGTACAATGCAGATAAATATCGTGGGTTTCACCGATGGGTGTAGGAAAGGTAATGTGTTCAGCCTGAGCGTTTAGCTCTATACCAGTCTCACCCAAGGTTAATTGCAGTGCCAGCTCACGGCCTTGATAGTCAGTCCAGGTCCATTGCCCGAGGCGAAGCTCTATGCTGTCAATGGCCTGTAGCGGCGCCATCCATAGCAGCAGGCAGCATAACAAGGCTGTCCGTGCCATTAAGCTGCGCATGTTTACTCCGGAAATACCCCAGTCGACAGGTAGCGATCACCGCGATCACAGACGATGCTGACTATCACCGCATTTTCCAATTGCTTGGACAAGCGAAGTGCAACGGCTAATGCGCCGCCGGATGACACACCAGCGAAGATGCCTTCCTGACGTGCCAGTTGACGCATGGTTTCTTCAGCCTCTTCCTGTGTGACGTCCAAGGTCTGATCCACTCGCTCAGATTCAAAGATAGAGGGTAAATAGGCTTCCGGCCAACGACGGATACCGGGAATACTGGCGCCTTCAGACGGTTGCACACCAATGACTTGAACTGCTGGGTTCTGTTCCTTTAGGTACCGCGACACACCCATAATAGTGCCGGTTGTGCCCATTGAACTGACAAAGTGGGTGACTTTACCTTCTGTATCTCGCCAGATCTCCGGCCCGGTGCCCTCGTAATGCGCCAGTGGATTATCAAAATTGGCAAACTGATTTAAGACTTTGCCTTCACCGTGCTCTTGCATTTCCAGTGCTAAATCCCTGGCTGATTCCATACCATCTGTCAGAATCAATTCTGCGCCGTAGGCACGCATTGTTGCTCGTCGCTCGGCGCTGCTGTTTTCTGGCATGATCAGAATCATGCGGTAACCCAGAATCGCCGCCACCATCGCCAGCGCAATACCTGTATTGCCACTGGTCGCTTCAATCAGCGTATCACCGGGCATAATATCGCCGCGTAGCTGTGCCTGCTGAATCATGCTTACCACTGGCCGGTCTTTAACTGAGCCTGCTGGATTATTGCCTTCCAGCTTAACCAGCACAGTGTTGCTGGTTTCGCCCGGCAGACGTTGTAAGCGGACTAACGGCGTATTGCCGATAAACGATTCTATGGTGGGAAAGCGAGTCATGAAGTGGCTTCCATTAAAATCACATAGGCGCTGGCATACTCGTGATCATCACTTAAGCTAAGTAGACTGCGCCCTATTCGACGTTCCTTTATAAGAGTGAGACCGACCTCGATAAAGCTTAATTCCGGTTTACCCAGCGCATCATTACGGACTTCAATATGACGCAGGCTAAGGCCATCACGAAAACCGATGCCTAATGCTTTGGCGACGGCTTCTTTAGCGGCGAAACGCTTAGCGAGATAGGCTGCGGGTTTCAGCTGTAACTTAAATTCGGCAAACTCACGATTACTTAAAATCCGCGCCGCAATTTTATCGCCATGCTTTTCCAGCAGACTCTGCATCCGAGGAATATGAACCAGATCGGTGCCGATACCTACGATCATCCTCGACGCGCTTCCTGCATCAGTTGTTTCATTTCACGAACCGCACCCTGAAAGCCGGTGAAGACGGAGCGTGCCACAATCGCATGACCGATATTCAGCTCAACCAGTTGTGAAATCGCCGCAATCGCCTGGGTGTTGTGGTAATGCAGACCGTGACCGGCATTCACCTGCAGACCGCGGGCATTCGCCTGTTCGGCTGCCTCAGTAATAATCGCCAGCTCCCGTGCACGCTCTTCGTCTGTTTCAGCCTCGGCATAGCGTCCAGTATGCAGTTCAACCACGGGTGCACCACAGGCTAATGCAGCCTCTATCTGATTCAGCTCTGGGTCGATAAACAGTGATACGCGAATACCAGCCGCAGCCAGTCGATCACAAGCCTGTTTGATACGGTCAAACTGACCAACGATATCCAGCCCGCCCTCGGTAGTCAGCTCTTCACGCTTTTCGGGCACTAGGCAGCAGTCTGCCGGGCGGTATTTTTCGGCAATGGCCAGCATTTCGTCGGTGACCGCCATTTCCAGATTCATCTTGGTCTGCAGAATATCAGCCAGCATCGCAACATCACGTTCCTGGATATGGCGGCGATCTTCACGCAAATGCAAGGTGATACTGTCTGCACCGGCCTGTTCAGCTTCAATGGCTGCCTGAATCGGATCCGGGTAGCGTGTTCCGCGTGCCTGACGTAATGTGGCGATATGGTCAATATTGACACCAAGGTAAATAGGCATGAGACTCCCGCTATGCTTTATGTTTAAACTGGTTCAAACCGGCAAACAGCTGACGGCTGTGTAACGGCATGCCCCCTAAATAATAATTGATAACGCTTCGCATGAGACCTTTGATCTGTCTCAGACTGTGCTCGTCAAAACCCTGCTCTTCATGCAAGTGCCGCAAGCTACGCCCCGAAATCACATTTACGGATGCATTTTGACTGCGATGCGGGCCACTTTCTATCTGGTAGACGTAGTCAGTATCGTCATCCAGCGGTTGCTGAGTATCGACATCCCACATCAGTTGCAGACCATAACCCAACTGTGCCAATAACTGTTTTTCGAACAATCGCAGAACAATCTGCGGGTTCTCATTCTGACTAAGCGCAGCCAATGCCTTTTGGTAGGCATCAAACAGTTCCGGTTCGGCTTCATGCACAGGTAGTAGTCGCACCAGTAATTCGTTCAGGTACAAACCACACAGGCTGGCATTACCCATCAGATGATAAGCAGGCTTATCGGCCTCAACCTGTTTCAAGGTCACCAGTTCGCCATGACCAAACCAGCTCAACCACAAAGGTTGAAATAATTGCATGACGCTGCGTTTTTTACTGCTTTGCTGTCGCTGTCCCCGTGCCACCAGACTAACCCGGCCAGCATCACGACTGAAGACTTCCACCAACAGACTACTTTCACGGTAAGGCCGGTGATGCAAGACATATGCAGCGCTTAGCTCCACTGTCAGCCTTTAGATATCATCCTGGTAGCCGAGGTTTTTAAGCATACGTTCATTATCAGACCAGCCTTCACGCACCTTAACCCAGATTTGCAAAAAGACCTTACAGCCGAACAATTGTTCCATTTCCAGACGAGCTTCTTTGCCGATCAGTTTGAGTTGCTCACCTTTTTTACCGATCACAATCGACTTCTGACCACTGCGTTCGACGTAAACCACCGCGCCGATACGATACATACCCTCATCTTCTTCAAACAGCTCGACTTCAACAGTCAAGGAGTAAGGCAGTTCCTGCCCCAAAAAGCGGAACAGTTTTTCACGCACAATCTCAGCCGCAAGAAAACGCGAGCTACGATCAGTCAGCTGATCTGCGTCATAGATCAGTTCCCCTTCCGGCATCAGCTTAGTGATTTCCTGCTCCAGCAGATCAGTATTCATGCCTTTACGGGCAGAAATCGGTACTACAGCGGCAAAATTAAATTGCTGTGACAAGGTTTCAATTTGTGGCAGTAAGGCGGCTTTATCCGAAAGTTTGTCCGCTTTATTCAGAACTAGTATCACTGGTGCTTTGGCATCTTGTTGCAGACGTTTGAGGACTTTCTTGTCTTCATCCGTCCACTTCAGCCCTTCAACAACGAACAGCACCACATCCACATCTTCAATTGATGAAGCCGCAGCACGGTTCATATAGCGGTTCATCGCTTTTTTATTATCGCTATGCAGGCCGGGCGTATCGACGTAGATGAATTGCCCTTGCTCGGTGGTTTTAATACCGAGAATACGGTGGCGAGTCGTCTGCGGCCGGCGTGAGGTGATACATAATTTTTGCCCCAACACACGATTAATCAGTGTTGATTTACCGACGTTGGGGCGGCCGATAATAGCCACATAACCGGAGCGAAAATGAGTGTCTGTCATAAGTTTTCTTCTATCAGGCTCAGCGCACGCTCAGCCGCTTTCTTTTCTGCTTTACGGTGACTGCTGCCCTGTGCCAATACGACTTTCTTTAACAAAGTGACCTGACAGGACGCCTCAAAAACCGGCTGTTTTTTGTCCGTTTTGACTTCACGCACGCTGTAAATCGGTAACGGCTGTTTACGACTCTGCAGCAGTTCCTGTAGGCGGGTCTTGGGATCTTTGACCGTTTCGGTCACATCAATACTGTCCAGACGCTCCTGATACAGTCGTAAGATCAAGGATTTGACGCTGTCCAGTCCCTGGTCCAGGTAAAGGCTGCCCAGAATAGCTTCAACCGCATCCGCCAAAATCGACTCACGGCGGAACCCGCCGCTTTTCAATTCACCTGGACCTAGAATCAATACTTCACCGATTTTCAGTTCACGGGCGATTTCCGCCAGCGTTTCGCCTTTCACCAGTGATGCCCGTAAACGGCTCAACTTGCCTTCCTTCACCTGTGGAAAACGGTTAAACAACTCTTCTGCAATCACAAAGCTGAGAATGGCATCACCCAGATATTCCAGGCGTTCATTATTTTTCGGATCAGCACTACGGTGTGTCAGTGCCTGTAGTAATAAGGCGGTATCGCTGAATTCAATCTTTAACTGCTTGCACAGAGCTTTCTGCCGCTGGGTGATCATTATCGGGCGGGCTCTACATCAATTTCTTTCTTAAAATGCCCGATTAAATCGATATGGGCGATAAAGGGTTTTCTGACCTCGTAATCAATCACGATTTTTGTAATGTAAGCTGAGTTTTTACCTCGGAGGATTTCGATATTGTCTCTTTTCACACTCTTGATATAACCAGTATCAAATTTTTTATACAGCAAAAGCTCAACTTGATTCTTAGACAAATTATTATTTTTAAGCTCTTCCTCCATTGAACTCATCACTTGGAGTACACCGTAATACTCTTGATACATCGGCAACAGACGCATTACCAATGTGGCAAAAAAAGCAATCAAGGCAAGCACGATTACCCAGCCGATTAACGTCATCCCGCGTTGATTTTTCATTGTATTCCCCTTAATCAATTGACTGTCCGATGCGATTCCAAACAATACCACCGGCATTCCAATCCCAACTCATCCATATCAGAAATGCTTTACCAACCAGATTTTCTTCCGGTACGGTTCCCCAGTAACGGCTGTCATTACTATTATCACGATTATCACCCATAACGAAATAATGACCTTCAGGTACGACCATTTCACCCTCAAGCGGACGTTTGTCGCTATCTACGACAATATAGTGGCCATCATCACCCAGGTGTTCAAAGCGTGTTTCAAAATAGCCAGGTAACGCCTGCTCATCAACCGCCAGGACTTCCTGCCCCACCGGCTCACCATTCAAGTAAATCGTCTTGCCAAAATAACCAACACGATCGCCCGGCAAGCCAACAACACGCTTGATGTAATCCACATCCGGCTTGTCTTGGTCCTTAGGCTTTTTGGGGTAGCGGAAAACAATCACATCTCCACGCTCCGGCTCTCCGGTATCAACGATTTTGCTATGCAATACCGGCAGACGGATACCGTAGGCAAATTTATTAACCAGAATAAAGTCACCGATATGTAAGGTCGGCACCATCGAGGAAGAAGGAATACGGAAAGGCTCGGCAATAAAGGAACGAATCACCAGCACCAACAGAATAATTGGAAAGAAAGAGCGCGCATATTCGACAACGACGGGTTCATCAATGTCTTTCTCTCTTTTTGGTGCCCACAGCAGCCTGTCTAACAACCAAATCAGGCCGGTCACAGCCACCAGTAACACCATTATTGCTGGAAAACTCACTGACTTTTTCTCCTTTATGAATTCTTGGACAGTTGCAGTACTGCCAAAAATGCCTCCTGCGGCACATCCACTTTACCGACAGATTTCATCCGTTTCTTACCTGCTTTTTGTTTTTCCAGCAGCTTGCGTTTACGCGAAACGTCACCACCATAACACTTGGCCAGAACGTTCTTGCGCATCGCTTTGACCGTCGAGCGAGCGATGATATGCCCACCGATAGCGGCCTGAATCGCCACATCAAACATCTGCCGTGGAATCAATTCCTGCATTTTTTCCACCAGTTGTCGGCCACGGCTGACGCTAGTTTCTTTATGCACGATTAACGACAAGGCATCAACACGCTCACCGTTGATGAGGATATCAAGCTTAACCAAATCCGCTGTCTGAAAGCGTACAAAATGGTAATCCAATGACGCATAACCACGGCTGACCGACTTAATACGGTCGAAGAAATCAATGACCACTTCATTCATTGGTAGTTCATAACTCAGCGCCACCTGCTTACCCATATACTGCATTGACTTCTGCACACCGCGCTTTTCAACGCAGAGGGTAATCACCGCACCCAGGTGATCCTGCGGTACCAGAATATCCGCGACCACAATCGGCTCACGAATTTCATCAATCGTACCGACATCAGGCAACGAAGCCGGATTTTCTACCTTGATCAATTCACCGTTCTTTTTCAGCACTTCAAATACGACCGTTGGTGCCGTGGTGATGAGATCCAGATCGTATTCACGCTCAAGCCGCTCCTGGATGATTTCCATATGCAGCAGCCCCAAAAAGCCGCAGCGGAAACCAAAACCCAAAGCCTGAGACGTTTCTGGCTCGAAGAACAGCGACGCATCATTCAGACGCAATTTAGCCAGAGCTTCACGGAAGTTTTCATAATCATCGGTACTGACTGGGAAAATGCCCGCATAAACCTGCGGTGTGATTTCTTTAAAGCCGGGTAGCATCTTATCGGCGCCATGATGTGCCAACGTCAGCGTATCCCCCACCGGTGCACCGTCGATGTCTTTAACGCCAGAAATCACATAGCCGACATCACCGCAATCCAAGGTAGTACAGGGTGTGCGCTTCGGTGTGAAGGTACCGACCTGATCCACCTGATACTCATGTCCGGTCGACATCACCTTGATTTTGTCTTTGGTTTTCAGGCTGCCATCAACGATACGAACCAACGAGATAACACCGACGTAGCTGTCAAACCAGGAGTCGATGATCAGTGCCTTCAGCGGGCCATCCGGGTTCCCAGCCGGCGGTGGCACTCTCGCAATCAGATCTTCCAGCACATCTTCAATACCGATACCGGTCTTAGCGCTGCAGCGCACCGCTGACATCGCATCGACGCCGATAATATCTTCAATTTCCTGCGCGACCCGATCCGGCTCAGCGGAAGGCAGATCAATCTTGTTCAATACCGGCAGCACTTCCAGTCCCAGATCAATCGCGGTGTAACAGTTAGCCACACTCTGCGCTTCTACACCCTGCGCCGCATCGACCACCAGCAAGGCGCCTTCACAGGCCGCCAGAGAACGTGACACTTCATAGGAAAAGTCCACGTGGCCGGGGGTATCGATAAAGTTCAGCTGATACGTCTCGCCATCACGCGCTTTGTATTCCAAAGACACGCTTTGTGCCTTGATGGTAATACCACGCTCGCGCTCAATGTCCATCGAATCCAGCACCTGCTGCTGCATTTCCCGGTCACTCAGACCACCACAGATTTGGATAAAGCGGTCGGCAATGGTGGATTTACCGTGGTCGATATGCGCGATGATAGAGAAGTTACGTATATTGTTCATTCAGTTACAGTTTTATGGGTGACGCCTTGCCTGCATGATTGCTTATGGTGCGGCATTCCTGTTCGCTTGTCTGCACTAATTTGGCAGCAATAGCTAAAACAGGTCACGGGTTCAGCAAATGACCGGATATTATACGCACTTAGCGCATTTAACACGATGATTAATCATGCCCTCTGCAGTGGGTCAAATGTAATAATCCTTGCCGCTATAAATTAAGAATGACTAGCATTATCGTCTTTTACTCCTCAAGAATCGGAACGTGAATGTCTGACACAACTGAAAACGGTCTTATCCAGTCTGGACCGATTCTTTCTACCTTTTCCCGCTTTGCCCTGCCCTCCATACTCGGCCTGCTGGCCATCACCACCGCCAGCATTGTCGATGGCATATTTGTCGGCCACTTCGTCAACAGTGACGGCCTCGCCGCGATCAACCTGCTGATCCCCTATCTGACCATCGTGTTCGGTTTTGCCCTAATGATCGCAATTGGTGGAGCAGTGCGCTGTGGTCACTATCTCGGTCAGGCAATGGCCGAACAAGCGTCCTCCGTGCTGAGTAAATGTCTGGCCGCTGTACTCATGGTCGGCATCAGTTTTATGTTGTTGTCATGGTGGCAGGATCAGACCATTTTGCGGCTGCTGGGCACACCGAACAGCCTGCTGCCACTGATCCTGCCCTACTTCCATGTGATTGCTGCCGTACTGGTGATACAGATCTTCACTATGGTGCTGTACTACTTTGTCCGTCAGGATAACGGCCAGAAGCTCGGCACCACGGCATTGGTCACTGGTGCTTTGATGAATATTGTTCTGGATGCGCTGTTTATCGGCTATTTCAATATGGGTCTGGTTGGTGCGGCCTGGGCCACGGCCATCGCGCAGACGGTTCAACTAGTGATACTGATCAGCTATTTCCTGCGCCAGCAGCGTCTGCTTTACTGGTCATGGCCGGGGGACTGGGCCGAGCTCAAACACATCAGTTTTAATGGTTTGTCCGAGTGTATTAATGAAATCTCCGGTGGCCTTGTTATCCTCGTGTTGAATTGGTTGCTGATCACACAACTTGATGTGGATGGTATTGCCGCCTTTGCCGTTATCAACTACATGATCTTCGTCAGCCTGATGCTCTACTACGGCATTGCCGACGCTCTGCATCTGCTGGTGTCACACAACCACGGTGCCGGCAAGCCACAACGCATTACCCAGTTCCTATTCACGGCGATCGCCATGGTACTGCTGATCAGTCTCGGCATGACGCTGGTTTTGTTGCTGTGTCCAGAGTCTTTAACCCAGTTGTTCCTCAATGAGGCAGCACAGGGCACGGCCGAGTTATCAGTGCATTTCGCTCAACTGGTCTGGCCATTGTTTCTGATTAATGGCGTCAATGTGATCTTGTCCATTTACTTGACCGCCATGCAGAAACCAAAGCCCTCCATGCTGATTGCCCTATCACGTGGCCTGATCCTACCCGTCGGTTTACTGCTGTTGTTTACCTTTATTCTCAGTTCGCCACTGTTCCTTGTTGCTCTGCCTCTAGCCGAGTGGCTGACTTTCAGCCTGGCCGCTGCCCTGTGCTGGCGTTACCGGCCAACAAAGCTGATAACTGTGAATTAAGGCAACCTTACGTTTGGCTTTATCAATTTCAAGGCCAGCACGGCTTACACAGCTCATCACTGTATCAGGA
This sequence comes from Methylophaga sp., assembly GCA_030148085.1. Taxonomy (GTDB): domain Bacteria; phylum Pseudomonadota; class Gammaproteobacteria; order Nitrosococcales; family Methylophagaceae; genus Methylophaga. Next base: position 30,047 of record JASBUF010000088.1, on the reverse strand, counting down.
CGAGTCTGTGACAATGATCGACGTAATCTTGCCTCAATACGTAATTATAGTTCTGTCAGCTTAAAGGGCTTGGGCAGCTAATCATCAACACCATTACGAGTGATTTCTATTTATGCAGAAACAATTAACCCAATAAATAAATCATTAATATTCGTGTTGCCGGGCACAAAAAAAGCAGCTATCTGAAATTCAGATAGCTGCTTTTTCGCGTTATTGTAGTGACGCTTATTTACCCAGCTTTAATGCCAGGAATTGTGACTGGCCAGCACGCTGAATCAACACCGGTACGGGTTTATTAGTCGGCAAGTCCTTTGTAATTTCAACAAAATGATGCGCGTCGTTAACGTCAACATTGTTAATGCTTAGAATCACATCACCTGGACGAATTCCAGCCATCATGGCAGGCCCCTGTTCGACCTTCATCACAGCCACACCACCTTTTTTCACTTCCAGTTTGTCGCGTTGCTCAGGGCGAATCTCAGCAACTTCCATCGACAGATTTTCTGCCACAAAACGTCCTGGCTTGGTACCGGTAGCGGCCAGTTCTTCATCTTCCGGCAGTTCTTCGATAGTGACCTTGATGGTCTTGCGCTTGTTATCACGCATAACGATAACATTTGCCTGTTTACCCACCAGCGTACGTCCGACAATCGGTGGCAAGTCTGATGAGGTTTCTACCTCTCTACCATCAAATTCCAGAATGACATCACCCGCCTTGAAACCGGCTCTGGAAGCTGGGCTATCTGCCACCACACGCGACACCAGCGCCCCTTTCGGTTTTTCCAGACCAAAGGATTCGGCCAGTTCACGGGTCACATCCTGAATGACAACACCCAACCAGCCACGGCTGACATAGCCTTGTGATTTGATCTGCGCCACCACATTCATCACGGTATCAATGGGAATCGCAAACGAGACGCCCATAAAACCACCGGTGCGGCTGTAGATCTGTGAGTTGATACCGACTACTTCACCATCCAGATTAAACAGTGGACCACCCGAGTTACCAGGGTTGATAGCCACATCAGTCTGAATAAATGGCACATAGCTGTCACTCGGCAAACTGCGTCCAAGTGCGCTGACAATACCGGCTGTAGCGGAATAATCAAAACCAAAAGGCGAACCAATTGCCAGCACCCACTCTCCGACTTTCAGGTCATTGGAATCACCGAGCTTCACGGCTTTAAGATCGGTCGCGTCGACTTTGAGCAAAGCCACATCGCTACGCTCATCACTACCGAGCAACTCTGCATCGATTTCAGTACGATCACTGAAACGCACGATGATTTCTTCGGCATCTTTAATAACATGGTGATTAGTAAGGATGTAACCATCGGCTGACAACACAAACCCCGAGCCCAACGACTCACTCTCACGGGGCATCGGCATGCCCCCCTGTGGACCATCAAAAAACTTTTTGAAGAACTCATCGATACCCGAGCCTTCTGGCAACTCAATTCCGGGAGGTAGCATCGAACTGGCAGACTGTTCTGTCTTGTTGCGGGTACTGATATTTACAACAGCATCGCCATTTTCAGCGACCAATTCAGTAAATTCTGGCAGGGCGCGAGCATGTACAGGCACACTCAGCATCATCCAAGCCATCAGCATCATGACTGCTGTCCAGGTTTTGCTTAGTCTCATTAGTAATCCTCTGTTGATTGCACTTGAATGCCGGGACTGTTGTCTCTGACACGGCGTCTGACCCAAAAGAAACCGGCGCACAAACCTATCAGACCGGACACAATTTGCAGCAGTTCCCCACCACCCAGCATTCTGGTCAGCACGGAAAAACTGAATAAAGCCACCAACGGCAGCAGATACATCATGACCGCACCAGACAATAAGGCTTGTTCCGGAATGGAAACCAATACCACCTGACCGACCCGAAGCTCCTGCTCAGTCTTAACGGCAATACGCGAAAAGCGCTGGCCAACATGTTTCGCCAACAAGCCGGTACCACAGCCTTTTCTAGCCTGACATTGACCGCAGGTCGATTGCCGTTCAGCTTCAACCCAGACGATATTGCCATCTCGGCTTACCACCGTCGCTTTTTGTTCAATCATTACTCAATACCGACAAACTGAATATTCTGACCAACTTTTTCCACTGTCTGAGCCGGTACTTCACCGACAACGGTAACAAAATGGGCATTCATGACCGTGCCAAAGGCGTTGATAGCACCGACATGAGAGCCACCTTGAAGATGGTTGTGACGGGCGCGGATCTTTTCGATAAAGACAGAAACAGAACTCAGGCCATCACTATAAACACGCTGTTCCACATCGGCACCGTTACTGGCCCGCAGCCGGGTCTGATAGGCAACTTGGGCGAAGCCCTCGGGCAACCATTGCGCACGCCAGAGAGACTGCTGACTGTGAACTGCCGTATTCAACGGTTTCTCCGGCTCACTACGATGCCAGGTCATTTCTTCACCGGACATCTGCGGCTGGAATTTGTGCTCAGGGATATGCACATCCGTATTCAATGATGAAAAAGCAAAGGTCTCCAGCACATCTCCATCATTACCGACCAACTCCGACTTGAGCAGCAAATGTGTATCTGCATCCACCCAGAGGCGATAACCATAGCGGTATTGATCCAGCGGCTTAATCACCAACTCCTGCGCTTTGCGGCCGGCGATACGATCCATGTCGCCCAGTTCCACATCGTAGAATGGTGTCGCTGAGCTGAGACGGCGTGGTAAGTCACTGGGGAAGCCTCTCCCCAGAGGCCGACGGCTGACATTGACCTGTCTGCCTTCTGGATTGATGCAGGTCACCATATCGTTGCTACGGATCACTTCCCGCGCAGCGCCATTCAGGGAGATAAGTCGTTCCAACTCACCACGCGCATCGGCACGATGATAAATACGGATGGATTGCAGGTTTTTACCGGACTGATAAGCAAAAACGCCTTCGTAGGTCAGTTCTTTTGCTGCTTCAGTCATGCGTTCGAGCATCGTTATTGCTTCATCGTTTTCGGTCGCATGGACGGGAGATAATATAGTCAGACTCAATCCCAGAAGCAGTGGAAGCACTAAACGCATCAGTCCTCACTCCTCTCCGTAAGAAACTACGCGGGCATAGGAGAATAGACCAGAAGCGCCTGCATATTCGTTATGATCCACCAGGTAATTGTTAAGCCGCTCTTCCACTTCCTGCTCACCGACGGTCCAGCGGTTAGTGGCTGCCACGCTGGCTGTTTGTGTCGGCTGCTGTTCAAGCTGTGCCAGCGGTGGTGTTGCCGAACTCTGCGGCTGATTAATCACACCAACCACAGCCAATGCACCGATTGAAGCTGCTGCGGCTAGGCCGGCTGTTTGCTTCCAGAACCAGTCTGGCACGCTAAAGACGCGGGCTTTCTTTAATGCACCGCTCTGCTGGTGCGTCGGCTCATTGGCCAATGCCTGACTCAGTCTTGCCGTAAGATCTATCGGCTGGTTATGTCGACTGTAACCCCGCAAGGTATCACTCGCATGTTGATACCGAAGGTAATCATTTCTGGCATTGTCATCCGTATTCATTAGCGCCAACAGTTCGTCTAGCTCCTGTGCATTGAGCTCTCCATCGACAAATGCTGACAGAAGTTCTTGTCGCTTGGCTGTCATTGTTATTCCTCTCCACCCATCACTGCTTTGACCTGTTTATCTATTGCCTCTCTGGCGCGAAAGATTCGGGAACGCACTGTACCAATTGGACAATCCATAACCTGTGCAATTTCCTCGTAACTCAAGCCTTCAAACTCCCGCAGTTTGATGGCTGTTGCCGTGTCTTCAGGCAGATCCTGAATCGCATCGTGAATCGCCTGTTGCAGCTCGTCACTCATAAGACTGCTTTCTGGCGTTTCAAATTCCTTCAATTCCGGTGCGTCGTAATAAATCGTCGCATCCATGGCGTCGACATCCGTCACCGGCGGTCGTCTGGACGCAGCTGTCAGGTAATTTTTTGAGGTATTGATGGCAATGCGATACAGCCATGTATAGAACGCACTGTCACCACGAAACCCCGGCAGTGCGCGGTAAGCCTTGATGAACGCTTCCTGGGCAACGTCCATGGCCTCTACCGGATCATGTACGAACCCGGTTATCACATGGATAATTCGCTGTTGATACTTCATGATCAACAAGTCAAACGCTTTTTTATCACCCGCCTGTACGCGCCGTACTAGCTCTTGATCTGCATTCATCCTATCTTCCGGCTTCCATCGACACGTCAGCGCTGGTTAAATTACAGCTCAATTGACCATGTCGATTTAACTTTGTTCCATATTCAGTGCAAAATAAATCCAGTCTATTGTACCTGTATAAATCCTTATGACCACTACTCAGCATTTCGATATCTTGGTTATCGGCAGCGGCACCGCCGGCTTAACGTTGGCTCTACGCCTGGCAGACAGCCATCAGGTGGCGGTGATCTCCAAAAGCCAACTGGAAGAAGGTTCCTCCCTATATGCTCAGGGTGGCATCTCCGTGGTGCTGGATAAAACCGACTCACTGCAGTCGCACATCGACGATACCTTGCGCGCTGGCGCTGGTTTATGTAACGAGCAGGCTGTGCGTTATACCGTAGAACATGCCCGAGAAAATATTGAGTGGCTGATTGAGCAAGGCGTTGCCTTCACCCGTGATGGTATCAGCTCAGAAACCTATCACTTGACCCGTGAAGGAGGCCACAGTCACCGCCGCATCATTCACTCCGCCGATGCCACCGGTCGCGAAGTAGAAACCACGCTGTTAGCCAAAGCCAGAGCGCATCCGAATATCAGCCTATTCCCCTACCATATCGGCATTGATCTGATTACCAGTGGCAAACAGCTGAAACAGACTAACAACCGGGCTCTCGGCTGCTATGTGCTGGATATACAGAACAATGTGACCAAAACCTTTTTGGCCCCGATGACGGTACTGGCCTCAGGCGGTGCCGGCAAAGTCTACCTCTATACCAGCAACCCGGATGTATCGACCGGTGATGGTATTGCGATGGGCTGGCGCGCCGGCTGCCGTATTGCCAATATGGAATTTATTCAGTTCCACCCCACCTGTTTATTTCACCCCAAGGCCAAATCATTCCTGATCAGTGAAGCCTTGCGCGGCGAAGGTGCCAAACTGTTATTGGCGAATGGTGAACGGTTTATGGAACGCTTCCACCCGGATGCCGAACTGGCCCCCCGTGATGTGGTCGCCAGAGCCATTGACCATGAGATGAAGCGACTCGGTCATGATTGCGTTTACCTGGATATTACGCATAAGCCTGCGACCTTTATCAAGAGTCACTTCCCGACTATCTACAAACGCTGCCTACAGCTCGGCATTGATATGACTGCAGAGCCGATCCCGGTCGTTCCCGCCGCCCATTACACCTGTGGAGGCATCATGACTGAGCTCAATGGCCGCACTGATATTCCCGGTCTTTATGCGATTGGCGAAACCGCGCATACTGGTCTTCATGGTGCTAACCGTATGGCCAGTAATTCGCTATTGGAATGTCTGGTGTTTGCGCAAGCAGCGGCCAAAGATATTCAGGCTCAAGCCTTACAACCTATCACTGACGTAGTGCCAGCCTGGGATGCCAGTCAAGTACAACCGGCCAAGGAAGCCATTGCCATCAGCCATAACTGGGATGAATTGCGCCGCTTTATGTGGGACTACGTTGGCATTGTCAGAACCACCAAACGTTTACATAAAGCCAAGCAGAGGTTGGCATTGTTAAAACAGGAAATCGATGAATTTTATTCGCAGCATCTGATCAGCAGTGATCTGCTGGAACTGCGTAATCTGGCTGATGTGGCCGAGCTGATTATCAACTCGGCATTGATGCGCAAAGAAAGTCGCGGCCTGCATTACACGCTGGACTACCCGCTCGCCGATGATTCAAAGGCTCCCATAGAAACCATTATCAATCCCAGGTTTCAGGATCACGCAGCTTGAGACAGAGCTGACGCCACGTCTCAGCATCAACTGCATCTCGAGCCACAACAACGGACTGTACCCGCTTTTTAGCACTTGAGCTGAAACGCAACACCATCAAGGGTCCAAGCTGAACGCTTTGCTGTAACTGCCATGGCCTGGTTTGTGTCTGTTCTGCATCCAGAAACCAGCGGCCATCCTCATCACACCGCAGATGCGTGATATCCGCCTGCTGATGTAACCAGCCATAGCGTCTACAACTAACAAGCAAGCTCAGCATCAACAGCAAACCAAGCAACATAGTCGACAAGGTATCAAGCTTAAGCAGGCACAGTAAAAGTATTGCGAGGGCATGTATCAGAACTAAGTAAAGTATAAGCCCAGCTGAGCGCTGCAGGTTCACCGTCATCCTTGTCGGCCTCTTTCCATTTTCATCCCTGTAATCTTGCTCGGCTAACCGTTAGAATAATAGCCCACTTCTTACTGATCAAATCATTATGAGCTGGCTAAACCTAACCGAACAACAAACTCAACTGACCTACCCTAACACTACAGCACCAGCAGCACCTTTGCTGATTCCGCTTGCGCAGCGAAGCCTGCTCCGGGTTCAGGGTGATGATGCTGGCGCTTTTCTGCAAAACCTGCTGACCAATAATGTCAACGCCTTGCAGGTTGGTCAGTCTCAGCTAAGTGGTTTTTGTAACCCCAAGGGCCGCTTGCTAACAGTTTTCCAACTGATTCGTCGTGAAAAAGACTACCTACTGTTGTTACCCAGCGATTTGGCTGAATCGATTGCACAGCGGCTGACCATGTTTAAATTACGCAGCAAGGTAGATATCACTGTTGCCGATGATCTGCACGCCTTAGGTCTGGTTTACGCAGATACAGAAACTGACTCTAAGCCGGTCTGGCAAGGACAGCACACAGCCGAAGGGTTAATGCTGCGTCAGCCTGGAGATGCTGTGCGCGACTTAGTGATTACTGACACAGCACAATGCCAGAATCTGGCTGAGCGCCTGAACAGTGGCTGGCAACTGGCAGCAGAAGCCTACTGGCAGTTACTCGACATTGAAGCTGGCCTGCCGATGGTGTTCACTGAGAGCAAAGAAGCCTTTACCCCACAGCAACTTAACCTTGAACTGGTCGGCGGTGTCAGCTTTAAAAAAGGCTGCTACCCTGGTCAGGAAGTCGTCGCACGTCTGCATTACCTCGGTTCACCGAGTCGCCGCATGTTTCTGGGCACGATACAGGACACACAACTACCGGCGGTCAACTCGCCAGTCACAGATGCGGACGGTGACATATTAGGCCATGTAGTGCAGGCCCAGTTTGTGACCACAGGAACAGTGCTATGTCAGCTGAGTATGAAGTTAGCCGGACTGGAAACCACGGCATTGCAGAACGGAAATGAAGTCCAATCGCTCACCGCGTTAGCTGAAGAAGCCGCAGATTAATCTAAATCGAGCTTTTTCAGTTTGTAACGTAAAGCACGGAAGGTAATACCGAGCTTTTTAGCCGCAGCCGTCTTGTTCCAGCGGGTCGACTCCAGCGCCTGCATGATTAGCTGCCGCTCCTGATCTTCAAGCTTGGATTCCAGATCCAATGTGACCGTGCCAGTTGGCTCAGCCTCTTCGGTTTTCATCGGCTCACGGGGGCTTATATCAGGTTGATAGTCGGGCAACATCAGATCATCAATATCGATCTCTTCCCCCTCCTCGGCCCAGGTCAGAGCTCGTTCCAGAATATTTTCCAGCTCACGAACATTGCCGGGGAAATGATATGTCTGTAGCTGCTTCATCGCCGCTGCCGAAATCGCCGGTTTTGCCATCTTATTAGCTGCCGCCAATTGGGTCAGAATATGATCGGCCAACTGTGGAATATCCGCCTGCCGTTCACGCAATGGCGGTACATTCAGCTCAATCACATTCAATCGATAAAACAGATCTTCGCGGAAACTGCCATCACGCACACAGGCTGCAAGGTTTTTATGGGTGGCAGAAAGAATCCGCACATCGACATTCACTTCTTCATGACCGCCCACAGGCCGAACCGCTTTCTCTTGAATCGCACGCAGCAGTTTGACCTGCATCATGAGGGGAAGATCAGCCACTTCATCAAGGAATAAGGTGCCGCCATCTGCCGCCTGAAATAAGCCCTGTTTATCGTAAACCGCACCGGTGAACGAACCTTTCTTATGACCAAAAAACTCACTTTCGACCAGCTCCGCCGGAATCGCACCGCAGTTAATCGGCACAAAAGGCCCCTCTTGTCGCGCCCCCAGCTCATGGATCAGCCTGGCAACCAATTCCTTACCAGTACCGGATTCACCACTGATGTAGATCGGGGCCTGACTTCGCGCCAGTTTGGTAATTTTGCCGCGCAAGGCCTGCATCGGTTTAGTCTCACCAAGCAGTTTATGACGTGACCTGCGCTCACGATGATAAGGCCGTTCTGGAGACAACTTGAGTGCCGCTTCGACTAAGTCCCGCAACATTCTTAGCTTGAGTGGTTTTGACACAAAATCAAAAGCACCTGACTTAAGGGCTTCTACTGCATGATCGACATTGCCGTGGGCGGTAATCACTGCGACAGGCAATTCCGGACACTGCTTTTGAATGGCCTTAACAAAATCAAGGCCATTCCCATCGGGCAAACGCATATCGGTGAAACACAGATCAAACTTCTGCTGTTTCAGCGCCTGATGTGCTTGCGCCAGATTTTCGGCCGTCACACAGTCTATCGACATGCCTGACAAAGTCATCGTCAACAGTTCGAGGATATCCGGTTCATCGTCTATGACTAAGGCTTGTCGATTCATTATGCTAGGTATTCCTGCCACTCTCCGGGGAAGCTTATACGAAAACGACTGCTTTGCAACTCATCCGGCAGAAAGCTCAACCGAGCACCATTGGCTTGACACAGCTCTCTCGCTAAATACAATCCAAGACCGGTACCGCCCTGTCTCTGTGAGTGAAACGGCTCAAACAAATGCTCGCGCACCGCATCATCGACTCCCGCTCCATTATCCATCACATCGACAACAATTTCGTTTTCTGACTTGGACAAGGCTACACGAACTCGAGGTGCACTATTTTCTGCAAACGAATAATGCCAAGCGTTTTCGAGTAGATTCCACATCACCTGATGCAACTGTTCCGGATCCATGGCAACCTTCGCCAGAGGTGCATCAATATCCAGAACGATCGCCGTTTCATCGGCACCTTTAAGTTCACGAAACTCCGTTAAGAATCGAGCCAGCCATGTTGCCAGCACCACAGCAGCAGGCTCTACCGTCTTTCTCCGACTCATCTGCAAAATAGTCTCAATAATGCTGTTTACTCGCATGCTGTGGCGCTGAATGATATCGGTCAGCTTGGTCACTGCAGGCTCTTCTGCACGCTGCTCAGCCAATAGCTCGCCGGCATGGCTAATTGCGCCAAGCGGATTACGGATTTCATGGGCAATACTCGCCGTCAGGCGTCCGAGTGATGCGAGTTTGAGTTGCTGTGCCTGCTGCGCCATCGCCGAGGTGTTTTCTATATACACAAGCGTTTCGCCACTATCCAGCTTGGTTGCGGAGGCTCTCACTTCCGGTAATTCAGCACGTGCCTGAAACGCCGTAAATGGCTGTGGATTATGGTGCTGCCAGAGCCATATTTGTTCTGCCAGCTGTGGCAGAACCTGCTTCAGGTTAAAGCCAGGAATAGTACGTTCGATGCCCAATAACTGTCGCGCTGACTCATTGAAGAGGGTCACCGTACCATAGGCATCCAATGCCAGTACCCCGATCTGCAGACGACTGATAATGTGCTGATTAAGTACCGCCAGATTGGCCACATCCCTCGCCCGCTGGTCAGCCAACACTTGTGACGACTGCATTTTATGAGACAACCACTGTGCTAACCAGGCAGTCACAAAAAACGTGGCGCCCAACATGCCCGCCTGAGTGTATTTGGTTGCTCCATCACCGGCGATTTGCGAATAACTGACTTCAAGTAGCACAGCCAAGGTAGCAATCGCAGCAATAAACGCCGCCAATTTACCCGGTGCCAACGCACCACCTGCAACTACCACAACGACCAAAAGCGATCCCAGCCCTGTCGGCAAACCTCCACTGGCATGAATAAGCATCGTCAGTGCAATGATATCAATCAAAAGTTGCAGCTTGATTTGGTTGTTGAGGTAGCCCCAGCGTTTTATAGTAAAAATCAGCAGTATTAATGCTGCAACGAGATAGAGCTGACTTATTGAGGAATAGAGACGTGGGTCTACCCAACCCAGAAACTCAGGAGGGAGTTTTAAATAAAAAACGACGAACAAAACACCGGCGAGGAAAAAACGGTAACCGGCAAACACCGTGAGTGCCCGCCAACTTGCCGGATCCTGATGCAAGCTCAGACTGTCAGTGACACTTTGTTTCATCGGGACTGGCGGTGGGCCTCAAGATGATCCGTAGAACAGAAATACTGACGATTATCTTGTAGAGCTTCCTTCTCAACGATATGCAACCCGCAATGTTCACAGCGGACCATCCGCTCGCTGCTTGTGCCTGTAGACGGGTACTTTCTGCTCTTCCGCAGCAGATTGCCGATAATGATATAGAGCAATAGCCCGATAGCCAGTAAAACCAGAATGCGCATCATTCACCTCAAAAAAAAAAGGGTACCCATAAAGAATACCCTTTTTTGTCACCGGTTTGGACCGGAATCACGCGCGTGATGCGCGTTTCCGCTCGTGTTCCAGTAACAGTTTTTTACGCAAACGCAATGATTTAGGCGTTACTTCCAGCAACTCATCTTCACCAATAAATTCCAGTGACTGCTCCAGACTCATGCGAATTGGCGGTACCAAGGTCACCGCCTCATCTGAACCTGAGGCACGCATATTGGTCAGCTGTTTACCCTTAAGTGGGTTAACCACCAGATCGTTATCACGTGTGTGAATACCAATAATCATACCTTCGTAAACTTCGTCACCATGACCGATAAACATACGGCCACGTTCCTGCAGGTTGAAGATAGCAAAGGCCACCGCTTTACCAACACCGTTAGCAATCAATACACCATTGATACGTTTACCGAAGCTGCCCGGCTTCATCGGGCCGTAATGATCAAACACACTGTAGATCAGGCCTGTACCCTGCGTTGCAGTCAGGAACTCGGTGCGGAAGCCAATCAGACCACGTGATGGAATCATAAAGTCCAGACGAACACGGCCCTTACCATCCGGCACCATGTTTTTCATCTCAGCACCACGCTCACCCATTTTTTCCATAATGGTGCCCTGATGCTCTTCTTCGATATCAATCGTGACGGATTCGAAAGGCTCATGTTTTTCGCCGTCGATTTCACGGATGATAACTTCTGGACGCGATACACCCAGCTCAAAGCCTTCACGACGCATATTTTCGATCAATACGGACAGGTGCAACTCACCACGACCTGAGACCTTGAATTTATCCGGGTCGGTTGGCGATTGCTCTACACGCAGAGCCACGTTATGAATCAACTCACGATCAAGACGCTCTTTGATCTGGCGCGTGGTGATGAATTTGCCTTCTTTACCGGCAAACGGTGAGTTATTGACCTGGAATGTCATGGTTACGGTAGGCTCATCCACTGACAGTGCAGGCAAAGCTTCAACCGCATTCTGATCACAAATCGTGTCTGAAATATTCAGCGGATCCAGACCTGTGAAGGCAATGATATCGCCAGCCTGTGCTTCGGGCACTTCTTCACGCTTCAAGCCAAGGAAGCCCATCACCTGCATCACACGACCATTACGCGTTTTACCATCTGTATCGACAACAGTAACCGGTGTATTGGTTTTAACACGGCCACGTTGGACACGACCGACACCGATAACCCCGACGTAGCTGTTGTAATCCAATGATGAAACCTGCATACGGAACGGGCCATCGACATCGACATCCGGTGGGCTGACTTTTTCTACAATCAGTTCGAACAGCGGGGTCATATCGCCTTCATGCACAGTTTCATCCATGTTGGCAAAACCATTCAGGCCTGAAGCGTAAATGACGTCGAAATCCAGCTGCTCATCCGTCGCATCAAGGTTCACGAACAGATCAAAGGTTTGATCCAGAACCCAGGCAGGACGGGCTGCCGGTTTATCAATCTTATTGATAACAACGATAGGTTTGAGACCGAGTGCCAGCGCTTTCTGTGTTACGAAACGAGTTTGTGGCATCGGACCTTCAGCAGAGTCGACCAGCAACAAAACTGAGTCCACCATCGATAGTACCCGCTCTACTTCTCCACCAAAGTCGGCGTGGCCCGGGGTGTCCACGATATTGATGTGGTAATCATTCCAGCGAATAGCGGTGTTTTTAGACAGAATGGTAATACCGCGTTCACGTTCCAGATCATTGGAGTCCATGACGCGCTCTGTCAGTTCTTCATGTTCACCAAAGGTACCGGATTGGCGCAACAGCTGGTCAACCAGGGTGGTCTTACCATGGTCAACGTGCGCGATGATCGCGATATTACGCAGCTTGGAAATGTCTTTAACGTTATCAGTCATAAATTTATAGTCTATTAAGGCATGTCAGACATGCTTTAGGAAAAGAGGCCCTTTGGGGGGGGGGACGTATTTATTTCAATGGTTCAGGCAGATGAGGTTCAATCGCTTTCAGCATCAGTTTGTGCACACCAAAGCCTGCGGCGACCACGTTACCTTTATTAAATAGATCATCTCTGCCGGCAAAATCGGTGACCAGACCACCGGCTTCTTCCACCAGCAACAGACCAGCGGCAAGATCCCAGTTCTGTAAACCAATTTCCCAATAGCCATCCAGACGACCAGCGGCAACATATGCCAGATCCAGTGCAGCGGAGCCTGCACGACGGATATCAGCTACCTGTGGGAACAAGGCGTTAAAGCTCGCCATGTAGCTGTCATGGTGTTGAGGATATTTGAATGGAAAGCCGGTTGCGAGTAGCGCATCGTTCAGATCTCGGCGCTTATTAATGCGCAGACGACGGTCATTAAGCTTTGCACCTTCGCCGCGACTTGCTGTAAACAACTCGTCACGTTGTGGATCATAGACGACGGCATGTTCAACACGGCCCTTCACCTGAACGGCGATTGACACGCAAAAGTGCGGGAAGCCATGCAGGAAATTTGTCGTGCCATCCAGCGGGTCAATAATCCAGACGGTATCACTTTCACCAGCGTTGCCAGACTCTTCTGCCATGATTGCGTGATCAGGATACGCTTTTTTAATGGTCTTGATGATTTCCTGTTCCACTAGGTGATCAACGTCGGAAACGTAGTCATTCCGGCCTTTCGTGGTTACTTCCAGGTGTTCGACATGTTGCAGGGATCGCATGATCAAACTGCCGGCACTGCGGGCAGCCCGAATCGCAATATTCAGCATTGGGTGCATAAGACAAATTTTTCCAGAGCGGTTAAGACGATGTGCTTTTCTGAATGAAAACAAGTCACATCTAAAACGCATCATTATAACAACTATTTATCACCCTATCGCGAGCTTTATCGATAGAGTTCGCATTTTCCCTAAGCCTAGATAGACAGTAAAAAAATTTCTTGTTAGCGTATGTTTTATGTTGCGAAGAAGCAATATAATATGCCTGCCATTAAAACTGGTAATTTCTTTCAAGGAGAATATAAATGAAACCATTAGCAAAACTGAGTGCCGTAATCCTGCCTTTAGCTCTGTTGACCGCTTGTGCCAACACAGCTGAGATGGAAGCGTTGAAAGCCTCTGTAGAATCAGCACAATCTTCTGCTGATTCAGCACTGTCAGCTGCACGCAATGCTCAAAGCACTGCTGATACAGCACAACGCACTGCTACTGACGCAGAACTGGCTGCGATGAATGCCCAGAAAACTGCTGATGAAGCGATGTCACGAGTCGAAGAATGCTGTGCAAAAATCGACCGTATGTTCGAAAAAGCAATGAGCAAGTAATTTTTCACTTGTTACATGCAAAAAAGCCGGGACTTGTCCCGGCTTTTTTTTGTCTGCAATTTGACCTTAGCGTTTACAGGGCATCACTGCTCAATTGTGCTGTCCATACCGACACACCTGCCGTTGCACTAAGCTCATTAGCGATCAGTTGCGCCTCTTCCTGACTGTTAAATGGACCGATCAGGGTTTGCTCTCTAGCACCGGAACGCGCCGGCCAGTACATATCACCCAACTGCAGTTGGGTAATCGCCTGACGCACCTTATTTGTCGCCTTCTTATTCATACCGGCATGAACAAACCAGAGGTTCTCGACGATATCCAGCTGGTTCTGGCCTACCGGTTTCACCACGCCCTGCTGCTGACGTACCACAGTTTCTGCATACGGCCAGTGCTCATCCGAGGGCAGACCATCCTGTACGTTCAGAATCGCTTTTACCATCGGCGTCATATTATTACCTTCACGCTGATCGATGTCTTTTTGTTGACGATGCGCTTCCAGGTATAACTGACCATTACGTACCCCAGCCTTATGCGGCTGGTAAACAATTTCAACCGGCGTATTACTCGGGGTGATACCGAACAGATTTTCGATATCTTCCGGAAACAGGCGAATACAGCCATGGCTGACACGTAGACCCACACCGTAAGGTTTATTGGTGCCGTGTAACAAATAGCCTGGCATTGATAAGCGCATAGCATACGCACCAAGCGGATTATTCGGTCCGGCAGGCACAACGCGCGGTAAAGGGTCACCATTTTCAGCGTGTTCCTTGCGGATAGACTCTGGCGGTGTCCAGGAAGGATCTTTCACCTTTTGCGTGATGCGGGCTTTACCCAACGGTGTTGCCCAACCTTCTCGACCAATGCCAATCGGATGAGTGATAACCTGCTGCGTTTCACCGTTACCTACTTTTGGATAGTAATACAGGCGCATTTCCGCAATGTTGATCACGATCCCTTGTTTGGCTGCATCAGGCAGAATAAAACGCGTCGGCAGCACTACCGGTGTATTTTCGCCCGGCAACCAGGCATCAACCTCAGGATTGGCATCGGTAATATCTCGATAACCAAGATCAAACTGTCTGGCGATATCCAGCAGAGTATCTTCTGCTCGGCTATAAACCACCATGTTATGACCAACGACACTGGTTTCTGTGTCGACCAAATCATAGGTAGTAGCATGAACTGATGCTGATAAAGTCAGGCCGATGGCAGTAGACAACAAACGACGCAACATGAATAGAGTCCTGATAGAAAGGGTTAAAGACGCATATTGTACTGGATTCTATAAAATAGATAATCGCTAAAGACGTGCTTTGACACACAAAAACGGCTAAGATCGAACTTTACCTTAACATCCAGCTAACGTACTCTAAGCCGATGAAAACATATTACCTGCCACTGCTCCTTGGCCTTGCTGCCACCACACTGACCGGTTGCTCATTCTTCGAGAAAGAAGAAATCAAAGCTGACGAAAGCTGGAGTGTTGAACGAATCTATGCCGAAGCCAAGGCGGCACTCGATTTGGGTGACTATGTCAAAGCAGTCACCTATTATGAACAACTCGAAGCCCGCTTCCCGTTCGGTGAATACGCCCAGCAAGCTTTGCTTGAATCAGCTTACGCTCATTATAAATCCGATGATCCGGAAACGGCGATTGCCACTATTGACCGCTTTATGCGTGTTTATCCACTTAATCCGAATATCGACTACGCGATTTATCTTCGTGGACTGGTCAACTTCCACCGGGATATTGGGCTGTTTGAAAAATACATTCCACGCGACGAATCTCAACGTGACCCAGGCTCAGCTGAAGCGGCATTACAAGACTTCAATACCCTGGTCAAACGTTTCCCAAAAAGCCGTTATGCTGAGGATGCCGCGCAGCGCGTTGTCTACCTGCGTAACCGACTGGCCCAACATGAGGTCAATGTCGCTAACTACTACATGCGTCGCAGCGCTTACCTTGCAGCTGCCAACCGCGCCAAATACGTGATTGAGAATTACTCACGTACTCCGGCGATGCCAGACGCGCTGGTGATCATGGCCAAGGCCTATAAAGTGATGGGAATGGATGATCTGTCTGCAGATGCGTTGCGCGTATTGGAACTGAACTATCCAGGCCACACCGGGGTAGCGGACGTTCATCAGACGAAGCTTGAAGAAAACTAAATGACGGCGCCCGGTGAAAGTCGGGCGCAGTTTGAGAAATCAGATGGCGTCTTCGCCTTCTTCTGCGGTGCGTATACGAACAACCCGCTCCAAAGAGGTCACAAAAATCTTACCATCACCGATGCGGCCGGTATGCGCAGCACGGGAAATGGCCTCAATCACGGTATCCACTGCGTCATCCGCAACGGCGATATCCAGTTTCACCTTAGGCAAGAAATCGACGACATACTCTGCACCACGGTAAAACTCGGTATGTCCTTTCTGACGACCAAAACCCTTCACCTCGGTTACAGTCATGCCTGTAACACCGATTTCTGACAGTGCCTGACGCACATCATCGAGTTTAAAAGGTTTAACAATCGCTTCAATTTTCTTCATTGCAGTTCCTTACTCTATTGTTGAGGTAACCGTGTAACCGGAGGTAATTGGATAACGGCGATCGCGACCAAAAGCACGCGAGCTGATACGAATACCTGGTGGTGCCTGACGGCGTTTGTACTCGTTACGATCTACCATTTTAATGACCCTTGCAACTACTTCAGCATCAAAGCCTTGTTCAACAAGGTCCTCAAAGCAACTGTCATCGGCGATATAACGCTCCAGAATCCTATCCAGCAGTTCATACGCTGGCAAGCTATCCTGATCCAACTGACCCTCAGCAAGTTCAGCAGACGGTGGACGGGTAATAATCCGTTCTGGAATAACAGCAGAGAGTTGGTTGCGGTAGTGGCAGAGTTCATAGACTACCGTTTTGTACACATCTTTCAGGGGCGCATAACCGCCGGCCATATCACCGTATAGCGTGGAATAGCCCACAGCCATTTCACTCTTGTTGCCGGTCGATAACACCATAGAACCGGTTTTATTAGACAGCGCCATCAGAATAATACCGCGACAGCGGGCCTGAATATTTTCTTCAGTCGCATCCACGGGCAGCCCGGAAAACTGCTCAGACAGGCCATCAAGAAAGGCATTAAAGGTCGGCTCGATAGAAATCACGCTGTATTTAACGCCCAGCCCATCCGCCATTGTTTTGGCATCATCCAGACTGATTTGTGAGGTATAGCGCGACGGCATCATCACCGTGTGCACTCTATCAGCACCGATGGCATCCACCGCCAAGGCCAGGGTCAATGCAGAGTCAATGCCACCTGACAGACCAATCACTACACCGGGGAAGTGATTTTTCTCAATGTAGTCACGCAAACCTGAGACCAGCGCTTTGTAGATCATGGCAGTTTCATCGTCTTTTTGTGCCATGTCGCCGCTGAGTTCTATCCGCCCATGCTCATTACGCTCTAATTTAATCGGATACAGGCCAGACTCAAAGGCTGGTGCTCTGGCTACCTTATCACCACGGTAATTCAGTGCAAACGAACAGCCATCAAACACCAGTTCATCCTGGCCGCCAACCTGATTCACGTAAATCACCGGCAATCCGGTTTCCAGAACCCGCTTTCTGACTTCAGCCTCACGCAGCTGCCATTTACCTTTCCGGTAGGGCGAGGCATTTAAATTAATGATGAGTTCTGCGCCATCATCCGCTGCCTGACAGGCGGGTTCAGTAAACCAGATATCTTCACAAATAGTCAGGCCGATTTGTACACCGTGAAAATCAATCACGCAGGCTTCTTTGCCTTCAACGAAATAACGTTTTTCATCGAAGACACTGTAATTGGGGAGTTTGTGCTTGAAGTAACTGCCGCTAATCACAGCGTTATCAATCAGCGATGCGGCATTGTAGAGTTCTTTTCTGACTTCACCATCCGGGTGACCGATGATAACGGCAACGTCCTTAATATGTTTTTGCAAAGTGCTGAGGGCTTTTTTCACCCGCTTGAGCAAGCCTGGCCTCAGCAATAGATCCTCAGGCGGGTAACCGGTCAGGGTCAGTTCGGGGAAGATCACCAGATCCGCACCGAACTCATCCCGTGCCTGATGAGCCGAGGTGATGATTTTCATCACATTTCCGGCCACATCACCGACAACAGGATTAATCTGGCCCATGACCAGGGTGAGTTTCTGCATTTATCGGGCTTCCATCGCTTCCAGCATGCGTGCACCAATTTCAGCCGGTGAGCGGGCAATACGAGCACCCGCCGCTTCCAATGCCGCCAGTTTAGCTTCTGCCGTACCGGCGCCGCCACTGATGATGGCACCGGCATGCCCCATACGTTTACCCGGAGGTGCAGTAAGCCCAGCAATATAAGCCACAACCGGCTTGGTCACATGCTGTTTGATAAATTCAGCGGCATCTTCTTCTGCATGACCACCGATTTCACCGACCATGACAATACCCTCGGTCTGAGGATCGTCCTGGAACATCTGCAATACTTCGATAAAGTTCATACCGTGGATCGGGTCACCACCGATACCGACGCAAGTGCTTTGGCCGAGACCGTTTTGGGTGGTTTGATGAACAGCCTCGTAGGTCAGCGTGCCCGAGCGCGAGACAATACCGATTTTACCGGGCTGATGAATGACGCCCGGCATAATGCCAATTTTGCATTCGCCCGGTGTAATCAAACCAGGACAATTCGGTCCAATCAGGTGAACATCTTTATCTTTGAGCGCATGTTTGACGCGCAGCATATCCAAAACAGGAATGCCTTCGGTGATACAGGCAATGACCTTAATCCCGGCATCAGCAGCCTCCAGAATGGCATCAGCGGCAAACGCAGCTGGCACATAGATCATGGTCGCATCAGCACCGGTTTCTACAACGGCTTCATGCACCGTGTTAAACACCGGACGGTCCAGATGCATCTGTCCGCCTTTACCCGGTGTCACACCACCGACAAAGTTGGTGCCATAAGCAATCGCCTGCTCCGAGTGAAAAGTGCCCTGCTTGCCGGTAAAACCTTGGCAAATGACTTTTGTTTCACGGTTTACAAGAATGCTCATGCGTTTGACTCCCCGGCAGCCGCCACTGCTTTTTTGGCAGCATCGGTTAAATCCTGCGCTGCATAAATACTCATCTGGCTGTTAGCCAGTAATTCACGGCCAATCGCCGCATTGGTACCTTCCAGTCGGACAATGACCGGCAGGGTCAGTTTGACCTCTTTGGCTGCCTGAATGATGCCTTCGGCAATCAGGTCACAACGAACAATACCGCCAAAAATATTGACCAGAATGGACTTCACTTTATTGTCCGACAGAATCAACTTGAAGGCTTCAGCCACGCGGTCGGCAGTGGTACCACCGCCGACATCGAGGAAATTAGCCGGTTCGCCACCTTCTTTCTGAATCAAATCCATGGTTGCCATCGCCAGACCAGCGCCATTGACCATACAGGCCACATTTCCGTCCAACGAGATGTAGTTCAGGCCAAACTCACGAGCGATAACCTCCGCCTCATCTTCCTGGCTAGGATCAAACATGTCCGCCAGTTCAGCATGACGGAACAGGCCGTTGTCATCGAGATTGATTTTGGCATCCACAGCTAGGAGATCACCTTCGCCAGTCACCACCAGCGGATTGATTTCAACCAGACTGGCATCGTTTTCAACGAACAGGCTATATAAGCTCTGCATGATCTGCTGTAGTTGCTTAAATGCAGCACCGGTCAGGCTCAGGAAGAAACCGGCACGACGGCATTGATAACCCTGCAGGCCAACCACCGGATCAACATACAGGTTCAAAATGGCATCAGGATCTTCTTCAGCTACCGCTTCGATATCCATACCGCCTTGTGCAGACACCATAAACACAACACGTTGACTGCTGCGGTCCACCAGTACTGCCAGATAAATTT
Source organism: Methylophaga sp. (assembly GCA_030148085.1). Classification (GTDB taxonomy): domain Bacteria; phylum Pseudomonadota; class Gammaproteobacteria; order Nitrosococcales; family Methylophagaceae; genus Methylophaga. Next base: position 10,263 of record JASBUF010000088.1, on the reverse strand, counting down.
CGCGGGCAATATCGCTTGGCTTTTCGATCAAAACCTGATGAATCGGTAAACCTTCCGCCGTTGTCTGGTGCGTTACAATGCGTTGACCCAGCATACCTGCAGCGGCTCTCTCAACAGCCTCGACAGTATCGACGACCTTAACGCCACCGGCCTTACCACGGCCACCGGTATGGACTTGCGCTTTGACGACCCAGCGCTCGCCGGTCAATAATTCTGCCGTCTGTTTTGCTTGTGCAGCATCACTGACAGCCTGACCTTGCGGGGTCGGGATACCATAGCGGTTAAAAAGTTGTTTTGCCTGAAACTCGTGCAGGTTCATGTGTAAATTTCCAGTACCCTGTTCATCTCGCTTGTCGGTGTCGACAAGCCGTGCGCAAATTACGCGTGAATTCTGAATGTAAACCGCATATTTTCTCGCATTAAGCCAATAATTACCATAAGCAAAACAGTGATTTTGTCTTGCTGCCACCTCGTGCAGATAAAGTGGCATGCTATAGTGCTGCCGATACCCCACAATGAGCTTTGCGATGTTGACGCTGTACCCTGAAATTGAACCCTATCAGACTCACATGCTGGAGCGGGAACGCCTCACCAACGGTGATTGTCACCAGCTCTATGTCGAAGAATGCGGTAACCCCAATGGTATTCCGCTTATCTTTCTTCACGGCGGCCCAGGTTCGGGCTGCCGCCCACAGCACCGCTGTTATTTCAACCCGGAAAAATACCGCATCATCCTGTTTGATCAGCGCGGTTGTGGTCGTTCTTTACCATCTGGTGAACTGGAAAATAACAGCACCGATTTCCTGGTCGAAGATATGGAATTTATCCGCAGCACACTCGGTGTGGAACGCTGGGTTGTGTTCGGCGGCTCCTGGGGTGCAACACTGGCATTATGTTACGCACGGATATACCCACAACACATCCTGTCGATGATCCTACGCGGCACCTTTCTCGGCCGCGCGCAGGATATAAACTGGGTCTATGCCGAGGGCGGTGCTTCCCGCCTGTTTCCGGAAGCCTGGCAGCGACTGGTGGCTGATCTCCCTGCAGCAGATCACAGCGCACCGTTACAAAGCTATTTCAATAGACTGACTTCATCAGATGAAGCTGTGCAACTGGCTGCGGCGCAAACGCTCAATGCCTGGGAAGGCACCATCGTGATGATGCGTGATCATGAGTACGAACCGGACCTAACGGAGCAGCCGGGCCCGCTGGCACACTCTCGCATACAGCTGCATTATGCGCTGAATCATTGTTTTATTGATGCCGCGCCACTGCTCGACAGCATTGAGCTGTTCGCCGCCATTCCCACCATCGTCATTCATGGCCGCTATGATCTGGTGTGCCCGCTGCAACAATCCTGGGAGCTCAAACAAGCCTGGCCTGAGATTGATCTGCGCATCGTTCCCCTCGCCGGCCATGCTGCTGGCGAACCCGGGCTGATCGATGCGCTGGTCAAAGCGACCGATGAACTGGCTGAGGAACTCGCATGATAGCCTTGCTGCAACGCGTCACCCATGCCGATGTCCATGTCGGTGCGAAGCAGGTCGCTGAAATTCAACAGGGACTGCTGGTGTTGATTGGCGTGGAAAAAGCAGACACCGAAGCCGATGCCGACAAGCTGTTATCACGCCTACTTGGTTACCGGGTATTCAGCGATGACAATGACAAAATGAATTTGTCACTTAAAGATATTCACGGCGGCCTACTGCTGGTGCCACAATTCACCCTGCCAGCAGATACCCGCAAGGGCATGCGTCCGAGTTTCACCCCTGCTGCCCCTCCGGCGCAAGGTCAGTCTTTATTTGAATACCTAGTCAAACAAGCCCGAATTCAACATGCGAATACTGCTGCCGGTCATTTTGGTGCCGACATGCAGGTCAGGCTGACCAACGATGGGCCAGTAACCTTCTGGCTGCAAACCCACTAACACAACGACTCTACCTTAATGCGTATACTAAAAAATCTGATTATTGGCCTTATTTTGTTGATCGGCGGCGTGATGCTGCTGATGCTCATTCCCTCGCCACAGGCCCCTGCCGACAAACCCTGGGAAGTCACAGTCATGCCTGATGGAAACACTAAGGTGCTAGGCATTCACCTAGGTGAAACCGACTACAAAACAGCGCAAACACTGTTAGGCGTCTTTGGTAAGACCGGCCTGTTTGTCGATCCTGATGGTAGCCGTAGTGTCGAAGCCTATTTTGATAGTGTGAATCTGGCTGGCCTGTCAGCCAAGCTGGTACTGAATCTGTCATTGAGTGAAGCAGAGCTCGATGCCATGTTAGCGCGAGCCTCGGCCGGTGAGTTACAACCCAGCGGCGCTCATCAGCATGAATTAGCAGAAACAGATCGCGAAGCGTTGTTAGCGAAAACGGTAGCTGGTTTGACCTATATTCCGTCAGTACGCTTAAAGCCAGAAATGCTGCATAGCCGTTTTGGTGAGCCTGAAAGGATTGTCGAGACCGAAGCGGATGAGAATGGCCAGACCAGCAAAACATGGCTTTATCCCGACCTCGGCCTAAGCGTAGTGTTTTTGCCTGAACAAAAGCCGATTCTGGTCTACCGAGCTAAGCCCTGATCTGCTGCTTTGCCAGCTCGGTGAAGGCCGCCTCAGTCATTGGGCGGCCTAAGAAGTAACCCTGAGCCCGGTGGCAGTGGCGCTGCTGCAGATATGCCATTTGCGCTTCCGTTTCGACACCCTCAGCCACCACGGTCAGCTTCAGGCTGGCAGACATAGCGAGTATCGCATCGACAATGGCACCGTCTTCCTCATCATGGGTCACATCACGAATAAATGAGCTGTCTATTTTTAGCACGTTCAATGGGAACTGCTTCAGATAGGACAAGGACGAGTAACCGGTGCCAAAATCGTCGATGGCCAGATTGATCCCCATCTGACTCAGCTCATTCAGCGTCAGAGTGGCCAACTCCGTGTCTTCCATCAACATGGTTTCGGTGATTTCCAGCTCCAGATTCTGTGCTGGCATTCCGGTTTCTTTCAACAAACGACGCAGATTGCCTGCCAGCATACCGCCCTTAAACTGTCGTCCTGACAAATTGACGGCGATAACAAAGTCGGGACTTAACTCATCGCGTAAGTTCAGGTAGCAGTCACAGGCCTGACGCAATATCCACTCACCAACGCTACCGATCAGCCCCAAGTCTTCCAGAATAGGCACAAAGCGACTTGGCGGAACTTCTCCCCACTCCTGACTATACCAGCGCAGCAAGACTTCGGCTCCGGCCAGCCCTCCCTGTTTCAGATCAAACTGAGGCTGGTAATGCAGATAGAACTCCTGCTGCTCGACAGCGCGTCGCAAGGCTGTTTCCATCGCCAGTCTTTCTGCCGCTTCGGCATTCATTTCTAACGAGTAGAACTGGAAGTTATTACGGCCCAGTTTTTTCGCATGATACATCGCCGCATCTGCATTTCTGATCAGCATATCTACATCGCGACCATCGGCCGGATAGAGGCTGATGCCAATGCTCGGGCTAACCGTGACCTCGGTCGATTCGATACTGAAAGAGCGAGACATCACCTGAATCACTTTTTCTGCGACCTTACCGACATACTCTGCCGAGCGTACATCTTCCAATAGCATAGTGAACTCATCACCGCCCAGTCTGGCGACAGTATCGCCTTCGCGCAGACAGGATTTGACTCTGTTGGCGACCTCTTTCAGCAGAATATCGCCAGCCTTGTGCCCCATCGAATCATTGATGTGTTTGAAGTGGTCCAGGTCGAGGAAGAAAACGGCCAGACGCCCAGCATCACGCTGCGCCTTATGTATCGCATGAGCAACACGGTCATTGAATACATTGCGGTTGGGTAGGCCAGTCAGCGAGTCAATACTGGCCAGTTGGGTCAGATACTCTTCATTCTCGCGCTGCTTGGTGACATCCTCAAACAACCAGATCGTGCCAGCCAGTGGTTCTGAGGCATCGACGGATTTCCCGGAAAGGGCACACCAGAACTTTTCACCATTATGCTTGCTCAATTCGAGTTGCGCTTCAAAACTGTCTCCCTGCGCCAGCATCGGATAAGCCTGCTCACCAAATTGCTGGTAGGCCTGTTGATTCGGATAGATAGTAATCGTGCTCTGACCGATGATCTGATCCCGCTCAAAGCCGAACAATTGCTCAAAACGTTGATTAACGCGGACAAATTTACGATCGCGGATAAAGGCTATGCCGATAATGGCGTTCTCAAGAATGGCATCCTGTTCAGAACTGAGCTGCTGCAGACGCTCATCCGTTTGTTTCCAGGCCGTTACATCTGAAATGACGCAAACCCAGACTGTATGATTATCCACACTATCAATCTGACTCAGCGACAGCCACATTGATAAGGACGAGTCATCCAATCGCTGTCCATCCAACTCCCCGGTTTCTTTCAAATAGCCCAGCAAGACTTCGATACTGTCGATGCCCAAATCCGGCTTGAAGAACTGAAACAAGGTCTGTCCGCGCAAGGTCTCACTGCTCCCACCCAGCACCAGTTCAGCCGCCGGGTTGGTATCAATGATTGTGCCGCTATCGCTCAGCGTCAGGATCGCTTCTGGTAACCCATTCAGTACGGCGCGGATATGCTGCTCACGGTTCTGCAGTGTGGTTCTGGCATCACTGAGTTCATCAATCATCTGCTCGGTGTTGTCAGCAAACTGGTTAAAGTCCTTTGCCAGCAGGGATAATTCATTTTTTGACCCCGACTGGGCAATCCGGGTATCGAAGTGTCCTTCTGACAGCGCTGTTATTGAGCGCCGGATAATACCCAGCGGATGACTTATCGCCCGAAAAACCAACCAAACAAAGATCATCATGCCCAAGGTGACCAACGCACTCAGACTGATAATTTTCCAGCGGGTCTGATCCGCTTGATCCACATTGTGACTGACCGTGTCATAGCTCCGCTGATAACTGTTTTGAGCAATCAAATTGACCTTGTCAATCAGCAGTTTCATCAGTGTCAGCGACGACTGTTCGGTTTGTAGCAATAATGACTGGTTGAGCAAATGGGCTTCATGCAAGCTGAACAATCCCTGATCCTGGGTTATCAGGTTGAGTAATACCTTGATGTCATAGTCGAGCTTTTCCTGTAACTGACGATATTCAGGTTGAGTGAATATCGCTTGCTTCAAGTTCGCCAGTTGCTCTGTTAGCGCCTGCTGCAATGGTGCTAAATGTTGTTTTTTGAGTATCTGCAATTCATTGTCATTGTTCGTCAACAAGACATCATGCGTCAGCATACTCAGCTCAAAAACACCGATCTGTATCGGTTCCAGTATATTTTGTAGCCGAACCTGTCTCGCGCTTCGCAGGCGTTCTTCGAGGGCGGCCAATTGTTGCAATAACTGCCCGGCCTGTATATCAACATCGTCGCTATGCTGTTGCAACTGCTTAGCAAGCTGCAGACTCTGCTGTTTAAGCAGAAACAACTCCGCATCCAGACGCAGGAAATCCTGATAATCATTGAACAAGGCATCCAAAGACCGGCTAGAGTCATCCTGTGAGGAAAATATCTGCGACAGTCGTAGCCAGTTCTGCAGAAACGACTGCTCAAGCATGCCACGGGGTTCCAGTTGCTGCAGTTCTGCCAGTAATTGGCTATTTAGGATTTGCTTCTGGCGACTGCTGAAAGCGGTCGCCACAGTGCTGAGGCGTCGGCTGCTCTGTTCCAGCGGTAACACCTGTTCAGCCATGATCTGGCGGGTCGAATTAATCAGGCCGTTGGCATAATTTGCCATCAAGGCCATAAAGACAACGACTATAGCCGTGACAACAGCACAAAACTGGAGCAATCGCTTAATACTCCACGTTTTAAACATCCCATCCCCTGTGTTGATTTGCTGTCATGCTGTGCCGTGATGAAAGTGTACTGACTATTTCTCTGAGTCGGCGGCTTGCTTTGTATCGGTATCAGCACCGCCGCTCTGCAAAGGCTCATCTTCGTCATCTAACAGTACACGATTTGCTGCACCATCCATATCATCATACTGTCCATTTCGGACCGCCCAGAAAAACACGGCAACACCGATAATGCCCAGTAATAACATGCCTGGCAGCAGACCATATATGACTTCCATCACACCCTCTCAACAGGAAGAAGTTTTGACCGATATTCGACCTGTTTTTTAAAACCACGGCCAATTCGTGCAGCGTTGCCAATCACCAGTAACGAGCTGATTGGCATTGTCATCGCTGCAACTAGCGGACTGACCATCGCCATCATCGCTAATGGCACCATGATAACGTTGTAAGTAATCGAGAGTACAATATTCTGGCGAATTGTTCTGAGAGTCAGCCCCGCCAACAGTCTGGCATCAGCCACATGTTTCAAGGCTTGATGCGACAACACTACGTCAGCGCTCTCCACCGACACATCCGTACCCGATGCCAGTGCAATACCAACATTAGCCTGAATCAATGCTGGTGAATCATTGATCCCATCACCGACCATAGCGACGTTATCGCCCTGCTCCTGTAAAGCACGCACGACATCTGACTTATCTTTAGGTAACACTTCTGCCTGCCGACTGATGTTTCCGAGTGGCGCGGTGACAGCATTGACGACGGCCTGCCGATCACCACTCAACACGGTCACTTTGATTCCTGCTGCAACAAGGCTCTGTACGGTTTCTATCGCATCACTGCGTAATTCATCGACCAGCCCCAGTAAACCCACAACTTGTCGATCAACCGCCAACAGTACGCAACTAATACCCTGCTGCTCGAGTTCCGACATCGATGCTTGTTGCTCAGTTGTTAGTGTGATGTCCAACGACCTAAACCAAGACTCGGTGCCTAGGTGAATACGTTTACCATCGACCTCGGCCTGAACCCCCCTGCCGGGTGTCGAACTAAAGTCGTGGTTGGCCAGTAAACTCAGATGTTGCGAGATGGCCTTGTTACAAATAGCGGCTGCCACACCATGTTCCGAGTGTTGCTCGACAGAGGCTGCCAGTTGCAGAATCTGCTGCTCACTCAAGTCAGCAAAACTTTTCAGGGTCGTCACTTGCAGCTTGCCTTCTGTCAACGTGCCTGTTTTATCAAAAACAATATGATCGATTCTTGACAGCTCTTCGAGTGACTCACCTCGTTTGATCAGAATGCCATGCTCAGCACCGACACCAGTGGCTACAGCCACAGACATCGGTGTAGCCATACCAAACGCGCATGGACAGGTAATCACCAGTACAGACGCTGCGGCCAGCAATGCCAATTCAAAATCAGTAAACTGCCAATAGATAAAGGTCAGCGCCGATAATGTCAGCGTCGCCAAAACAAACCAGGGCACGATACGATCAGCAATGGTCTGAATCGGTGCTTTCGAGGCTTGTGCTTCATCCATCAAGGTCACGATTTTGGCTAATGCAGTATTGCGAAGTACCGCATCAACTTTGACTTTGAAAGCCCCTTCACCGTTGATACTTCCCGCTACAACCTTATCGCCTTCCTGTTTAGCCACAGGCAATGATTCACCTGTCAGCATCGATTCATCAACAGCGCTCTGTCCTGACATGATCACGCCATCGACGGGTACACGCTCACCAGGTTTGACTAATACCAGGTCCCCGATGGCAATACTGCGTATTGGTACGACACGACTTGTCTCGCCCTCGACGCGGTTAGCCAGCTTGGGTTGAAGCTCCAGCAAGCGCTGGGTAGCCGACATTGCACGACGCTTGGAAATGGCTTCCAGATAGCGTCCGACCAAGACCACAAACAGAAAATTCACTACCGTATCGAAATAAACATGGCCATTGGTCACGTTATAAAAGGTGACATAGGACGAATAGAGGTAGGTGGCTGAGGCGCCAATGGCTATCGGCAGATCCATCGTCAGATAGCGTCGGCGCAAACCAATCAGACCATTGCGGATAAAGGGATAACCGGAATACAGCAATGTTGGTGTTGCGATCGCAAAACCGATCCAGTGAAACCACTGGCGAAACTCGCCTTGATCAGCACCGGAATACAATGCGATGGATACCCACAAGATATTCATCATCGCAAAGCCAGCAAATGCCATGCGGTATAACAAGCTACGATGGCGTTTAGCTAAGGCACCTTCAGCGGTTTCCGGATCAAACGGCACAGCTGCATAGCCAATATCCGCCAACGCCTGAAGTAGCTGAGATAAGGGTACCTGCGAATTATCCCAGTGGAGTTTGAGGCGCTTGGCGGTCAGGTTGACCTCAGCATTCAATACGCCAGCTTGGCGTCTGAGTGCATTTTCAATCAGCCAGACACAAGCTGCACAGTGAATACCTTCAACTAACAGATGAATCGTTCGCTGTGGCGTTAAGGCATCAACATAATCTGCCTGCACATCATCCTGATCATAAGCGGTCAATTCAGCAGCCACTTCCGGCGGCGGAGCCAGAGTTTCACTGCGCGTAGATTTACTGTAAAAGCCCTGCAAACCCGATGCGTAAATCGTCTCACACACAGTCCGGCAGCCATGACAGCAAAACGCCCGCTGCTCGCCAGCGACTACTGAGGTAAAGTCACCATTATCTTCAACCGGCAGGCCGCAGTGATAGCAACTTTCCAAGGCTAGCGTTTTCGTCGATGTCTGACTCATTAAGTTGGATTCAGCTACAGCTGTTAAGGCTCAATACGCAGACGACGGGTTATGACGAACTCAGTGTCGCCCTGCTTGGCTTCAACAATAAGGTCCCACGTGCCCGGCAGAGAAAAACTCACATCGGCCAGATAACTACCATGACCAGACTTTTGCATCTCGACTGAAAAGTCTGCATTAGCATCAGACGGACGAAATGCGAACAAGGTTACTGAGTCAAGCAGCAAGCCCGCTGAGTTTTTTCCAGTAATCACTGCTTCGTAGGTTTGCGTCTGATTAACCCGAGAGTTGGTCGGTACCATCAGCATGCCAGACCAGCCCAGTGCTTCCTGCTCAGCAATACGTTTCTGCGTTTCAGCGTAGGCTTCGCCTTTTTCGTAGAAATCTTTCACAACCAAACTCGGTGGCGATGAAAAAGCAAGGTAGATAAAGACGGCGTTAGCAGCTAAAAAGACAAATAAAAAGACCAGCATTCCCAATACCCAGGGATTACGCAAAGCCTGTGGGTTATCTTGTGAAATTTTCATAGTGGTTTTCCGTTATTCCGGTCCCATAAAGATACTGTCATAGGTGGTGGTTAAGTTTGGCTGGTCTTTGACATTGGCCGTAAAGGCAATCGGTACCAGCCCTTGTTCAATCACTGCCGCCGGTACCCGTACCAGCGCCGTCATCGGTATCACCCTGCCCGGCTCAACAATGACCTGTTCTTCCATGCCATGCAGACTGGCCCCGTCTAAGCCGCTGAGGGTGTAGTTGACGGTAATCGGTGCCTGCGTCTTGTTGAGCAGCTTCAAGGTGTATTTGTTCTGTATCGAGCCGTCACTCAGACGTACAAATAAGGGCTGACGGTCATGGATGACTTTAAATTCGGTCGGCGACAGGGTGGTAAAGCCATAGACAATGCCTGACAGAGACATCAGCAAAATGAGGCTGTAGATAATGACTCGTGGGCGTTGGTACATCGGTAAGACGTGTTTGTCGTGGTGCAGTTCCTTGTAGCTGGCGTAGCGAATCAGGCCTCGCGGCTGGTCGGTTTTGTCCATGATGCTGTCACAGGCATCAATACAGAGGCCGCAGGTGATACAGCCTTCTTGCTGGCCTTTACGGATATCAATACCGGTGGGACAGACAGCGACGCAGACTTTGCAGTCAATACAGCTACCTTTGCTGCTATCCACCTGGCCTTTTTTGAGTTTGCCTCGAGGTTCACCGCGTTCGGCGTCATAGGCCGGTAATACGGTGTCCTGGTCATACATCACGCCTTGCAGGCGGGCGTAGGGACAGAGCCAGAAGCAGACTTGTTCACGCATAAAGCCGGCAAAGCCGTAGGTGAAGGTGCCGAACACGGCGAGGGATATCCATACCGGTAATGGGGCCTGCAGACTGAAGATATCAGCCCAGAGCTGATAGGCGTCGGTAAACCAGGCGGCAAAGGACAGGCCGGTGAGTAAGGCGATGGCTATCCATAGGCTGTGTTTGGTCACTACGCGGCTGGTTTTATCGAAAGTCCACGGTGCTTGTTTGAACTTATGCGCTTTTTGCGGAGTGTCGCCTTCGAGTTTGGTTTCAATGAAGGTGTAGATGTCGGTCCAGACAGTCTGAAAGCAGAAGTAACCACAAAACACCCTGCCCGCAACACTGGTGACCGCTGCCAGCAGAATGGCGAAAAACAGCAG
>JASBUF010000005.1 GCA_030148085.1 Methylophaga sp. | reverse complement strand
CACTACCGGATATCCGTGGCCGTGAGCAGATTCTGAATGTTCACCTGCGTAAAGTACCGGCAGCTGAGGATGTCGAAGCACGTGTAATTGCACGCGGTACGCCAGGCTTCTCTGGTGCCGATCTGGCTAACCTGGTAAACGAAGCTGCGTTGTTTGCCGCTCGCGCCAACAAACGTCTGGTCAGTATGGAAGAACTGGAACTGGCTAAAGACAAAATCATGATGGGGGCGGAACGCCGCTCTATGGTCATGAGCGACAAGGAAAAAGAACTCACGGCCTACCATGAAGCCGGCCATGCGATTGTTGGCCGTCTGGTGCCGGGACATGACCCTGTCTATAAGGTCAGCATCATTCCTCGTGGCCGCGCTTTGGGTGTGACCATGTTCCTGCCGACCGAAGACAGATACAGCTACAGTAAGCAACAGCTGGAAAGTCAGATTTCCAGCCTCTATGGTGGTCGTCTGGCCGAAGAGATGATCTTCGGTGCGGAAGCGGTTACGACTGGTGCGTCGAACGATATTCAGCGTGCGACCGAAATGGCCCATAACATGGTTACCAAGTGGGGCTTGTCCGATAACATGGGGCCGATGTCCTATGGTGAAGATGAAGGCGAAGTTTTCCTTGGCCGCAGCGTGACCCAGCATAAAGCCATGTCTGACTTGACAGCCAAGCAGATTGACGAAGATGTTCGTGCGGTCATCAACCGTAACTACGAACGTGCCAAACGTCTGTTAGAAGAAAACATGGATAAACTGCATGCCATGTCACAGTTGCTGATTAAGTATGAAACCATCGACAGTGATCAGATTGATGCAATCATGGAAGGCCGTGAGCCGGGTGAGCCGAAGGACTGGAATGATCGTTCCAGCACGCCACCATCAGCCAGTGCGGAGTCAGATGATGACAAAGCACCGTCAGGCAAACCAGCGGATCAACTGCACTAACAGGAACAAACAAACGTGATTTTTGATTGTGCGGGCAAGTCTCTCGACTTGTCCGCTCCTCGTATTATGGGCATCGTCAACGTTACCCCCGACTCCTTTTCGGACGGGGGTAAGTTTTTTTCACGCGATGCTGCGTTAAAGCAAGCGCTGAAACTGGTCGAAGACGGTGCAGATATTCTCGATATCGGTGGTGAATCGACACGTCCCGGTTCTGATGTCGTGGCGGTGCAGGAAGAGATAGATCGTGTCGCACCCGTCATTGAAGCCATCAGTGCTGAAATTGATATCCCCATTTCTATTGATACGATGAAAGCTGATGTCATGCGTGCGGCAGTTAAGGCCGGCGCTGGTCTGATTAATGATGTCAATGCGCTGCGTAGTGAGGGAGCACTGGAAGCTGCTGCAGAATTGCAGGTACCGGTTTGCCTGATGCATATGCAGGGAACACCTCAGACCATGCAGAATGAGCCACACTATGAGGATGTGGTCAGTGAGGTGGAAGCATTCCTGCTAGAGCGCGTCGCAGTCTGTGAAACGGCCGGTATCAGCGCAGATAAGATCATGCTCGATCCCGGTTTTGGTTTTGGCAAGCGGGCAAGGCATAATCTACGTTTGATGAAACACTTGGCCAGATTGACGGCACTGCCGTATCCGGTACTGGTCGGCGTGTCACGTAAATCGATTATTGGCGATATGCTCAAAGTCAGCGTGGATGAGCGTCTGGCGGGCAGTCTCGCTTTGGCTTCCATTGCTGTCTGGCAGGGAGCAAAACTGATTAGAACGCATGACGTAAGGGAAACGGCGCAGGCTGTGAAACTGACACAACATGTGCAGCAGGTAGAAGATTTTGACTAAACAACGACGTTATTTTGGTACCGATGGTATTCGTGGCCGTGTAGGTGATGGTGCAGTGACGCCGGATTTTGTACTCAAGCTCGGCTGGGCCGTTGGCCGTGTTCTGGCTAACGGTAAAAACAGCCGCGTTATCATCGGTAAAGACACGCGTATTTCAGGTTATATGTTTGAGTCTGCGTTGCAGGCCGGCTTATCTGCAGCCGGTGTTGATATTTATCTGCTTGGCCCGATGCCGACGCCAGCAGTTGCCTACCTGACCCGAACCTTCCATGCGCAGGCGGGTATTGTCATCAGCGCCTCGCATAACCCCTACCATGATAATGGCATCAAGTTCTTCTCCGCACAGGGCACCAAGCTGCCGGATGATATTGAGCTTGAAATTGAAGCCATGTTGGAGCAACCGATTCAGACTGTTGAATCCATGCATCTGGGCAAAGCGCATCGCATTGGTGACGCGGCTGGCCGTTATATCGAGTTCTGTAAGAGTACGATTCCCTCCGGTGTGGACTTAAGTCACCTCAAGATTGTTGTCGACTGTGCCAATGGCGCTACTTACCATGTCGCCCCAGATGTCTTTCGCGAGCTTGGTGCTGAGGTCATTGTCATGGGCGCTGAGCCTAACGGTCTCAACATCAATCAGAACTGTGGTTCCACCGAACCCAAACTCTTGCAGCAGGCGGTGTTGCAGAATAGTGCTGATCTGGGACTGGCTTTGGATGGTGACGGTGATCGCATCATTATGGTGGACCATCGCGGCGAGATCGTCGATGGCGACGAATTGCTGTTTATTATCGCTCGTGCCCGCCAGCGTAATGGCGAGAATCAGTCACATATTGTGGGTACCCAGATGTCGAACCTGGGCCTGGAACATGCACTGGCCAAGTTTGATATGACCTTGCATCGCGCTAAAGTGGGTGACCGCTACGTGATGGAAAAATTGCAGGAAGTCGGCGGCCAACTGGGCGGTGAAGCCTCGGGTCATATTATTTGTCTGGATAAGACTTCGACCGGTGATGGTATCGTCGCTGCTTTACAAGTTCTGGCTGAGATTCAGCAGACAGGTAACAGCCTGCACGCATTGCGCTCGGTCGTCACCAAATACCCACAGCAACTTATCAATGTACGAGTCGAAAAAATGGTCGACATTGACGGTAATCCGGAGATTGCCAAGGCCGTGGCTGATGTGGAACAACGCCTCGGCAGTGAAGGTCGCGTCTTACTTCGTCCATCGGGAACTGAGCCTGTGATCCGGGTGATGGTGGAAGGGCGGGATGCCACCCTGACCAAAAAGCTCGCACAGGAGTTGGCTGACGTCATTGAGCAGGTACTGGCTGCCTGATTGGCATTCCTGGCTGGTTTTTGACGATCCTGATTTGTTATACAATGAGCCGACAATGTGTTTCGTGCTGATGTCGCGAAACAGCAAACATTCTGTTTTATTTTCGAGAGAGCGAATTCGTGCGTAAACCGCTGGTTGCTGGTAATTGGAAAATGAACGGCTCTAGCGAGAGTAATCGCGCGTTGTTGGACGGCATTCTCGCTGAAGCGGATAGCTTTTCTTCGGTCGAAGTCGCCTTGTTCCCGCCCGCGGTATACCTGCAGCAGGTGCAACAGGCGTTGACTGGCACGGAACTCGCCTGGGGTACACAGAACCTGTCGCAGTTCCAGCAGGGTGCCTATACCGGTGAAATTTCGGCAACCATGCTTGCTGATTTTGGCTGTCACTATGTGTTGATAGGCCACTCAGAGCGGCGCTGTCTGTATGCTGAACTCGATTTGGATCAGCGGGTGCTGGATCGGATCGTCGCAGAAAAATATGAAATGGCCGTGCGTGAGGGGATTACACCGATTATCTGCATCGGTGAAAGCCCGGATGAGCATGCCGTTGGGCGTACCGAAGAGGTGGTGGCCCGTTTGCTTGATACAGTGATTGCTTACCAAGGGGTGAAAGGTCTCGCGCAGACGGTTCTGGCTTATGAGCCGGTATGGGCGATTGGAACGGGTCGTTCAGCGACCCCGGAATGGGCCCAGGATGTACACAGTTTCATGCGTCAGCGGGTCGCTAAGCATGATCCTGCGATTGCCCGCGACCTTCGAATACTTTACGGCGGAAGCATAAACAGTGATAATGCTGCGCCATTGTTTTTACAACCTGACGTGGATGGCGGACTGGTCGGTGGAGGCTCTCTCAAAGCCGATGAGTTCGTGAAAATCTGTCAGGCAGCAGTTCTTAAATTAGGTTAACTACATGCACGCTTTAATTCTGACGATACACATTATTGTCTCTCTGATGCTGATTGGTTTGGTGCTGATTCAGCATGGTAAAGGCGCCGATGCCGGCGCGGCATTTGGTGGCGGTGGCGGCGGTGGTGCTTCCGGCAGCCTGTTTGGTAGCCGTGGTTCAGCATCCTTCCTGAGTCGCAGCAGTGCTATTCTGGCGGCGATTTTCTTTATCACCAGCCTGACTTTGGCATATTTTTCAGTGGAAACACCGAATAAAGCAAAAAGCGTGACGGAAACTGTTCCTAATGAACAAGTTCAGCAAGAAACTCCTGCAGATTTGCCGGAAATACCTTAGAATACGCACTTTCCAAAATATGCCGATGTGGTGAAATTGGTAGACACGCCATCTTGAGGGGGTGGTGGGCTTAGCCCGTGGCGGTTCGAATCCGCCCATCGGTACCATCTATTGAAAGCTCGATTTATCGGGCTTTTTTTATGTCTGCTGACTTTCAGCCAATACCCGTTCTATGGTGGTTTCCAGTTGCTCGAAATCGACGGGCTTGGTCAGATAGGCATCAAAGCCTGCCTGTAAGCCTTTTTCCACATCAGTCGCCATCGCGTTGGCAGATAGGGCAATAACTTTGATGTAGCGGGTTACCGCCGACTGCTTGAGTTGTTTCAGTGCCTCAAAACCGTTTTTACCTGGCAGGTTAATGTCCATCAAGATCAATTCAGGTTCATGATCGAAAGCGATTTCCAGTCCGGTTTCAGCGTCTCCGGCGGTGAGCAGGTGAAAGCCCTTACGCCGACTGAAGAACTGTTTGATGAGATCAAGGTTGGTCGGATTATCTTCGATACAGAGCAAGCTGATATCGTTGCCAAGCGGCGCATGTGGGCGTCGTGAGTCTGGCTTTGCTGAATTATTGATGCTTTCAGACGATAGTTGGATCGATGACTGACGAAACTCGACCCAGAAACTGGATCCGACATCCGGTGTGCTACTGAAGCCAAATTGACCCTGCATGAGTTTTACCAGATCGTGACTGATAGCGAGGCCAATCCCGGTGCCGGGAATGTTGGAGCGCTCTTTGTCCAGACGGTTAAACGGTTCAAACAGGCGTGATTGCAAGCTTTCGTTGATGCCATAACCGTCATCTTCCACCGTAATGCGGATCTGATAGTCATGCTGGTAAACCTTGATGCGGATTTGTCCATGTGGCCGGTTATATTTGATCGCATTGGACAGTAGATTGAGCAAGACCTGTTTGAGCTTGATGTAATCAGCGCGGATAAACAGGCTATCGATATTGTCCGGATAGTGCGTTTCCAACGTCAAAGATAGGGTCACCATCTGCATCTGAAGAAGCGGCAGTAAATGCTCTATCAGTGGTTGAACGGCGACGTCTTCAACAGAAATACTCATATTGCCACTTTCGATACGCGACAAATCCAGCACGTCATTAATCAATGACAAAAGATGACTGCCAGAGTTTTCGATCATGCTGACGGATTCATGCTGGCTGTCGTTGAGTTGTTCCAGTTTAAGCAACTGAGAGAAGCCAATGATTGCATTCAGCGGTGTGCGTAGTTCGTGACTCATCTTGGCCAGAAAGTCGCTTTTGGCCTGATTCGCCGCTTCCGCTTGCTGCATGGCATGGATGAGTTCTTGCTGATATTGATAACGCTCGGAGATGTCTCGAATAACGCCGATAAAGAACTTGCGGTGACCAAACTGCATCGGGGAAACATTGAGTTCAATAGGGAACAAGCTGCCGTCTTTATGTCTACCTTGAAGGGTTCGAGTCCGGTGTATGACCTTGGGGGCATGTAATTGTGATTCAGCCAGATAGGTATCATGCTGCTTGCGCTCGTGTTCCGGTAATAAGATTGAAACGGGCTGATGCAGCAATTCCTTATCGGTATAGCCAAACAATTGAGTAACGGCAGGGTTAATCATGCTGATCATGCCTTTGTCATCGATAGTGACAAAGCCGTCATCTGTCTGATTGATGATAGCATCACGTTGTTGCAGGCTTACCATGCGCTGCATCGTTGAACGACGGTAGAGCAGGGTACCAATCGCTGTCAGAACGATGACCGCAATAATGCTGAAGATGACGCTAAATAATAAAGATCGATACAGCTTATATACTTCAGCCGCTTCGGTTTCTGTCACGATGCCCATGCCCAGTTTCTTATCCCAGCGCCAGGCACCTATCACTTTCACGCCGCGGTAGTCGATGTAGCCATTGATGTTGATTCCGGCCTGACCTTGTGTCAATGATTGGGCCATTTTAGTCAGTGGCTGTGCAGCGTACTGTTTGGCACTCAGGAATGTGTCTGGTTTTGATAGGTCCTGCGGAGCTTGTCTGACTGAGATAGTTAAATCAGCATGCGGGTAATCTCGTGCGAGTACACCGGCTTGTTGCAACTGCGCGCTGTCCTTGGGCTCACTGAGGAGCAGACCCTGCTCATCCAGTGCATAACTTTGACCGGTTTCCCCGATTTGGTGTTGATGAAACGCCGGGATAAAGAGCATATCCGGATCCAGTTCAAAGGCAAACAAGGCTACTATATCGCCATACCAGTCATAGACTGGCGCGACGAATAACATGGTCGACAATCCTTCGTAAACATGACCGTTGCTATCACGCCAAAGCTGCTGACTTTTGAACGGCCGGCTGAAGGCTACTTTTCCGGACAACGCCTCCTTCCTGACCGCATCGGGCAGGTTGAAAGGTCGGGGTTTTCTTTCAATGTCGTGTTTGGCTGAAATTAAGACTTCGCCCTGCGGATTAAGTAGTTTGTAGTCGCGATAATGCTCTGCTTCCAGAATGGCGATGAGGCTGGTATCCAGACGTTGGAACAGATCTGTTTGCACTGCCTGTGAACCACCCACAACGACTAGCTGACTAATTTGACGGAGCGACAGATTTTCTGACCAGTAGAGAGTGTTTCGTTTGTGGGCTTGGATCTCCGTTTTGACTTTACTGATAGAGGCTTCCAGTGTTGTAGTAAGCCGGTTGCGGACATCTTCCTGAATTAATGAAAACAGATATGCCGCCGCTAGGCTGGCGCAAGCAATAGCCGTCACAATGAGCAAAGCGGCGACGGCAACGGGTTTGGAAAATAATTTTGACCTATTCACTTGAAAGATCGTTATCCCTGTTTGAGATATAGGCAGAAATATCTGCTTGTAAAAGAACACATGCGCACTAAATTTGGTCTCTTAATTAATAACTTGCAGTATAAGCGCAGTCATGCAACGGCCATATTCGCCATCAATAATGTCAGCACAGCATTCTTGGATTTTGTCTGGACGATAAAAATAAGTAAACAATAAGCCACTAATTAAGCAAGAATCCGGCTTCTCATCATGCGTCAGAGTGTGTAGTATCGTTTGCGATGGTTGCCCATTGGCGGGCGCGCTCGGGAGCATGAGTCATAAGGAGTCATGCAATGAGAAATAAACCGGAAGGAAAGCAGTATGCTGGAGAATTATCTCCCGATATTGTTGTTTATCATCATCGGCATCGGCTTTGGTGTTATGCCGCTATTGGCGGGATTTATTCTGGGGCCACGCCGACCGGATGACGAAAAGCGCTCAGCCTATGAGTGCGGCTTTGAACCTTTCGAAGATGCGCATATGAAATTCGATGTGCGCTATTACCTCGTCGCCATTCTGTTCATTATTTTCGATCTCGAAATTGCTTTCTTATTCCCTTGGGCTATTGTGCTTGATGAAATCGGGGTATTCGGCCTGTTGTCGATGTTCCTGTTTTTAGCCATTTTGGTGGTTGGCTTTATTTACGAGTGGAAAAAAGGAGCGCTGGAATGGGAATAGAAGGCGTTTTCGAAAAAGGGGTTGTTACCACCTCTGCAGACAAGCTCATTAACTGGGCCAGAACGGGTTCGTTGTGGCCGATGACGTTTGGTCTTGCCTGTTGTGCCGTAGAAATGATGCATGCCGGGGCATCGCGTTATGATTTGGATCGTTTCGGCGTGGTATTTCGTCCCAGCCCAAGACAGTCCGACGTGATGATCGTGGCCGGAACACTGGTCAACAAAATGGCACCGGCGCTGCGTAAAGTCTACGACCAAATGTCAGAGCCGCGCTGGGTTATTTCCATGGGCTCTTGTGCCAATGGCGGTGGGTATTACCATTATTCTTATTCTGTAGTACGCGGTTGCGACCGCATTGTCCCGGTCGATATTTATGTGCCCGGCTGCCCTCCAACGGCAGAGGCGTTACTTTACGGCATTGTCCAATTACAGAAAAAAATCCAACGTACCAACACGATAGCCAGACCGGCAGCAGGTTGAGCAGGAGTTAGGCATGCACGACTTGAGAGCCAGACTGGAACAGGACTTTGCGGACGAACTGCTGGACTGCGATGTGGATCGTGGTGAAGTCACGTTGAATGTGGTCGCTGAACAGCTACGTCATGTCTGTGTTCGGCTTCGTGATGAATATGGTTTCAGTCAGCTGATGGATCTGTGTGGCGTCGATTATTCCGAGTATGGCGGCAGTAGCTGGGAAACCAAGCAATCCAGTGAGTTCGGTTTTAGCCGTGCAGTAGATGGTGCCGGTCACAGTCAGCCAGTGCAAGACGGCTTTCGTTTTGCTGTGGTCTATCACCTGTTGTCCATTAAGCATAACCAGCGAGTCAGACTCAAAGTGCGTCTTGATGCTGATACGCCGGTTATCGACAGCGTCACCGATATCTGGAACAGTGCTGACTGGTTTGAGCGTGAAGCCTTTGATCTGTTCGGTATTTTGTTCAGTGGGCATAAGGATCTGCGCCGAATTCTGACCGATTATGGCTTTGTCGGTCATCCATTCCGTAAGGACTTCCCGCTGATCGGCAACGTGGAAATGCGTTACGACCCTGAGAAGAAACGCGTGGTTTATGAGCCGGTCAGTATTGAACCCAGAACGCTGGTGCCACGGGTCATTCGTGATGATAACCGTTACCTGAAGGATGAAGGTTAAGCATGGCCGAGATTAAGAACTACACACTTAACTTCGGCCCTCAGCATCCGGCAGCGCATGGTGTATTGCGCCTGATTCTGGAAATGGACGGCGAGGTGATTCAACGCGCCGACCCGCATATCGGTCTGTTGCATCGCGGTACCGAAAAGCTGGCCGAATCCAAACCGTTTAATCAAAGCATCGGCTATATGGATCGACTCGATTACGTCTCGATGATGTGTAACGAGCATGCCTATGTGATGGCGATTGAGAAATTGCTGGGCAT
This sequence comes from Methylophaga sp., assembly GCA_030148085.1. Classification (GTDB taxonomy): domain Bacteria; phylum Pseudomonadota; class Gammaproteobacteria; order Nitrosococcales; family Methylophagaceae; genus Methylophaga. The sequence continues at coordinate 14,222 of JASBUF010000005.1, read as the reverse complement.
TGAGGTGCCGATTCGCGCTCAATACATCCGCGTGATGTTCGATGAAATTACCCGTGTACTGAATCACCTGATGTGGCTGGGCGCACATGGTCTGGATATCGGTGCGATGACGGTGTTTTTGTATTGCTTCCGTGAACGCGAAGATTTGATGGACTGCTATGAAGCGGTCTCCGGTGCGCGTTTGCACGCAACATATTATCGCCCTGGTGGGGTGTATCGTGATCTGCCGGCCAGCATGCCCAAATACCAGGCATCAAAATGGCACAGTGAAAAAGAAGTCAAAGAAAAGAACCAGAACCGCGAAGGCAGCCTGCTCGATTTTATTGAAGACTTTACCCAGCGTTTCCCCAAATGCGTCGATGAATACGAAACCCTGCTGACAGATAACCGCATCTGGAAACAGCGTACGGTTGGCATTGGTGTGGTTAGTCCGGAACGGGCTTTGCAGCTGGGCTTCAGTGGTCCAATGCTTCGCGGCAGTGGTATCGAGTGGGATTTACGTCGTACTCAACCTTATGAAGTTTACGACCTGCTCGACTTTGATATTCCGGTAGGTAAGGAAGGCGACTGCTATGACCGATATCTGGTGCGCATTGAAGAGATGCGTCAGTCCAATCAAATCATCAAGCAGTGTATCGATTGGCTACGTGCCAATCCCGGGCCAGTGATTTTGCAGAACAGTAAAGTCGCGCCGCCGCCACGGGACGTGATGAAAAATGATATGGAAGCCTTGATCCATCACTTCAAACTGTTCACTGAGGGCTATTGTGTGCCGGAAGGGGAAGTGTATAGCGCGGTCGAGCATCCAAAAGGCGAGTTTGGTATTTATATGGTGTCAGACGGTGCCAATAAGCCATATAGAGTAAAAATCCGGGCACCAGGTTTTCCCCATCTGGCGGCAATGGATGAAATGGCTAAGGGGCATATGCTGGCCGACGTTGTCGCGATTATCGGCACGATGGACATTGTATTTGGTGAGATTGATCGATGATGGAGATGTTACTGACTGGTCCCCGCGAGGAATTATTCAGCGACAGCTTGCGTGAAAAGTTGGATGTCTGGGTGGCCAAGTATCCGGTCGGACAGGAGCAGTCGGCACTGATCCCTTGCCTGCATATTTTGCAGGATGCCAATGGCGGCTGGCTGTCACAGGCTATTATGGATGCCTTGGCTGTATATCTGTCTATACCGGCGATTAGTGTCTACGAGGTAGCCACCTTCTACACCATGTTTGAACTGGAGCCGGTCGGCAAACACAAAATCAGTGTCTGCACTAATATTTCTTGCATGCTGTGTGGCTCAGAAGAAATCATGGATCACCTGCAGAACAAGCTGAACATCAAGCCGGGTCAGACTACCGATGATGGTCTGATTACCCTGAAAGAAGTGGAATGTCTGGGCGCTTGTGTCGGCGCGCCGATGCTGCTTTTGGACAAGCAGTATCACGAGCATCTCACTCCAGAAAAAATTGACCAGATCCTGCAGGGGCTAGCCTCATGAAACTGGATCAAGTCTGTTTTCGCACCTCACACCTGCCACAATCGTGGACGCTGGATGCCTACCGTCAGGTCGGTGGCTACCAAGTACTGGAAAATGTGCTCAAAAATAAAGTGCGTCCTGAAGAAATCATTGAGCAGGTCAAAAACTCAGCATTACGCGGTCGTGGTGGCGCGGGGTTTCCAACCGGGTTGAAGTGGAGCTTTATGCCACGACGTCTGCCCGGTGATAAATATATCGTCTGTAACTCCGATGAAGGCGAACCGGGTACCTGTAAGGACCGCGATATCCTTCGCTATAACCCGCACCAGTTGATTGAAGGCATGATCATCGCTGGTTACACCATTGGCGCGCAGACGGGTTATAACTATATCCGTGGTGAGTTTTATGAGCCGATTGAACGTTTTGAAGCGGCGTTGAAAGAAGCCCGTGAAGCCGGACTTCTCGGTAAGAACATTCTTGGCACCGGTTTTAATTTCGAATTACACACCCATATGGGCGCGGGTGCCTATATCTGTGGTGAAGAAACCGCCTTGCTTGAGTCTCTGGAAGGTAAAAAAGGTCAGCCCCGTTACAAGCCACCGTTTCCGGCTGGCTATGGCCTCTATGGCAGACCGACCACTATCAATAACACCGAAAGTTTGGCGTCGATCCCGGTTATTTTGCAGCATGGTGCCGACTGGTTTCATGAGCTAGGTACACCGAATAATGGTGGCAGCAAGATTTTCTGTGTCAGCGGCCATGTCAATAAACCCGGTAATTACGAGGTGCCACTTGGCACTCCTTTCGCCGACCTGCTGGAACTGGCCGGTGGCGTGCGTAATGGTAATAAACTCAAAGCGGTGATTCCCGGCGGTACATCTACGCCAGTAGTGCCTGGTGCAACCATGATGGAACTGGATATGAGTTATGACGGCATCAGTAAAGCCCGTTCTATGCTCGGTGCTGGCTCTGTCATCGTGATGGATGAAAACACTTGCATGGTCAAAGCTCTGCAGCGCATTGCCTACTTTTATTACGAAGAGTCCTGCGGGCAATGTACGCCCTGTCGTGAAGGCACCGGCTGGTTGTACCGGGTAGTGAAACGCATTGAAGAAGGTCAAGGCCGGCAGGAAGATTTGGATCGGCTGGTGGATGTCGCAGAGAACATTAACGGCAACACGATTTGTGCGCTTGGGGATGCGGCTGCGGCACCGGTGATGAGTTTTATCAAGCATTTCCGCGATGAGTTTCAGTATCACATCGACCATGGATGCTGCATGGACAAGACGGCATAAGATGACGAACTATGGTTAATATCGAAATCGACGGTATTCCACTCAAAGTGGATTCAACAAAAATGATTATCCAGGCTGCGGATGAGGCCGGGATAGATATTCCTCGTTTTTGTTATCACAAGAAGCTGTCGATTGCTGCCAACTGCCGTATGTGTCTGGTCGAAGTTGATAAAGCACGCAAAGCCCTGCCAGCCTGTGCAACCCCTGTCGCCGAAGGCATGAAAATTTTCACGCACTCCAAAGTAGCGGTGAATGCCCAGCGTAGCGTCATGGAGTTTCTGCTGATTAACCATCCTCTGGATTGCCCGATCTGTGATCAGGGCGGCGAATGTGAATTGCAGGACCTGTCGATGGGTTATGGTGAGGGTGTTAGCCGTTTCACCGAGGGCAAACGCGCGGTTAAAGACAAAGATATCGGCCCACTGATTCAGACGGACATGACCCGCTGCATTCACTGCACCCGCTGTGTGCGGTTTGGTCAAGAGATTGCCGGTATCAAGGAATTAGGTGCCACCGGTCGCGGTGAGCATATGGAAATCGGTACTTATGTCGAACACAGTCTGGCGTCAGAACTCTCCGGTAATATTATTGATCTCTGTCCAGTCGGTGCACTGACATCAAAACCGTTCCGCTACAAGGCACGGGCATGGGAAATGCGAGCCCATCCATCGATTGCACCGCATGATGCGGTAGGCTCGAATATTGAGCTGCATCTGCGTAAAGACGATGTAATGCGGGTGGTGCCGCGTGATAACGAAGATATCAATGAAGCCTGGCTGTCGGATCGCGATCGTTTCAGTTATCTCGGCTTGAGTAGCGAAAAACGACTGACCGACCCGATGATTAAGGTGGATGGCCACTGGCAGGTTGTTGACTGGCAGACGGCGCTGGAGAAAGCCATTGATGGGCTGAAAGGCGTCATCAGTAAATTTGGCCCACAAGAAGTAGCTGGTTTGATTTCTCCAACCTGTACGTTGGAAGAAGCCTATCTTTTCCAGAAGTTACTTCGCGGCCTGGGCACAGAAAATATCGATCATCGTTTAAGACAGCAGGACTTTGCTGATAGTGAGACTGATTTCACTTTAGATGACTGGCAATTAGCTGATATTGAAGACAGTGATGCTTTCCTGATTCTGGGTAGTAATATCCGTGCCGAACAGCCGATTATTGCTCACCGTATTCGTCAGGCTTCGCTGGCAGGTGCGACGGTTAGTTGTATTAACTTTTTCGAACGTGATCTATTGATGCCGGTTGATCGACAGCTTGCCGTCAATGCAAAAGAAATGGCCGAAACTCTTGCGGGTATTGCTAAGGCACTCACGGCTGTCCGTAAGTTGGAAGATAAAGCGTGGTTGGATTTACTGCCAGATCGTTCACCGTCAGCTTTTGAACAGAATGTGGCTCTGCAGCTTTCCAATGCCATGAATGCAACCTTGGTGGTGGGAGACTTGATTAATCATCACCCTCAGGCCAGTACTTTACGCGCCTTAGCCGGCTTGATTGCTGAGTTGACTGAAAGTCGCTTGCTTGTTCTGCCGACTTCTAATGCCAATGCTCACTGTTTGGCAGGCACCTTACCGGGTGTTAAAGGCTTGAATGCAAAACAAAGCTGGGACAAGTCTCTGCGTGCCTATCTGCTGATGGGACTCGATCCAGCTTTGGATACGGCCGAACCACAACAAGTACATGAAGCGCTGCGGAGAGCCAGCTTTGTGGTGGCAATTAATAGCTTTGATAGCGAGTGGGTCAGGCAGTATGCCAATGTGATTCTGCCAATGGCCTGTTTCAGCGAAACGTCAGGCAGCTTTGTCGGTATTGATAACCGTCGTCAGCAATTTTCCGGTGCTGTTGCAGCTAGAGGGGATAGTCGGCCGGGCTGGAAAATCCTGCGGGTACTCGGCAATATCAGCAAACTCAAGGGCTTTGACTATATTTCATCACAAGATGTGGTCGATGAGATTGATAGTCCGCTCAGTAGACGGACTAGTTCGGCGAAACTGAAACCGTATATTCCATCAACGTTGAAAATGCAGTCAGACCTGATGCTGATTTCAGAAGTGCCGATGTACCGTACAGATAGTCTGCTTCGACATAGCCCAGCCTTACAGAACACCCCGGAAACCAAAGCCTGCCAGTTTGCCCGCATTAATCAGGCAGAAACTGACAAAAGAGGCATCGACCAGCAGCATGAAGTGGTTATTACCCAAGGTGACAGGGAAATCCGCTTGCCATTGCAAATTGATGATGACATCGCGGATGGCTGTATCTATGTCGCTGCCGCGACCGACTTAGGCGCTAGTTTAGGTCAGATGTTCGGGCAGGTGACAGTCACCAGTGCAGGAGGTGGCTGATGGATATCCTGTTGGAATACATCCTGCCCAATATTGGCAAAATTCTTCTCATTGTTGTGCCGTTGATGCTGGCAGTAGCCTATCTGACCTATGCCGAGCGTAAGGTGATTGGTTATATCCAGACCCGTATCGGACCTAATCGAGTTGGCCCTTGGGGGCTGTTACAGCCGATTGCTGATGGCCTGAAGTTACTGCTGAAGGAAGTGATTTTCCCGGCACGTTCGAATTTGTATCTGTTTTTAGTGGCACCGGTGTTAGCGATTGGTCCGGCCTTAGCCGCCTGGGCAGTTATGCCATTTGATGATGGTCTGGTGCTGGCAGATATTGATGCTGGTTTGCTCTATGTCCTGGCCATCACCTCGATGAGTGTTTACGGTGTGGTCGTCGCTGGTTGGGCGTCAAACTCACGCTATGCTTTCCTCGGTGCTCTCCGCAGCGCAGCACAGGTCGTGTCATATGAAATTGCGATGGGCTTTGCTTTGGTAGGGGTGTTGATTGCTGCAGGAAGTCTGAATCTGGGCGAAATTGTGCAGGCGCAGTCGGGTGGCATTCTGAGTTGGTACTGGCTGCCACTGTTCCCTCTGTTTATTGTTTACTTTGTTTCCGGTGTGGCCGAAACCAACCGTGCGCCGTTTGATATTGCTGAAGGCGAGTCGGAAATCGTCGCCGGTTTCCATGTCGAATACTCAGGTATGGCCTTTGCCGTGTTCTTCCTCGCTGAATACGCCGATATGATTCTGATATCGATGCTGGCAGCAACGATGTTTATGGGGGGCTGGCTATCGCCATTTGAGGGAACGTTTCTTGCGCCGTTATTTGACTGGGTGCCGGGACTGATTTGGTTACTGGCGAAAACCAGTTTCTTCTTGTTTGTCTATTTGTGGATCAGGGCTACCTTCCCACGTTATCGCTACGATCAAATTATGCGACTGGGTTGGAAAATCTTTATTCCTGTGACCCTTTTCTGGCTGGTGGTGATTGCCACGGCACAGGTGTTTGATATTGGTCCGTGGTTTACTGAAACAGCAGCATTAGCTGCGGGAGGGGCGTGATGCGTCAACTACGCCATTTCTTTAAGAGTTTTCTGTTATGGGAGCTGGTGCAGGGGCTTCGACTTACCGGCCGTTACCTGTTTGCCCGTAAGATTACGGTGCAATATCCGGAAGAAAAAACACCGCAGTCACCTCGCTTTCGTGGTCTGCATGCGTTGAGACGCTACCCGAATGGGGAGGAGCGTTGCATCGGCTGCAAGTTGTGCGAAGCAGTCTGTCCGGCATTGGCGATTACGATTGAGACTGAACCGCGTGAAGATGGCAGCCGCCGTACCACCCGCTATGACATTGATTTGTTCAAATGTATCTATTGCGGCTTTTGTGAAGAGTCCTGTCCGGTAGATTCGATTGTTGAAACCCGTCACTTTGAATATCACTTTGAAGAACGCGGTGATCATATCATCACCAAAGAGCGACTGCTGGCCATGGGTGATAAATATGAAAAAGAAATTGCAGCTGACAGGGAGGCGGATGCTCCGTATCGCTAGATGGAAAAGCTGATTTTTTACTTCTTCGCAGCCATATTGCTGTTTGCCGCGACCATGGTCATTACTGTGCGTAACCCGGTGCGGGCTGCCTTATTTCTGGTATTGGCATTTTTTACCAGTGCCGCTATCTGGCTGATGCTGCATGCTGAGTTTCTCGCTATAAGTCTGGTGCTAGTTTATGTCGGTGCGGTGTTGGTCCTGTTCCTATTTGTAGTGATGATGCTGGATATTGATCTGGCACCGCTTAAAGAAGGCTTTACCCGCTACCTGCCACTCGGCATTGTGGTGGCAGCACTCATCGTGGTGGAAATGATTACCGTGCTCAATGCACCGCAGTTTGATGTAGTGCCAGTCGAGTCGATGGAAGAGAGCAACACCAAAATGCTCGGACGGTTGCTGTATACGGTTTATGTCTATCCTTTCGAAATTGCATCAGTCATTTTGACCGTGGCCATTGTTGCTGCGATCACCCTGACCTTACGTGAACATAAACGTAAACTGCAGGATGTCGGTAAACAGGTCGCCGTACGGCGAGAAGACCGTGTTCGTCTGGTGAATCTGCGTCGTGAAAAAGCCAAGGGAGACGAAACGCCGTGATAGTGTTATCGGACTACCTGATCCTTGCCGCCTTACTGTTCAGCCTGTCGCTGGCTGGTATTTTTCTGAATCGCAAAAACATCATCATTCTATTGATGTGTATCGAATTGATGCTGCTAGCCGTAAACCTCAACTTTATTGCCTTTTCGCATTTCTCCGGTGATCCTGGCGGACAGGTTTTTGTATTCTTTATCCTGACGGTGGCAGCGGCTGAAGCGGCCATCGGGCTGGCGATTTTGGTGGTGCTGTTCCGTAACCTCAGCACGATCAATGTGGCTGACATTAAGAGCTTGAAGGGGTAGCTATGAAAGCTGTGCTGATTGCTATCGTTCTTGCCCCCTTAATCGGCAGCATCATTGCCGGATTCTTCGGAAAAAGCATTGGTCGTAGTTGGTCCCATCGCGTGACCATCGGCGGGGTGGCCATTGCGTTCCTGATGTCTTTGTGGGTGTTCAAACAGGTCGTGGTCGATGGCGCTTACTTCAACGAAACCATTTATACCTGGTTGCAGGCCGGAACCCTGACACTGGAAGTCGGCTTTATGGTCGACTCATTAACTGCGGTGATGATGGCCGTGGTGACCTTTGTGTCTCTGATGGTGCATATCTACACCATCGGTTATATGCACGATGATGACGGTTACAGCCGCTTTTTCAGCTATATCGCATTGTTTACCTTTTCGATGCTGATGCTGGTTATGTCGAATAACTTCCTGCAACTGTTCTTCGGTTGGGAAGCGGTGGGGCTGGTGTCTTACCTGCTCATTGGCTTTTGGTACAAAAAGCCGACGGCGATTTATGCCAACCTTAAGGCGTTTCTGGTCAACCGGGTGGGTGACTTCGGCTTTCTGCTCGGCATCGCCGCAGTACTGATGTATGCCGGCAGCCTTGATTACATCCAGGTGTTTACTCAGGCCCCGGCCATGGCTGAAAAAACCATCGTCCTTTTTGGTGACACGGCCTGGTCGGTGATTACCGTGACCTGCATTTTGCTGTTTATCGGTGCCATGGGTAAGTCAGCGCAGGTGCCATTACATGTGTGGCTGCCAGACTCTATGGAAGGCCCGACTCCGATTTCTGCCTTAATCCATGCTGCGACCATGGTGACAGCCGGTATCTTTATGGTGGCGCGGATGTCGCCGCTGTTCGAATTATCAGAAACGGCGCTGTCATTCGTTTTGGTCATCGGCTCAGTCACCGCCCTGTTTATGGGGCTACTGGGTCTGGTTCAGAACGACATCAAGCGGGTAGTGGCCTATTCAACGCTGTCACAACTCGGGTATATGACCGTCGCGTTAGGTGTGTCGGCTTATGCAGCGGGTGTGTTTCATTTGCTTACCCACGCTTTTTTCAAAGCCTTGCTCTTCCTGGCAGCTGGGTCGGTGATTATTGCTTTGCATCATGAGCAGGATATGCGCAAGATGGGGGGCTTGAGAAAGTACATGCCGATCACCTATTGGACCAGCCTGATTGGGACTTTGGCCTTGATAGGTTTCCCCGGCTTTTCCGGGTTTTTCTCCAAAGATGCCATTATCGAAGCAGTCCATGCCTCAACGATTGCAGGCAGTGACTTTGCCTATTTCGCAGTGTTGGTAGGGGTCTTTATTACCGCTCTTTACAGTTTCCGTCTGCTATTTATGGTGTTCCACGGCCGGGATCGCTTTGACAGTCATGGCGGGCATAACCCGCATGAACCTGGCTGGGTAGTGACGGTACCACTGATTTTGCTTGCTATTCCTTCTGTGTTAGCCGGTTACTTCATTGGTGATGTGGTATTTGGTAGCTTCTTTGGTAATGCCATTTTTGTAGCAGGTCCGCATGATGTCCTAGGTGAACTCGGTTCTCATTACCACGGTGTAGTGTCGTTTATGCTGCATGGCCTGCAGGCACCGCCATTCTGGCTCGCCATGGCAGGTGTAGCGACGGCTTGGTATCTCTACATCTACCGACCTGATATTCCGGGCGTACTCAAAGTGCGTTTACGTGGTTTGCATAGCTTGCTGGAAAACAAATACGGTTTTGATGACTTTAACGATAAAGTTTTTGCGGCGGGCTCCCGCGGTTTAGGGGGCTTGTTATGGCGTGTCGGTGACCGATTCCTGATTGATGGCGCTGTCGTGAATGGCAGTGCTAAAACCGTGGGCTGGCTAGCCAGACTGGTACGTCATGTCCAGTCCGGATATTTGTACCATTACGCATTTGCGATGATTGTAGGGGTATGGCTGTTGCTGACCCTGTACGTGGGTTAAGGGACTAAGATGCTTGCAGAGTTACCTTTACTGAGTCTGGTTATCTGGTTGCCAATTATTGGCGGCCTGTTGGTATTGTTCACCGGCGACCAAAAACCGTTTTTAAAACCCGTTGCCTTGGCCATCGCGGCTTTAACAATGTTGTTGTCATTCTGTCTCTATGCAGGCTTTGATGTCAGCACCCATGAGATGCAGTTTGTTGAAAAAACGCCGTGGATAGAGACCTTTAATGTGTTTTATCACCTTGGCGTGGATGGCTTTTCAATGCCGCTGATCATCCTGACAACGATTTCCACCTTGCTGGTGGTTGTTGCAGCTTGGGAAGTGATCCAGCACCGTTTAAGTCAGTATCTTGCTGCCTTCCTGATCATGGAAGGACTGATGAACGCCGTGTTTTCATCCTTGGATGCGGTGTTGTTCTATGTCTTTTTCGAGGCGATGCTGATCCCTTTGTTTCTGGTTATTGGTATCTGGGGTGGGCCGAACCGGGTTTATGCGACGCTGAAGTTCTTCCTCTATACCTTCTTTGGCTCGGTTTTCCTGCTGGTGGCCTTGTTGTATCTGCGCCATGTCAGTGACAGCTTCGCGATTCTGGACTTCCATGCTGTCGGCCTGAGCTTGAATGAGCAGACTTGGTTGTTACTGGCGTTTTTGATTGCTTTTGCCGTAAAAGTACCGATGTGGCCCGTGCATACCTGGTTACCGGATGCGCACGTTGAAGCGCCGACCGGCGGCTCGGTGATTCTGGCTGCAATTACCTTGAAGATTGGTGGCTATGGCTTCTTACGTTTCGCCTTGCCGATTGCACCTGATGCCAGCATGGTGCTGGATTGGTTCATCATTACCTTATCCCTGATCGCTGTGGTGTATATCGGTTTTGTGGCGTTGGCACAGACCGATCTGAAAAAGCTGATTGCCTACTCCAGTATTGCTCATATGGGCTTTGTCACTTTGGGTCTGTTTATCATCTTCGATATTTTTGCCAATGCATCGACCGGGAGTGGTGCGGTGCTGGCGATTGAAGGTGCAATGGTGCAGATGATTTCGCATGGCTTTATTTCTGCCGCGATGTTCCTTGCGGTTGGCGTCTTATATGACCGTATGCATACCCGTGAAATCAGTGCTTATGGCGGTGTCGTCAATACCATGCCAGTCTTTGCTGGTTTTGCCGTGTTTTTTGCCATGGCTAATGCAGGCTTGCCCGGGACGTCAGGCTTTGTCGGTGAATTTATGGTGATTCTGGCCGCGTTCCAGGCCAACTTCTGGTTTGCCTTCCTGGCAGCCACAACGTTGATTCTCGGCGCTGCCTACACCCTGTGGATGGTGAAGCGCGTCTTTTTCGGTGAAGTCGCTAATAATGAGGTGAAAGCGCTGACCGATGTTAATCGCCGCGAGTTCTGGATGCTGGCCTCACTGGCAGTCATCGTGCTGCTGCTCGGTGTCTGGCCAGAGCCGCTTGTTAATGTGATGCATGCGTCAGTGGAGCATCTGCTGACTCAAGTCTCTCAGTCGAAGTTGTAAGAGGAAAGCGCAGACATGTTCCAGGTTCCCAATATGCTATTTGCGCTGCCGGAAATGGTCTTGCTGACCATGGCCTGTGTCATTTTGCTGGTTGTGGCCTTTACCGGTGCCAGAAAAATAGAGTGGGTTTATGGCTTAAGCCAGCTTAGCCTGGCGTTGACCTTGCTGGTGGTGCTTTGGTCTTTGGGGGATTGGGGGCTGACCTTTTCGGACACCTATATCAAAGACGCACTGAGTGATTTGCTCAAGGTGTTCATCTGCGTGGTGAATATGCTGGTGCTGTTGTATTCAGTCAATTACCTGAAAGCCCGCCAATTGATGCAGGGCGAGTTCTTTGTTTTAGCGGTCTTCTCAACGTTGGGCATGCTGATTATGGTGTCGGCCTACCATATGTTGACGCTGTATTTAGGGCTGGAACTGATGTCTTTATGTCTCTATGCAATGGTGGCGATGCAGCGTGATTCAGCCGTGGCTACCGAAGCGGCGATGAAGTATTTCATTCTTGGCAGTATTGCCTCAGGCATGTTGCTCTATGGCATGTCGATTATCTATGGCGTTACCGGCAGTTTAGCGATTAATGAAATTGCCCTTGCCATAGCGAACACCGATGGAAATGAAACGATTCTAAGTTTTGGTATTGTGTTTTTGGTTATTGGAATCGGCTTTAAATTTGGTGCGGTGCCATTCCATATGTGGTTGCCGGATGTCTACCATGGTGCCCCCACAGCGATGACGCTGTTTATTGCGGCAGCCCCCAAAATTGCGGCCTTTGCAATGATCATTCGATTATTGGCTGAGGGACTGATAGACTTGCAAAATCACTGGCAGGATATGCTGGTCATGTTGGCGGTGTTATCGATGATTCTCGGTAATGTCGTTGCCATTGCCCAAAGCAATTTAAAACGCATGCTGGCATATTCCACGATTTCCCATGTCGGCTTTTTACTGATGGGGGTGTTGTCGGGCACAGAAGAAGGCTTTGCGGCTTCTTTGTTTTATACCCTGATCTATGCACTGATGACCTTGGGTGCGTTTGGCATGATTCTGCTACTTAGCAGGCAGGGCTTCGAGGCCGAAAATATCGATGACTTTAAAGGACTCAGCGAGCGTGAACCGTGGTTTGCGTTGATGATGATGATTCTGATGTTTTCGATGGCAGGGATTCCACCATTAGCCGGCTTCTATGCCAAGTTGAGTGTGATTAAAGCAGTCATTGATGTGGATTTGCTGATGGTTGCCTTGGTGGCCGTTGTGACGTCGGTGATTGGTGCTTATTACTACCTGCGAATCATCAAAGTGATGTATTTCGACAAGCCGGTAGTCGAGCACAAACTGGAAGCCAGCAGTTCAATGCAGATTATGCTGAGTGCCAATGCATTGATGGTGCTGGGGCTGGGGATTGTTCCCGGCATTTTAATGAAACTTTGTACGATTGTATTTGCGTAAAAATTTATGTCTGTCTGGTTGATGATAGGGCTGTTTCTGCTGATTGCGAACTTGCCGTGGATGGGTAACCGCGTATTTTTCGTGGTGCCGATGCAGAGCAAGCCAATCTGGGTAAGGCTGATTGAACTGGTGGTGTACTACCTGCTCAGCCTGCTGATTGGTATTGCATTTGAGATCCGGTATTCCGGTGATGTCTACACCCAGCAATGGGAGTTTATCGTGACGACGTTGAGTTTATTTCTGGTACTAGCCGTGCCGGGTGTCGTCTATCGCTACCAATGGCTGCCGATGCAGAAGAAGTTCAATTAGGTTCACTTTCAAGGCGCAGATCTCAGCGCTCAACCCCAGTCAGATAAGAAAAAACCACCCTCAGCAGGCAGCAGACAACAATCTGTAACCTGTTTAGGGAATAATGGGTGCAAGTCGTGCTGATCTAGTATAGAATTTGCGGGTTTAACTACCGTGTAATTGCACGACATTGTTCAACTAACCTCAATATTAGAGACACAGGATTATGGCTTCTGATTTATCCAAGTACAGAAATATAGGTATCTTCGCGCACGTTGACGCGGGTAAAACCACAACAACCGAACGTATCCTGAAACTGACCGGTAAAATCCACAAGACAGGCGAAGTTCACGAGGGTGAATCAACCATGGACTTCATGGAGCAAGAAGCCGAACGTGGTATTACAATCCAGTCTGCTGCGACGACCTGTGCTTGGAAAGGCCACCGTCTGAACGTTATCGATACCCCGGGACACGTTGACTTCACTATTGAAGTGTACCGTTCATTGAAAGTACTTGACGGCGGTATCGGTGTTTTCTGTGGTAGTGGTGGTGTTGAGCCTCAATCAGAAACCAACTGGCGCTATGCGAATGACTCAGAAGTCTCTCGTCTGATCTACGTTAACAAACTGGATCGTATGGGTGCTGACTTCTACCGTGTTGTTAAACAGGTTGAAGACGTACTGGCAGCCACCCCATTGGTTATGGTTCTGCCTATCGGTATCGAAGACGAATTCAAAGGTGTTGTTGACCTGCTGACTCAAAAAGCCTGGTACTGGCCGGATGAGAAAGATCCTGAAAATTACTCTATCGAAGAGCCACCTGCAGAGATGGCTGACCAAATCGCTGAATGGCGTGAAAAACTCATCGAAACTGCTGTTGAGCAAGACGATGATCTGATGGAAAAATATCTGGAAGGTGAAGAGCCTTCTATCGAAGAACTGAAAAAATGTATCCGCAAAGGTACATTGAACCTGTCGTTCTTCCCGACCTTCTGTGGTTCTTCATTTAAGAACAAAGGTCTGCAGCTGGTACTGGATGCCGTTGTTGACTACCTGCCTAATCCGACTGAAGTTGATCCTCAGCCAGAAGTTGACCTGGAAGGTAACGAAACTGGTAAAGTCGCGACTGTTGATATCAACGGCCCTCTGCGCGCGCTGGCGTTCAAAATCATGGACGACCGTTTCGGCGCACTGACCTTTATCCGTATCTACTCAGGCGAGCTGAAAAAAGGCGACACCGTTCTGAATACCTTCACCGGTAAGACTGAACGTGTTGGCCGTATGGTGGAAATGCACGCCGACGATCGTAACGAGCTGGATTATGCCCACGCGGGTGACATCATCGCCGTCATCGGTATGAAAGACGTTCAAACTGGTCACACGCTGTGTGATCCGAAAAACCCTGCGACACTCGAACCAATGGTGTTCCCGGATCCTGTTATCTCTATCGCCATTG
>JASBUF010000085.1 GCA_030148085.1 Methylophaga sp. | reverse complement strand
CGCTACCGTCAGCTGCGTTCAGAGCAACCAGAGTAGTGTCAGCTTGGTTCAGGAAGATTTTGCCATCGCCGTAAGACAGACCACGGTAAACGGTGTCACAGCACATAACTGGCACAGTTTCGTCGTAGTTTTGTTTTGGCTCATATTTCCACTTGATCGCACCGTCGTTGTTCAAATCCAACGCGTATACGATGTTAGGGAATGGCGTGTGAACATACATAGTACCGTCGATAACCAAAGAGTTACCTTCGTGACCACGCAGAACACCAGTTGAGAAAGACCATGCCATTTTCAGATTTTTGACATTGTCTTTGTTGATTTGAGTCAGCTCTGAGTAACGTTGGTTTTTGTAATCACCAGCAGCCATGACCCAGTTGTTTTCATTTTCTTGCATTGTGGCCAGTTCATCAGCAGCAACCAGACCTGGTACTGCCAGTGACATCATGGCCAGCGACAAAGTTTTCAGCTTCATTTTATACCTCTGTATTTGATTTGTTGGTATACAGGTGACGGATCACCCAGTCACCTTGAAGCTACTTTATTCTCAGTCTTCCCATTTATCATTAGGAGAAGCTCCCTGTATTGGATGGGAATTTTTCCCGTGCTATTCCATATTGAGCACAATCATTGGTAATAGAGCCAATTCGAGGGAAATTACACGGTGCTTAAGCGCCAACCTGACCAGCTGCACAGGGGTAGAAATTTTCAGTTTTTGCTTTAGTGAGGTTTGGTAGTTAGCCACTGTTTTGTGGCCGATTTTTAAACGCTCAGCGATCGACTCCACTTCCTCGCCTTCTGCAAGCATACGGAATATCTCAAACTCACGTGGCGTGAGAGATTGGATTGGGTTTTGATGAGCGGATAATTTGTGTATGGCTATTTCCTGAGCAACTTCAGGGCTGAGATAACTCTTACCTCTTCTAAGTTGACGAATGGCGAAGACCATATCCTCTGCTGAACTTGATTTGAGAATGTAACCTTTCGCACCAGCGCTGATCGCCTGTACGGCAAAGGTTACTTCCGGGTGAGAGGAAAACATCAGGATGCGGGCTGATGGCTCACGTGCAATTAGCCTAGCCAATGTGGCGAGTCCACTGGAATGAGGCATGTCCATATCGAGTATGAGAACATCTGGATGAAATTCGAGAGAGAGTTTATAGGCATCATCACCATTCTCGGCCTCAGCAACAACGTTGATGTCCCCATAATCGTCGAGCAGACGTTTCAAGCCCGTCCGAACAACCGCATGGTCATCTGCAAGAATCACATTGATCATTTTCTATCCTCAAAATGCGTTTTTGTTGTTATGACTCATAGAGTGCATTTCACAGCAATGTGACCATCAAATTTCATTATTGTTGCCGTCTTAATTTAGCTATGAAGAATTGGCTTTGGGACTACCGAACCGATTTGTTTCAGGCAAAAAAAAGCCCCGGAGAACCGGGGCTTTTTTTGTTCGGTGTTTCGTTATGCCATTAGCGGTTGCAAATGTACATAGTGACTTCGAAACCGAAACGCATGTCTGAATATTCTGGTTTAGTCCACATGATCATCACCTCACTTTAGTTAACAAATACCGGTCAAGTCCGGATTCCACGTTTGCTAATTTACGCAGGTGCAAACAAAAACCAGAGAGAAATTTGCTCGATGCGACTCAGGATTTTCCTGAATTAACTGTTTTTTCTCAGGCATCCACCAGGCCGCTGCGAATCGCAAGGCGGGCCAGTTCGGCAGAGTTAGAGACATTCAGCTTCTGTTTGATATTGGTATGGTGTGTACCGACGGTTTTCGGACTCAAACTGAGAATATCGGCAATGTCATTGACTGTTTTACCTTCGGCCAGCAGACGAAATACTTCAAACTCGCGCTGACTGAGCACATCCAGCGGGTTTTCCGAACCGGTGAGTTTCTGCATGGCAAGTTGCTGTGCAATTTCCGGGGCAATACAGGTTTTGCCCTGCGCCACCATTTCCACGGCTTTCAGCATTTCTTCCGGTGCACTGCGTTTAGGAATAAAACCCAGAGCGCCGGCCTGCATGGCTCGGGTGGTAAAGACGCTGTCTTCGTGTACGCTCAGCACCAGAATCTTGGCCGTCGGCTCACGGGCAACGATTCGTTCTATCGCACCCACACCACCAATGCCGGGCATGGAAATATCCATCACTACCACATCCGGGTGGTGTTTACTAAAATCCTGCACGGCCTGTTCGCCACTGCCGGATTCCGCCACCACGGTAAATTTGTCGCCATCTTCCAGTAAGCGCCGAAAGCCGGCCCGCACCAGTTCGTGGTCATCCACCAGCAATACTCTTGTTTTATTAAGACTCATAATATTCTGTCCGCTCCCAGTGGAATCTTCACTTTGATTGCAACCCCCTCGCCGGGCTGACTGACCAGACTGAATTCGCCGCCCAAGCTCTGTGCCCGCTCTCGCATCCCCAGCAGTCCAAAGTCGACATCAGAGTGAAAGTCTTTCACTACCATACCCTTGCCGTCATCTTTGACTTCAATACAAAGGTAATCATCCTCGCTACCCTGCCTGGCTTCAATAGCCACAGTAATCTGACTGGCATCAGCGTGTCGGACTGCGTTGGTAATTGCTTCCTGAGCCACCCGGAATACCGTCATGTTCATGGCTTCATTCAGGTTATCCAGTTTGCCCGATGTCTGCAGTACAAAATCAATATTCGTTTCACGCTGACTCCAACTCGCAATGCTTTGTTCCAAAGTCGGCACCAGCCCCAAATCATCCAGCGGGCTGGGTCGGAGCCGGGTGATCATATTATGGACCACATCGTAAATATGACTGGCGGTATCAATAATCGCCTGCGCACTATTAAACACGCGCGGCTCATTATTCTCGGTACGGTTGCGGATAAGCACCGCATCAGTCTTAATCGCAGTCAGGCACTGCCCAAGTTCATCGTGCAGTTCACGAGCCAGATGACGGCGCTCGGCTTCCTGCACCTCGTCCATGTGTTTTGCTAACAGGCGGGTCTCGCGCAACTGATTTTTCGCCATTTCCGCCTGTTTCAGCTCGGTAATATCCCGCAGGGTACAGATAAGTCCTATCACTTTATGTTCGTTGTCGAGCAGTGGCACTGTCGACATCAGCAGGGTCAACGTCTCCCCATTGGGCCGGATCAATGTGGTTTCCATATTCTCAATGCTTTCACAGTTTTCCAGCATCGGCGCGATATTGTGTCGCTGATGATCAAAGCCCAGGTTTGCCAGGGCCTCGCCTTTCAGTACCGGTATCTGAAATAAGCGTTCGGCAGTAGCGTTACAGAAGGTGATATTGCCAGCGTGATCCAAGGACAAAATCGCATCACCGGACTGACGCACCAACATCGCCAACCGTTGATTTTCCGCTGTGCTCAATTCCAGTGCCTGCCCCACTCGGTTAAAGGCCTGACTGATTTGATTCATCTCACTCAAGGCAAAGCTAGGCAGTCGTGAATGCAGATCACCACGTTCAAACGCTGCCAACGCTTGCAAAAGACGTTGCAGCGGCCTTAAAAACCAGTCTACCCCCCAATAGAGGAAAATACTGACAAAGACAAACACCACCATGCCGAGACCGATAATGCTGCGAATATCCTGCCAGCGATCGCTGATCTCCTGCATCGGTGCCGCATAGATCACCATATGGCCGTTCCCGAAACGTTTACTTAATGGGGTAATTTCAGGGAATAAAATCTCAACAAACCACTCCGGTGGTTCGATTTCCAACGTCTCGACGGGCTCGCCCTCAAACAATAAACCCTGTGCATCAAACAGCAGGATATGCAGGCTGCGGATTTCACTGAGCGCCTTGACCATCTCGTGCATCTGCTCATTGATACCCAGCTCTCGATTTAACGGACGATCAGCCAGCGTCAATGAGATCAACTGTGCAGCGGCATCCATGGTGTCCTGCACTTCCTTTTCCACTGACTGGCGAGCATTGGAAATCAACACCCCGGTCCCGGCCAGCAAGGAAGCCAACAATAAGACTGAAAAGAACAGATTAACCTTGAGCTTCAGGCTCATGGCAGGGTGGTCTCTGCCGTGCCTTTAGCACCGACATTATCCACCCAGCGAATTGCGATTCTGTCGCCTGACGCCCCACCGGCTAGTTGAAAAGAGAAGTAAGGATTACGCGCTGTGGCAGTGCCGCACTTGATAATCATCACTTCTATGTCATTCCGCCAGACACGGATATCCTGAATAAACTCAGCCGGAATCAACTCATCCTGCTCGTTTTTACCGCGCCCGGTATGCATCGGATGCGCCAACAGCACGCGCACGGTCGTATGCTCATCCTGTAGTTTGGCCCTGATTCTGTCTCTGGCTTTAATGGCCATCAGGCACACCCCCCGATATCAACAGCGATCTCGCGTGTTGTTCTATACAGCTTGCCTTCAGCGCGTACCACGGCGATCACTTCCGAATCTTCCGCGACTTTAATCATGCTTTTGAAAGGCAAGGCAACATCTGGCGTTAACTCCAGACTCATCGCCAGCGGGTTGGGATTCTTATCAACGAGTATGGCAATACGTTCAATCTGCTTGAGGCTGCTATGAATCTCGACCGGCACCGAGGCCCCATTCACAGCATAACTCGGTGGCGCACCCAGTTTAAATTGGATCTGCTTATCATCAGCGATCTCGGCTTCACCGAGCAGTGCCCGCAACGCATCTTCCACCGTTTCAGCAGTAAAGGCGTCATTGGGCCAATGCGCCAGCAAACGGCGTGGCAATATCAAACCACTACTTGCCACCATGGCCAGCGTCGATGCTGAAATTGCCCCTTTAACCAACGCGCGGCGTTGAAGATCGGCCTGTTTGTTCATACTTGTTTATTGTTCCATTTGTGCCAATGCACTTTCTACTTCACGCAGCCGTGAAGCAATACTGGCTCGTTGATACTCATCATATCCCGCTGCATTAGCAGCCAGTTGCAGTTGGTCCGCCGCCGCTTTTAATAAACCGGACTGAAAATAAAACTCAGCCAGATAGCGGTGAGACTGACTTTTCTGCCCCATCTGTTCCTTAGTCTGCGCCAGTAGCTTATAGACCTGGGCCGAGTTCTCACCCAACTCCAACTGCGTCTGCAGCAATTTATCAGCTTGCTGAGGTCGACCGACGCGCAGTAAGGCCTGCACCTGTTCCATTGTTAAAGCCTGATCATCCGGGTACAGACGCTGGTTATCATCGTATATCTCGAGTGCCGACTCAACCCGCCCAACGGCCAGCTCGATATCTGCCAAAGCCAATTGATAGGCCAATCGGTCACGCTCTTTTTCCAGCAAGGGCTGCAAAGCTTCGCGTGCCAGCGTGTGTTGTCCGTTTTTCAGTAACGCCAGCGCGTAGCCATAACGGACAGCATCATTATTCTTGCCATCCTTACGTGACATGGCTGATTTATAGTGGTCGAGCAAGTCTGAGGTTTTGTCAGCCATCATCACCCGTAACTTTTCTCTAATCAGATAAAACTGCTTGTGATCGCCCAATTGCGGTCTGACCTGATATTGCACGGCCCGGCCTTTGGCATCAGCAATCCGCGAGGTAGTGACGGGATGTGTTCGCAGGAATTCAGGTACTGTATCTCCGCCGTAATACCGGCTGGCTAGTTGCAGCTTTTCAAAGAAGCTGGGCATGGCTTCCGGATCAAATCCTGAAGCGACCAGCGTCTGCATGCCGAGATTATCGGCTTCTGCTTCATGCGCCCGGCTGTAATCCAGCATGCTTTGGATATCACCTGCCTGCACTGCTAATAATGCCGCAGAGCCAGCTTTCGGATCGGCCGCACCCAGTAAGGCTGCCGCAATCATTGCAGCTGTTCGCGGAATCGTCATCCGTTTGTGGCGCTCAAAGCTACGCAAAATATGGCGCTGTGTAATGTGGGCAATCTCATGCGCCATGACCGAAGCCAGCTCATCTTCCGTGTCCGCCGTCAGCAACAAACCGCTATTGACGCCGATAAATCCCCCGGGTGCGGCAAACGCATTGACAGAAGGATCGGGCACCATAAAAAAGGTGTAATCTAATCCGGGTTCACTACTATTCGCCGCGATACGGTAGCCCAAAGACTGGATGTAACTGGTTACTTCCGGGTCTTCCACCAAAGGCGTCGATTGCTGCAGCCGCCAGAAGAAGGCCTGACCAATCTGATGTTCATCACGCGGCGAAATCAATTCACCGGCACTGTCGCCCATTTCCGGCAAGGCAATATCCACAGCACGACCTGACGTGGCAGCCAGAAGCAACCCAATCACTAAACTGAAAGACAATATCTGTTTCATACAGTGCATAGACTCATCCGACTGAACGGGGTTCCGGCAAGACAATAAGAGTAATTCGGTTTATCATTCCAGCTTTGAATATCCCGATTATTGGAATGCCAGTATGTCAGAATTTGATGTAGAAATTGACTCTTCCGGCCTGAATTGTCCCCTTCCGGTATTAAAAGCACGTAAAGCTCTGTCAGAAATGTCTGACGGTCAGCGTTTACATCTGATTGCGACCGATAAGGGAGCCAATAAAGACATTCCCGCCTTCTGCAAAATGACCGGCAACCCGCTGATTGAGTCCGAGGAAACCGAAGGCAAACTGCATTTCATTATCGAAAAAGGCGAAGCCAATGGCTAAGAAACTTGCGATTATTGCCAGTAAAGGCACTTTGGATGGCGCCTACCCGCCTTTCCTGCTGGCTTCGACAGCAGCCGCGCTCGGCTTTGAAGCCAAAATCTTCTTCACCTTCTACGGCCTGCAACTACTCAATAAAGAGCTGAAACTCAAGGTCTCCCCGCTCGGCAATCCAGCGATGCCCATGCCGGTTCCTGTCCCAAGCATTGTTCAGATCATTCCCGGCCTTGAAGGCTTTGCAACCTGGATGATGAAACGCAAGCTGAAAAAGAAAGGGGTGGCGAGCGTTGAAGAACTCCGTGATATCTGTCTTGAGTCTGGCGTAGAACTCATTGCCTGTCAGATGACCGTCGATCTGTTCGACTTCAAGCATGAAGACTTCATTGAGGGTATCAGCAGCGGCGGTGCAGCCACTTTCCTGGAATTTGCCAGCGACGCAGATATTACGCTGTATATCTAAAACAGTGGCGTCCCCGGCAGGAGTCGAACCTGCGGCCTTTCCCTTAGGAGGGGAACGCTCTATCCTGCTGAGCTACGGGGACAATGGCTGGGCATTATAGCAGGGCTGAGAGACGAGCTCGAACACACTGGGTAGCCCTGTAAAGTGACCGTCAGGTGAGCGGCAAAAACCGATGACTGTTTGATTAGTCAATCATCAACTCTCCGCCCTCTCCTTTTCGATACTCTCTTCTCATCGCCAACAAAAGTGTCACGCAAAACCAGGCTATCGTTTCTCCTATCATCAGCATTATGACGCCTGTCATTATAGTGCACATATCTGCAACGACATTTTTCAGTCCTGTCACAGTCCTTGAGTGGGAGAGTTGGAGCCTCCGTGGCTAGATAGATTCTGGAGGACTGCTCGAAAGCTGCCGAGCATGAGAAGTCACAGTCTTCGACTTTGACTGCTGCATAAGGCTTGTGCGTTGTACTATGTTCTGGAATCTTTGGCTGTTTGTCCTTGGCGACAAAGCAAAGGCCGGCAGCGGCGATTAATCCCCCTAGAATTAAGAACTCCATAGCCCCTACCCCCCGCATAACAATCGGTGCCGCTAGAATGGTGTCAGATTAATACTATCAGAGCGAAAAGAGACATTCACCCAGGGATAGGTGTTGGAGAACATGGGAACACTCAATCCAACTGAGCTAAGGGGACAATGGCTCGGCATCATAGCAGGCGATGAAATGGGCTTCGAATCCGAATGAACTGATCAGCAGGTAAACGGTTAATGATAGGCAGAGCCGTTATGGAAGACTATCAACTTATCATCAGACAGGTCGAAAGAGAGTGTTCTGATCTGTTGCAAACAAACTGAGGCCAGCCGAATAAGACGCTCTTCTGACGGACAATCCATTTTTGGTATGCCCTGAACACTTACCCATTGACCATCAGCTTTGGCGGTAGCCAT
>JASBUF010000062.1 GCA_030148085.1 Methylophaga sp. | reverse complement strand
GCCTATATGCGTGGTCGTACTTTAAATGAATCGTTTATTATTCTTGATGAAGCCCAGAACACCACCACTGAACAGATGAAAATGTTTTTGACGCGGATGGGTTATAACTCGACAGCCGTCATAACGGGTGATATCACTCAGATTGACTTGCCGGGTAATCAGAAGTCCGGTCTGCGTCATGCGATTGAAGTGTTAAAAGATGTCGAAGGCATCGGCTTTACCTTCTTCCAGGCCAAGGACGTGGTGCGTCATGCACTGGTACAGAAAATCATTATGGCCTACGATAAGGCTAGTAAAAACTGATGACCGTCGTGGTGGATTTTCAGCCTGCCTATAACGGCGAGGCACCAGCAGAGGCGTCATTTCAGCAATGGGCTGAGGCGGCGCTGGCTGATCTGGATGAGGACTGTGAGTTAAGCATTCGGCTCGTTGACGAAGACGAGAGCGCGGAGCTGAATAGTCAGTACCGTGGTAAAAACGGTCCTACCAACGTGTTATCGTTTCCCTTTGACGCCCCCGTGGTTATCAGTCCCCGCTTGTTGGGTGATCTGGTGATTTGCGTACCCGTCGTTGAACGGGAAGCCAAAGAACAGTCCAAAGCGCCGGAACATCATTGGGCGCATATGGTGGTGCATGGCTGCCTGCACCTGCTGGGCTATGATCATATTGACGACGATGAAGCAGAAGAGATGGAAGCGTTGGAAATCGACATTCTGCAGTCATTACATATTGCCAATCCCTATATCTGGCAGGGAGAGTAAAGTTCATGAGTGAAGGTCGACCGAGTAGTCAGTCCTGGGTACGTAAGCTGAGTAACCTGTTCCTGGAGCCTCAGGATCAGGAGCAGTTAATTGAGCTGATTCGTTCCGCCTCCGAGCGTCATATTCTCGATTCAGAGGCCTTATCTATTGTGGAGGGAGCGCTCAGCGTCTCACAAATGCAGGCGCGTGACATTATGATCCCGCGTTCACAGGTGGTGATGGTGTCGCGTGATGCGCCAGCTGCAGAAACGCTGAAACTGGTGATTGAAACCGCGCACTCACGTTTTCCGGTGATGGATGATGACCGCGATGATGTCATCGGTATTTTGCTGGCAAAAGATCTGCTCGCTGCCGTTGTCAGCAGCGGTGATTTCAAATTTGACCTGCGTGAGCTGCTGCGACCGGCGGTATTTATTCCTGAAAGTAAGCGTCTGAACGTCTTACTGCGAGAGTTTCGTGCTCGTCGTAATCACATGGCCATCGTTGTGGATGAATATGGTGGTGTGGCCGGTATTGTGACGATCGAAAACGTGTTGGAACAGATTGTCGGTGAAATCGAGGATGAGCATGATTTTGATGATGATGCACCGATTTTGCAGCGTAATGAGAACACCTACACCGTCAAGGCGTTGACCACGGTCGAGGATTTCAATGAACACTTTGAAACCGAGTGGAGCGATGAAGATTTCGATACCGTCGGTGGTTATGTCATGAATCAGTTTGGTCATCTGCCGCAGCGTGGTGAACAAATCACCATTGATGGTTATCAGTTCACCGTATTACGTGCAGACAACCGCCGACTCTACCTGATGAAGATGGTGGTGTTACCACCCGACCAAGAGACCGAATCAGAAATCGCATAGATGCAGACAGGGAAAGCAATGGGCATGCAAGGCTGGAAGGGTTCACTCATGGCGTTGGTGGCAGGTGGTCTGATGCCGCTGGCATTTGCCCCGTTTGGCTGGTATCCACTGGCCGTATTAAGTCTGACTCTGCTGTTTATCAGTTGGGATAAGGTTTCGCCAAAACAGGCCGCATGGCGAGGCTGGCTGTTTGGTCTGGGCATGTTCGGCGTTGGTGTTTCGTGGATCTTTGTCGCCATTCATGTCTTCGGTCAGTCCGGCTTTTTCCTTGCCGGCTTGCTCACCTTCCTGTTTGTTGCCTTTTTGGCTTTGTATCTGGCCGTTTTAGGTTGGCTATTTAAGAAACTGAGTCCCGGCGTGTTTACGGCGCGAGACTTTGTGTTGCTGTTGCCGGTAGGTTGGCTCGGATTTGAACTGTTTAAAGGCTGGTTCCTGACCGGTTTTCCTTGGCTCGATGTCGGCGTTAGTCAAATTGAAGGCCCACTAAACGGCTTTGTACCGGTTTTAGGTGTACATGGCGTGTCCTGGCTGGTGGCCTTGAGTGCCGGCCTGATTATTGTGAGCTGGCAACAACGCTATCGCTCGGCTATGGTAGGGCTGCTGGCAATCTGGTTGGCTGGGCCTGCACTGAATTTGCTGGAATGGACTCAGCCTACAGGTGAGCCGCTTAAGACGGCGATTATCCAAGGTAATGTGCCGCAACAGATCAAGTGGGAGCCTGAGCAACTGGTCAATACTCTGGTCTTGTACCAGAAAATGACCGAGCAACACTGGGATGCCGATCTTATCGTCTGGCCAGAAAATGCGTTGCCCGCCTTTTATCATCAACTCAACGAGTTTTATCTGACACCGCTGGCACAGCAGGCGCGTGAACATAACAGTGATATTGTGCTCGGGCTGCCGGTTATGGATGAGGACGGTGAAAGCTACTACAACAGCATGTTGTCTATTGGGCAGAGTGCTGAGGGGCTTTATCACAAACAGCATCTAGTGCCGTTTGGTGACTATGTGCCATTTGAGTGGCTGCGTGGGCTTATTGCCTTTTTTAACCTACCAATGTCGTCTTTTGTGTCAGGGCCTAGCGATCAGCCTTTGCTGGAGGCGGCGGGACATCGGCTCGGTATCTCGATTTGTTATGAAGACGTGTTCTCAACGGAAGTGTTGCACACACTGCCGAAGGCAAGTCTGCTGGTGAATGCGACCAATAATGCCTGGTACGGAGATTCGCTGGCACCGCATCAGCACCTACAGATTTCGCGCAGTCGTGCCCTGGAAACCGGGCGTCCATTGGTGCGTGCAACGACCAATGGCATTTCTGCCTTTGTCGATTATAAGGGCCAACTTCTGGCGCAAACACCGCAGTTTGAACAAGCTTCTTTGACACAGACGATACAGCCTAGGCAGGGACAAACGCCATATGTGTGCTTCAAACGTTGGTCAGTCTGGCTGTTGGCGTTGTTGATGTTGACGCTGTGGGCGTATCATCGTCGAAAAAATTCTGATTAAGACCGAGATCGATGCAATTTCTGACGATTCAGCGAATTTTGGGCATTTTACTGACCCTGTTCAGCATTACCATGCTACCGCCGATCGTGGTGTCTTGGATTTATGATGACGGTGCCGGTGAAGCGTTTCTTTCAGCCTTTATTCTGCTGCTGACTATCGGTTTGAGTTTCTGGCTGCCAGCCAGACATCACCGTAAGGAACTGAAGATCCGCGATGGTTTTATCGTGGTCGTGATGTTCTGGATCGCGCTCGGTCTTTCCGGATCACTGCCGTTCTTCTTGAGTGAAGTGCCGAAGATGTCGTTTACCGATGCGGTGTTTGAGTCGATGTCGGGCCTCACCACTACCGGAGCAACGGTGTTAACCGGGCTGGATACTTTGCCCAAAGCAGTATTGTTCTACCGCCAGTTCTTACAATGGTTGGGTGGTATGGGTATCGTGGTTTTGGCTGTGGCTATTCTGCCTTTGTTAGGTGTGGGTGGTATGCAGCTCTATCGTGCTGAAACACCGGGGCCGATGAAAGATGCCAAACTTACGCCACGTATCACCGAAACAGCCAAGGCGCTCTGGTATATCTACTTGTCGCTGACGATTGCCTGCGCGGTGGCCTACAAATGGGCCGGTATGAGCTGGTTTGACGCGATAGGCCACAGTTTTTCTACTGTGGCGATCGGTGGCTTTTCCACTCACGATGCCAGTATGGGCTTTTTCAACAGCGCGACCATTGAGATGATCGCTGTCGCCTTTATGCTGATTTCAGGCATGAACTTCTCACTGCATTTTCTGGCCTGGCGGCATCGCTCGATCAAACATTACTGGAATGACTCCGAACTGCGGACGTATGTGGGCATTCTGGCGTTTATCTCGCTGATTACGTCGAGTTACCTGTATTTCAGTGAAACCTTTGATGATTTGTGGACCGCCGTGCATCAGGGCGTGTTCCAAGCCGTGTCTATTGGCACCACGACCGGCTTTACCACGACCGATTACTACCTCTGGCCTGGCTTCTTGCCGATTTTGTTACTGATGGCCAGCTATATCGGTGGTTGTGCTTTTTCCACCGGCGGCGGCATCAAGGTGATCCGCATCATGCTGCTGTTTAAGCAGGGCTATCGTGAAGTGTTACGTCTGATTCATCCGAATGCCATTTTTGCGATTAAGGTTAATGGCAAAGCGCTACCGGCCAAAGTGGTTGGCGCAGTTTGGGGCTTCTTTGCGATGTATGTGTTCTGTTTCAGCATCATGCATCTGTTTTTGATGTCAACCGGGCTGGATGTGGTGACCTCGTTCTCTGCTGTCACCGCTTGCCTGAATAATCTGGGCCCGGGCTTGGGTGAAGTGGGCGCCAATTTTGGTGATATCAATTCGCCTGCTAAGTGGATGTTATGTATCGCGATGCTGCTGGGTCGACTGGAAATTTTCACCTTGCTGGTGGTGCTGACCCCGGCCTTCTGGCGGCGTTAATGCACCCGGATAAAGCCAAATGGGATAGGATTTACAGCGAACGTAAACCCACAGATCCTCAACCTGCCGAAGTACTGCTGCAAAATCGCCATTTATTGCCAAAGCAGGGCATCGCTCTAGATCTGGCCTGTGGTTTGGGGGCAAATAGCTTATTGCTGGCCGAGCAGGGGCTCGAGGTACATGCCAGGGATATTTCATCAGTCGCGATTGAGCGGCTCGACAGGCTGGCAAAGCAACGCCAGCGTCAGATCCATACCAAGGTGTTGGATGTGAAGTCTCAGCCACTGCAACCCAATAGTTTTGATGTGCTGGTGGTTACGCATTTTCTGGTTCGGGAAATGGCCGATGAGTTGAAGGCTGGTTTAAAGCCTGGAGGTTTATTGTTTTACCAGACTTATTGTCGCGACAAAGTTTTCGCACAGGGGCCGAGCAATCCGGATTATTTACTGAAAGACAATGAACTCTTGCAGCTTTTCGCCGGTCTCAAGGTCAGAGTGTATCGAGAAGAGTCGCTGCTGGGAGACCACAATCAAGGCTGGCGGAATCAAGCGATGCTGGTGGCTGAGAAGCCAAATGAAGTTTAAGGTTGAATTAAACTTGCCTGTCCTGCACTTGATCTATAGAATAACGCGGTTCAAAAGCTCATCTTTTATGATTTGAGCAAGTTTTATCAGCAAACACATTTAACGAGTACAGATATGAAAGCGGATATCCATCCAGAATACACCGAGATCAATGTTACTTGCAGCTGCGGTAACACGTTTAAAACTCGCTCTACACGCACTTCAGACTTGTCTCTGGATGTGTGCTCAGAATGCCACCCGTTCTACACCGGCAAACAAAAAATGTTGGATACTGCGGGTCGTGTAGACAAATTCCGTCAGAAATACGGTAAATAATCTGTCGGAATCAACCTCAATGGTCTGATTTATGAAAAACGTGTCAGTACAAGGTAGTACAACACGAGACAGCATCCGAAGCCTCTGCCTCATGGTAGGGGCTTTGTTGTTTCTGGGGCTGTCAGGTTGTGCCACAAATCCAGTCACCGGGGATCAAAATTTTGTGATGCTCAGTGAAGATTCTGAGCTGCAAATCGGCCGGACGAACCATCCGAAGATCATCGCCGAGTACGGGCGTTACGAGGATGAAGCGCTGCAAGCCTACGTACAGTCAGTGGGTGACAAGTTAGCCGCGGTCAGCCACCGTGATGATTTGGTGTATCGCTTTACTGTGCTCGACTCACCGGTCATCAATGCTTTTGCCTTGCCCGGCGGCTATATCTATATCACCCGCGGATTGATGGCGTATCTGAATTCGGAAGCCGAACTGGCCGCTGTATTAGGCCATGAAATTGGCCATGTGACTGCTCGTCATGGTGTGCGTCAGCAAAGTGCAGCGCAGGCAGCCAGCCTGGGTTATACCTTGGGCGCTATTCTGTTTCCGGAACTGCGTGGTGCGGGTTCACAGAATGTGTTTAACATTCTTGGCGGCGCGTTGCTGAGTGGTTATGGTCGTGAGCATGAGCTGGAGTCAGACCGCCTTGGTGCGGAATACCTAGCCAAGTCCGGTTATACACCGAAGGCCATGATCGATGTCATCAGTGTGCTTAAGGATCAGGCAACGTTTGCCGAAGCCGAGGCGAAAAAGCAGGGACGCGACTATCAGGGCTATCATGGCCTGTTCGCCAGCCATCCTGATAACGATACTCGCCTGCAGCAGGTGGTCGGTGAAGCGGATAAATACGCGCAGTCGCAAAATGGGGTGGTGAAACGGGATGTTTACCTGCAACGCATTGCTGGTATGACTTTTGGCGACAGTGAAGATCAGGGTATACGTTCAGCAAATCGTTTCTATCATTTGCCCATGCGATTTGCACTGGCATTCCCTCAGGACTGGCATATCAATAATAACCCTGACAGCCTGCAGGCGATTGCACCGCAAGGTAAGGCCTATATGCAAATGGGCGCGAGCGATATCAATCGTAAGCAGACACCGCAGCAGTTTATTCAGCAGCGCCTGAAAGTGGATGATTTGCGTTCCGGGCGAAGCCTGAATAATCATGGACTGGAAGGCTACACCGGGATCACCGAACATCAGAACAAGCCGCTTCGGCTTGCCGTGGTTTATATACGAGACAGAGCCTTTATTTTCTTTGGCACCAGTGAAAACAGCCGCGAGTTTAATGATTATGACCCGCACTTCCTTGAGGCGATTAATAGTCTCCATGGATTGCGTGATGATGAAATTGAGCTGGCACGTGAGCTAAAACTGGAACTTGTCAAAGTCGGCTCTGGAGACAGTTATGCCAGCTGGGCCCGCAATTCACGAATCAGCAATAGCTCAATACAGCAGCTACGTTTACTTAATGCTGATTACCCGAATGGTGAGTTGAAGAGTGGCCAGACGGCGAAACGGGTTCGTTAGAGCGTTTGCCGTCTGCATAGTCTGATGCCTAAAACAAATCAATGACCGGCGCACTGCCGCTATCACCCGCATAGCCAGAGCCTGCAACTGGTGCTGACTGTATTGGCACATGGTCTTCACGGAAGCTTTCATAGATGGCATTGGTGTCACCGGGACGTGCCAACAGGCCGGTTTCCGGATCAATACGCACGGTGACCATATCAACCGGAAGCTCCAATGGCGAGTCTGGTAGTCCCTGCAAGGCAACTTCCATAAAGTCTATCCACATTGGTAGTGCTGCACGGCCACCGGTTTCATAACGGCCCAATGAGCGAGGTTGATCAAAGCCGACCCAGCTCACGGCCACCAGTTCTGGGTGGAAGCCATTAAACCATGCATCCAGCTGATCGTTGGTGGTTCCGGTTTTACCCGCCAGATCATTTCGTCCAAGGCTCATCGCTTTACGGCCCGTACCATAGCGGACCACATCACGGAGCAGACTGTTCATCACATAATTATTCTGTGGCGTCATGATACGCTCAGCGACTTTAAAGCTGGCATCATCGGCTGGCTGCGGATTCAGCAGGCAGGTTTCACAAACCGTGGCCGGTGTCGTTTGCATGACGATCTCACCACGTGCATTTTCGACTCGCTGAATGAGGTATGGCTCGACCTTGAAGCCGCCGTTAGCCAGGGCTGTGTAGGCGGCCGCCATATGCAGAGGTGCAGCACTTCCGCTGCCCAGTGCCAAGGACAGGTTTTTATGCAGCATGGTGTCATCAAAGCCAAACTTCTTCGCGTATTCGACGGCATAATCCGCACCGATATCACGTAAAAGACGGATGGAGACAAGGTTTCGGGAGTGAATCAAGGCCTCCCTGAGACGGGTCGGACCAAAGAATTTGCCACTGTAATTTTCGGGACGCCAGACGTTTTCTACACCGGGATCGTCAAAGACGACAGGTGCGTCATTAACAATACTGGCGGCGGTATAGCCTTTTTCCAATGCGGCAGAATAGATAAATGGCTTAAAGCCGGAGCCGGGCTGACGCCGTGATTGGGTGACGCGGTTGAACTTGTTATTGAAGTAATCAAAGCCACCATTTAGCGCAGTTACTGCGCCATCGAACGGGGCAATGGCAACAAGAGCACCCTCTGCTTCAGGCAATTGAGCCAGTTGCCAGTCTTCAGTGTTCAGTCTTTCAACCCGAATCACATCACCACGAGTCATGACATCACTGATTTTTTTCGGTACGGCACCACGGCTGTTGGTACTGAGTTTCTTTTGGGCCCACTTCATTGAGGCGAGTGTCAACGTGGCACTGCCTTCATTCTTGATAAAAACGCTTGCAGAATCCTCAGAGACTGCTGTCACCACGGCAGGTTTAAGCGGCCCTATCGAGTCATAAGTGTTGAGCAACGCACTCAGGTTTTGTTCGCTGAGTTCTTCTTCCAATTCAACCTTGGCGATGGGGCCGCGGTAGCCGTGTCGACGATCATAATCAAGCAGCGCGGTTTGCAGCGCTTTATTGGCAGCAAGCTGATGACTGCCTCGGATCGTGGTAAAGACGTTAAAGCCACTGGTGTAAACATCTTCGCCAAATTCATCAAATAACTGGGTGCGCACCATCTCAGCGACATAAGGCGCGTACACCTCAATTTCACGACTGTGATAGCGGGCGCTGGTGGGGGCCTGAATGGCATCAAGATACGTTCTCTCGTTGATGTAGCCCACCTCCCACATGCGGCGCAGAACGTAATTACGGCGAATTTGTGCCCGTTCCGGATTCGCAATCGGGTTGTAGCGTGACGGCGCTTTGGGCAGACCGGCAATCATTGCCATTTCAGACAAGGTAAGTTCATTGATCGAGCGGCCGTAATAGACATTGGCGGCAGCACCGATGCCATAGGCGCGATTACCGAGATAGATTTTGTTGAGATACAGGGTCAGAATTTCTTCTTTGGTCAGGACCTGTTCGATTTCCAAGGCAAGAATAATTTCATTCAGCTTGCGCAAATAAGTCTTCTCGTTAGAGAGGAAAAAGTTACGAGCCACCTGCATGGTAATCGTGCTGCCACCCTGGGTTTTTTCGCCGGTTGTCAGCAGGGAGAAAACTGCACGGAGAATGCCTTGATAATCCACGCCGGGATGTTGGTAGAAACGATCATCTTCTGAAGCCAGAAACGCATGAATAAGCTGTTCAGGAATTTCATCGTATTCCACGGGAATACGGCGTTTCTCACCAAACTCAGCCATCAATTTGCCTTCGGAGCTGTAAACTCTGAGTGGAATTTGTAGTTGAGTCTGTTTTAAAGTTTGGGTGTCGGGTAATTTTGGTGCCAGAAAAAAGTAAATGGCGCCAGCTGCAAGCAGAACTAAAAACGACAGGACAATTATGAAGACGAAAAGTTTGCGGATTAGTCGATACATTTGATGAAAATATTCGCATTAACGGAGTCACTAGAGTATATATAAAGGCAGGGATAAAAACAGCGGAACAATTCAAAGCCTTTGTTTTATTAAGATTTCTATTGACATTCGAAATAATCTTAATAAACTACTTTAACTAATGGGGCTAAGTAAACGCTTACGATAGGATCAACGGGAATTGAGGCGACAGATGTTTGGACGAAAAAAATCTCCGTTATTAGGGATAGACATCAGTTCATCAGTAGTTAAAGTACTGGAGCTAAATCAGAAGGGAGATAGATATACTGTCGAGTCTTATGCGGTAGAGCCCTTGCCAGTCAACGCAGTTGTCGAAAGCCGCATAGAAAACCGCGACGAAGTCGCAGGTGCCATCCGACGCGCTGTCAAACGCTCTGGCACCAAAGCCAAAGAAGCCGCCGTCGCGGTCTCTGCCAACTCAGCCATCACCAAAACGGTATCATTTCCGGCCTCACTCTCTGAAAGGGAACTTGAAGAGAATGTAATGCTGGAAGCAGAAAACTACATTCCTTATCCGTTAGAAGAAGTTCGTCTGGATTTTGAGGTGCTCGGCACTTCAGCTGCCGACGTAGAAGCGCTGGATGTTTTGTTGGCCGCATCACGCCGTGAAAATGTTGATGCACGCACCGAAGTGGTTGAGAAAGCCGGGCTGAAACCGATGTTGGTCGATGTTGAAGCCTACACCATGGAAAACGCCTTTGAGCTGATTGCCAAGCAGTTACCGCATCACGGCCAGGGCTTGACTGTTGCTGTGGCGGATGTCGGTGCAACCGTGACTACATTACATGTGCTGGTGGACGGGAAAATCGTCTTTACCCGTGAGCAGACCTTTGGTGGACGTATGCTGACGGAAGATATAGAACGTCATTACGGCCTGTCCTATCAAGAGGCCGGCCGGGCGAAGAAGGATGGCAGTCTGCCGGACGATTATGGTCCTAAAGTGCTGGAGCCCTTTAAGCGGTCAATGACGATGACTGTCACAAGGGCGCTTCAGTTCTTTTTCTCAGCATCAACCCAATACCAATCGATTGACCATATTATTCTTGCTGGTGGTTGTGCCTCAATTGCGGGTGTCGCCCAGATGATTGAAGATGAAACCGGTACTTCCACATCGGTAGCCAATCCATTTTCAGATATGGTGCTTGGGCCCAGAGTAAAAATACAGGCTCTTAGCAATGATGCCCCCTCGATGATGATTGCCTGTGGTCTGGCGATGAGGAGTTTTGACTAATGGCTCATATCAACCTTCTACCGTGGCGTGAGGAACTTCGCCAAGAAAGGCAGAAACGTTTCTATGCTGCACTGGGTGCCGGGTTTCTGTTTGCAGCAGCAGTGCTTTATCTCGTCGTTCTCTATGCCGATGGTCTTATTGACGAACAGAATCAACGCAATCAGTTTCTCCAACAGGAAATTGCCAAGGTCGATAAAAAGATACGTGAGATTCAAGAGCTGGAAAAACAACGTGATCGACTGTTGGCAAGGATGCAGGTAATTCAGGAGTTGCAGGAGAGTCGTCCCAAGGTTGTCAAAGTTTTTGACTCATTAGTCAGAGTGATTCCTGAGGGCGTTCATTTATCAGCGCTTTCCCGAAAGGGTAGCTTGTTGAATTTTGACGGCGTTGCACAATCGAATGCGCGCGTATCAATATTTATGCAGCAAATCGATAAAAACCAGGAATATGATGACGAGTCCCGTCTGAAAGTAATTAAGCGGACTTCAAGCCGAGATGATGCCATTAGAACGTTTACTGTGGAAGTTAATGAAGCTAAACCGAAACAGGAAGCCGGAGAGTAATTGTCATGGATATGTCTTCAATTAGTGAACTGGATTTCAATGAAAGTGGCGAGTGGCCATTACCGATAAAAGTCATTGCAATCCTGTTGATTTGCGCTGTTATATGGGGTGGCGGCTATTACTTTCTGCTTAAAGATAAAAAAGTACAGTTAGAGTCATTAGAGCAAAAAGAAGTTGAACTGAAAAAAACCTTTGAAACAAAACAAGCAAAGGCCGTCAACTTAGAAGCTTATAAAGAACAACTGGCAGAAATGAAAGTGATGTTTGCTTCGATGCTTGAGCAGTTGCCGAAAAAAAGTGAGGTTCCTGAACTCTTGGTCGATGTCACCAGAACCGGCTTGATAAATGGTCTCGAATTTGAATTGTTTCAGCCTCAGGGGGAGCGGCCTATCGATTTCTATGCGGAATTGCCTATTCAAATGACCGTGACAGGAAACTACCATCAGTTTGGCGAATTTGTTAGTGGCTTGGCGTTGCTGCCTAGGATTGTGACAGTTCACGATCTTACTCTCGGTGGGCTTAATGCGAGTACTGGAAAAATGACAATGAATTTGACTGCAAAAACATATCGGTACTTCGATGATGGTGATAATTAAGAGCTGGGAAAGGAAGCGGTCATGAGTCAGCACATAAAACTATCAATTTTGATTACTCTTCTCTGCTTGGCAGGTTGTCAGCAGGAAAAAGAAGATTTGAACGCCTATGTGGCAAGAGTCAAAGCGCAGCAGAAATCAGATATACCTCCAATTCCGGTAATGAAGCCCTATCAATCATTTGAATATGCAGCGGCAGAACTCAAAGATCCGTTTGTACCTACCGTGATCGATATGCAAGAGCCTGAGCCTGAACCAATAGCGGACAATGGGATTCGCCCTGACAGTAATCGCCGCAGCGAAGCACTGGAGAATTTTGAGTTAGCTGAACTTCAGTTTGTTGGTACGCTTGAACAAGAAAATATCTGGGCATTGGTTAGAGCGCCTGATGGTGTGATTCATCGTGTCCAAACTGGTAACTACATGGGGCGTAATCACGGCAAGATTACATCGATATCTGAGTCTCAGATGAAGCTTAAAGAAATTGTACCTAACGGACGTGGTGGGTTTATCGATAGAGATACCTCTGTGTCAGCAGTGGAGGTGAATTAACATGAACAAAATGACCAATAAAAACGGAATCATCATGGACTTAAGGACTTACACAATGGCCTATTGGAATCGCAAAATTATTCTGGTGAGTCAGTTTTTTGTCACGATAAGTTTGCTTTTATTGGGGGGCATTGTTCAATCTGCAGAACTGAGGTCAATCGACTATAGTGCTTTGCCTGGAGATCAGGCGAAGATACAGTTGACCTTTTCTGAGCCTGTCGATAAACCACACAGTTTTGCGACTGATGAACCTGCCAGGATTGTGATTGATCTAGCGGGTGTTCAAAATAAGTTGACCGAGCGTACCAAGCAAGTCAATGTCGGGGTTACTCGCAGTATCTCAGCGGTAGAAGCTGGTGATAGAACTCGAATGGTTATTAATCTGTTACAAAAAGTGCCTTATAGCATTAGCCAAGAGGGTAATCAGATGTTGATTACCATCGATAATCAGCAACCGGTGATTTCTAAGCGTTCAACAGCTAGCACCTCTACCATGGTTACGGATATTGATTTTCGTCGCGGTGAAAGTGGTGAAGCTAGGCTGATAGTCAAACTGGATAGTGACGACGCGGCAATGGATGTTCGCCAAGAGCGAGGTGATATCGTTGTCGAATTGGTTAATGTGAGCTTGCCCGATAACTTGCGGCGTAGACTTGATGTCGTTGACTTTGCCACACCTGTTCATTTTATTGATGCTGAAGGTAATCAAAATGCCACTAAACTGACTCTGACAACACAGGGTAAATATGAGCATTTGGCCTATCAGTCTGAAAAGACTTTGATTGTTGAAGTTGCTGCTCTCCCAGATGAGCCGCAAGCAGGCCAAGGGCGTGACCAATTTGGTTATACGGGTGAAAAGCTGTCTCTTAACTTCCAGAATATTGAAGTAAGGGCGGTCTTACAATTACTTGCTGATTTTACTGGTATGAACCTTGTCACTAGTGACACAGTTAAGGGAAATCTAACTCTAAGACTTAAGAATGTACCGTGGGATCAAGCACTGGACATTATTCTCAAGAGTAAAGGCCTTGCCATGCGCCAGAGTGGTAATGTGATGATGGTAGCGCCTGCCGCTGAAATTGCAGCAAGAGAAAAGCAGGAGCTGGACGCTCAAAGACAACAAGTACAACTCGAACCACTTTATACTGAGATTATTGAAGTTAAATTTGCTAAGGCTGATCAGCTTGCAACTTTGCTAAGTTCAAGAGGACAAGGTGCTGGACAAGGCTCATCGTCAGGTTCAGACCAGCGTGGCTTCCTCTCAACCAGGGGGAGTATTACGATCGATCAGCGAACTAATTCACTACTCATTCGTGACACAGCAGAGCAACTGTCACAAATTCGTGAAGTGATTGATCATCTGGATAAGCCTGTTAGACAGGTGTTAATTGAGTCCAGAATTGTCATTGCGAATAATGACTTTAATAAAGAATTAGGTGTACGTTTCGGGACATCTACTCAAGATGGCACTAAGCTGGGTCAGTTTGCTACTTCAGGGAATCTGAATGGTACAACTCAGATAATAAATGGTGAAACACTAGAAGGAGATGATCGGCTTAACGTTGATCTGCCAGTAGCTAATCCATCAGGTTCTATAGGGCTTGCCTTGGCTAAGTTACCCTTGGGTATGATTTTGGAGCTGGAATTGTCTGCTATGCAGGCTGAAGGTAATGGTGAAATTATTTCATCACCAAGAGTCATTACATCAAACCAACAACAAGCGACTATTGAGCAGGGTACAGAGATTCCATACCAAGAAGCGAGTTCCAGCGGTGCAACCAGCGTTTCATTTAAAGAAGCAGTCTTAAAGTTAGACGTTGTACCCCAAATAACGCCAGATGACAGAATTGTTATGGACTTGGAGGTGAGTCAGGATCAGGTTGGGTCTATCTTCAACGGCGTACCAAGTATTGATACCAGAAGTGTTCAAACTCAGGTATTAGTAGACAATGGCGAGACAGTTGTCCTTGGCGGGATCTATGAACAAACAACTACAGATAACGTTGAACGTGTTCCTTTCTTTGGCGATTTGCCTTATGTCGGTTTCCTATTTAAGAACACGGCAAAAACGGATCAAAAACGTGAATTACTGGTCTTCGTAACACCAAAAATTGTGAAAGAGGGCTTACAGTACTAAAATCCTTTTATTCAGAGATGGAAGTCAAAAGCCGGATCCTGTGATCCGGCTTTTTTATACTATTAAGGTTTCAAGGTCAGGCATTTGATAGCAGGTAATATTTTTCTTGTTGGGCCAATGGGGGCTGGTAAGTCCACCATTGGCCGGCAGTTAGCCAAAGCATTGCATAGAAAATTTTATGACAGTGATAAAGTCATAGAACAGCGCACGGGTGTTTCCATATCATGGATTTTTGAAATGGAAGGCGAAGCCGGTTTTAGAGAGCGCGAAACCAAGGCCATTGAAGAACTGACAGCACTGGAAAATGTCGTTGTGGCAACCGGTGGAGGGGCTGTTTTGTCGGCAGAGAACCGCGACTTTTTACGTGAACGAGGACATGTGGTTTACCTCTCGGCATCTTGTGATCAGTTATACCGACGTACTGCGAGAGATAAGAAACGACCTTTATTGCAGACGGGTGACAGACGAAAACAGATTGAAAAGCTATTGGCGACCCGCGATCCGCTCTACCGGGATGTTGCGGATATTGTTCTGAAAACCGGTGATCAGTCAATTCAGCACACCGTGAATGAAGTCATCAAAAAACTCAAGAAAACTGGAAAAGATAAAACCACGTCATGAAAACCTTAAACGTCTCACTCGCTGAGCGCAGCTATCCCATCTATATCG
>JASBUF010000058.1 GCA_030148085.1 Methylophaga sp. | reverse complement strand
CAAAGCACTGTCTAGCTGGACTAACCTGGGTGGTGTTCTGAGCGTATTTAGCCTGTAAGACCAAGACCCATATCGCTTAAGCAATTAAGCGAGTTAAGTCTGAAAAGGCCCGGCATCGTAAGATGTCGGGTCTTTTTTTTGAGCAAAAAAAACCGAGCCAGAGCCCGGTTAAATCGAAATGGCATTGGGAATGCAATTGCCAAACGAGAGAGATATAAGCTGATGTCTTAAATCAGGCTTACATTGTATGGCGTGGCAGGTCGCATTTCTTGAGCGAAATTCCATCTAATTCAGTGGCTTTTTTCCGTAGTGAGTGAGAAGTTTTTCCCGATTATTTATCTAATTATAGAAAAGAGGTTGCTCGCGGAGATGCTTGCAATGAGGGCGGATGCGGGCTTTCGGCTGATTAGCAATTCAGGAAAATCCTGAATGGCAAGGCGGGGAATCCTGACGTCGCTTTTTGACTAGCTGTGTAGCATTGAACCGTCACTCAAATGGGTTGAGTGGCGTTATTTCTAA
This sequence comes from Methylophaga sp., assembly GCA_030148085.1. Classification (GTDB taxonomy): domain Bacteria; phylum Pseudomonadota; class Gammaproteobacteria; order Nitrosococcales; family Methylophagaceae; genus Methylophaga. Next base: position 24,010 of record JASBUF010000058.1, on the reverse strand, counting down.
AAAAAATTTAGAGAGGATATAACTATGTGGACTAAACCTGAATACTCAGATATGCGTTTTGGTTTTGAAGTAACCATGTACATCTGCAATCGTTAATAGCGGTTTTCGATGTATGCCCGGAGCCGCAAGGCTCCGGGCAACGTTAAACCCAATACCATTCACGGAGTGTGATTGGGTTTAGCAAAAGCTTAGAGGAACACAATGTTTGTACATGTATTAGGATCAGGCGCAGGTGGTGGTTTCCCACAGTGGAACTGTAACTGCGTCAACTGCAAAGGTGTCAGAGAGGGCACGGTCAAAGCCAGCCCACGCACGCAGTCTTCAATTGCAGTGAGTGCTAATGGTACAGACTGGATTTTGTTTAACACCTCCCCGGACATCAAAAAGCAGCTGGATGATTTTCCTGCGTTGCAGCCGGCCCGTCAGGTGCGTGACACCGCGATTACCGCTATTGTCATCACCGATGCCCAGATCGATCATGTCACCGGCATGCTGACCCTGCGTGAACATAACAAACCTTGGGAAGTGTATACGACCAAAGCGGTGTACGAAGATCTGACCACAGGCTTTCCGGTATTCAATATTCTGGGTCATTTCCGCGGTATCAATCACCACGAAATCGCGACCGATCAAAGCTCATTTACCATCCCGACAGCAGAAGGGCTGGTATTTACCGCGGTGCCTTTGAAGAGTGAGGCGCCGCCATATTCGCCACATCGTCATAACACGGTGCCCGGCGACAACATTGGTATGCGTATCGAAGATACCCGTACCGGTAAAAATTTGTTCTACGCGCCAGGGTTAGGTGTCGCAGAACCGCACGTGTTGGAATACATGCGTAATGCAGATTGTGTGTTAGTCGATGGCACAGTGTGGACGGATGATGAAATGTCCAATGAAGGTATCAGCAACAAACGTGCACAGGAAATGGGTCACCTGGATCAATCAAGTAAAGGTGGCATTATGGATATCCTCTGCAGCATGGATAAGCCGCGTAAATTCCTGATTCATATAAATAATACTAACCCAATACTCAACGAGGACTCTCCACAGCGCAAAATGCTGAATGATGCCGGTATCGAAGTGTCGTATGACGGAATGGATATCGAACTGTAAAAAGAGAGAGGAAATATGAACATGTCAGAAAAACCAGCACCTTGGTCTCGCGAAGAATTTGAACAGAAACTGCGTGATAAAGAAGCCCTATATCACATCAACCATCCATTTCATAAGTTGATGCACACCGGCAAACTGAATCAGAAACAGGTTCAGGGTTGGGTTGCCAATCGTTTTTACTACCAGACTGCGATTCCTATTAAAGATGCTGCAATCATGGCGAACTGTGAGGATGCTGAAGTGCGTAAGCACTGGGTACAGCGCATTCTTGATCACGATGGTTATGACGGTGAAGAAGGTGGTATCGAAGCCTGGCTGCAATTGGGTGAAGCTGTCGGCTTAACCCGTGAAGAACTCTGGTCATACGAGCATGTCCTACCAGGTGTACGCTTTGCTATTGATGCTTACGTCAATTTTGCACGTCGTGCGCCTTGGCAAGAAGCAGCGGGATCATCGCTGACCGAATTATTTGCACCTAAAATCCACCAGGCACGTCTGGATAACTGGCCGGATCTCTACCCTTGGATTGATGAAAACGGCTACCGTTACTTCCGTAAGCGTCTGAGCGAAGCACGTCGTGATGTGGAACATGGCCTGCAAATCACGCTGGACTACTGTGACACGCGTGAAAAACAACAGCGTGCAGTAGACCTGTTGCAATTCAAACTCGATATTCTTTGGACCATGCTGGATGCCATGTGGATGGCCTATATTGAAAACCGTCCGCCATACTGCATGGAACTGGAAGTGGAAAAATGACAGAACGTAAATTTAATGCTGATAGCACCCCAGTCTTAGCACTGGGGTATCGCTTCCAATGGGAGCCAGCTCAGGATTGCCATGTACTGCTGTACCCTGAAGGTATGGTGAAACTCAATGGTCCTGCTGCTGAAATACTGAAGCGTATCAGTGAAAAGAAACAAACCGTAGGCGAACTTATCGCTGAATTGAAAGCCGCGTTTAACGGCGCTGATTTAGACGATGACGTCTATCAGTTTTTGGAGGAAGCTCATGACAACGACTGGATCAGAGCAGAATAAAGCGCCGGGTAGTACCGGTGGCCAAATGGGCTTAAACGCTCACAATAATATCCGTCAGCCTTTATGGTTATTGGCAGAGCTGACCTATGCCTGTCCATTGCAGTGTCCATATTGCTCGAATCCTATGGATTTCGCCAATATTAAGAGTGAGCTGACCACCGAGGAATGGATCAACGTCTTTAAACAGGCACGGGCCATGGGCGCTACCCAGCTTGGCTTATCAGGTGGTGAACCGTTGGCACGTCCTGACATTATCGAGCTGATTCAGGAAGCACGTAATCTAGGTTTCTACACTAACCTGATTACCTCTGGTGTCGGCTTGGATGCCTCCAAAGCACAGGCCTTTAAAGATGCGGGGCTGGATCACATTCAGGTCAGCTTCCAGTCAAGCTCAGAAGATCTGAACAACCTGATTGCCGGTACGGATGCCTTCCAGCACAAAATTGAGATGGCTAAAGCGGTGAAAGCGGCGGGTTATCCGATGGTGCTGTGTTTTGTAACCCACCGTCAGAATATCGATCAGATTGATGAGATCCTCGATCTCGCTATCAGTCTTGATGCCGACTACGTGGAACTGGCGACCACCCAGTACTACGGTTGGGCGATGCATAACCGCGATCAGCTGTTGCCAATGAAAGAACAGTTGGTCCGTGCTGAAGCCATTGCTCACCGCTACCAGGAAGAGCAGAAAGGCAATATGAAGATTTACTACGTGGTGCCTGACTACTATGAAGAGCGTCCAAAAGCCTGCATGAATGGCTGGGGTAATGTATTCCTCACCGTGACACCCGATGGTACTGCCTTACCTTGCCATGCGGCACGTGAGTTGCCGGGTATGGAACTGCCCAATGTGCGTGATCTCAGCATCAAGGAAATCTGGAATGATTCCAACGACTTTAACCGTTTCCGCGGTTATGACTGGATGCCTGAGCCTTGCCGCAGCTGTGATGAAAAAGAAAAAGACTTTGGCGGCTGCCGTTGCCAAGCATTTATGCTGACAGGCGACCCGGCTAAAACAGATCCAGTTTGCAGTAAGTCACCGGATCATCATCTGGTGCTTGAAGCGATTGAACGTGGTCGTGAAGAAGCAGCAAAACCAGCCCAAGAAGCCAAACCACTGGTATTCAGAAACCCGAAAAACTCAAAAGAAATCTGTGGCCTTTAAGTTTGCGATTCAAACCAGCGGCCTGACCAAGCAATATGGTCAGGCCGTTGCCGTTAATAAGCTCGACCTCAATATTCAGTCCGGACAGTTCTATGGTCTGCTTGGACCCAATGGAGCGGGCAAGAGTACGACAATACACATGCTGACTACGATGACCTCACCGACTTTCGGTGATGCGTTTATCGCTGAACAGTCTGTGCGTGACAATCCCGTGGCCATCCGCGCTGCAGTCGGTCTTGTGTTTCAGGATTCTGCACTCGATCGCATGATGACCGTCGATGAAAATCTGCAATTTGCTGCTGCGCTTTACAACCTTAAACCACAGCAGGCGAATGAACGAATCGACGAGTTACTGACCATTTTCGGGCTAGAGAAAAAGCGGCATATGAAGCTGGTCGCCTTATCCGGCGGTCAGCGACGTGCTGTCGATATTGCCCGTGGCGTTCTGCATAAACCCAAAGTGTTGTTTTTGGATGAGCCGACTATTGGTCTAGATTTACCCAACCGACGTGCTATCTGGCGTTTTGTTGAGCAACTGCGCAAAGAAGAGGGCATGACTGTCTTCCTCACCACCCACTATCTCGAAGAAGCCGTTGCCTGTGATCGGGTCGATTTTATTCAGAAAGGTCAGTTGCAGTATGGCGGTGCGCCTAACGCGTTGATTCGTGATCTGGCGGCCTACATCCTCGAAATTGACTGTGCTGATACGGAAGTTGTTAATCGAGCCTTGGGTCCGCAGTTTGGTGAGCCAATTTGGGAAGACGAACATCTGACGTTCAGAGTGAAAGACAAAGATGTCGATTTCAGTGCGTTGCAGCGCTCGCTGGGCGATGCGGTCATTGCCATGCAATGGCGCAAACCCAATTTGAATGACGTCTATCTGTGGACGGTATGTCCACCACAAACCGGAGTGGTCTCATGAAAAACTGGCCAGCTGTTAAAGCAGTAGTTGGTCGTGAGTTGAGCAAGGTCTTCCGTCAGAAAGGTCGGCTCATCAGTAGCATGGTGAGACCGTTGATCTGGCTGCTGGTCATCGGCTCTGGCGTTGGCAGTATGTTGCAGGGTGAGCAGCAAGCAGGTTATCTCAGTTTTTTAGTGCCCGGCATTGTCGCGATGACCCTGTTATTTGCCGCGCTGCTGTCCGCGCTCACCCTCGTCTATGATAAAGAGTTCGGTGTGATGCGGATGATGTTGATCGCGCCGATTGCTCATTACTGGATTGTGATTTCCAAACTGATCGCCGCGACGATTATCGCGATGGTTCAGGCGGTGATGTTACTTGTGATTTTGCTACTACTGGGCTTGGTTGAGGTACAGACAGCATTGTTGTTACTTATTCCTGCCAGTGCTACTGCTATCTGTTGTGCTGCCATCGGTGGCCTTATCGCTGCATGGTCAAAAACGTTGGATAATTTCGCGGTCATTATGAATTTCTTTATCTTTCCGCTGTTTTTCCTTAGCGGCGCTTTGTATCCGGTCAGTCAACTGCCTGAGTTTTTGAAATACATCGTGCTGATCAACCCATTCAGTTACGGTGTGGACCTGATGAAGCATGCGGTTCCGGCAGCAACGAGTGACTTTTCAATAGTCACAGACATTGCGGTTCTGCTCAGCTTTTCGGTCGTGGCGATAGCACTGGCCTGCTGGCGTTTTTCACGCGAGTCAGTGCATGAGCCGCTATTTCACAGGGTCAGCAAAAAAGGCGGCTAGTAAGCCTGAGCAGTCAGCTTGCGCCCCCGGAGCAAAGCTTTTATGCTTGCTTGTCGATGCGATACATTGATTAGCCTCAGGAGTTTACGGTGACAGAGCTGGAGCAAGCCCATTCCAATATGGTCAATCAGCAGGTTCGTCCTAGTGATGTGCTTGATGAACGGGTACTGGCGGCGATGTCGGCAATACCACGTTCCTTGTTTGTTGATCCTGAGTTGGCCGGTTTGGCCTATGCCGATACGGCTCTACCGATAGGCGAAGGACAAACCATGTTGTCGCCGATGCTGGAAGGCCGCCTGTTGCAAGCCTTGCAAATACAGCCCGATGAAACTGTACTGGAGATTGGCACCGGTTCCGGTTATTTCACCGCTTTACTCGCTAAGCTTGCCGGACAGGTGATCAGCGTTGAGTATTTTGAGTCTTTATCAGAGCAAGCTCAGTCCAGACTGGCTGCGCTGGCAGTCAAGAATGTTAGCTTTCATGTTGGTAATGCCGCTAAATCTTGGCCATTGACGGACCGCATTAACGCTATCGTGATCACTGCAGCCTTTGTCAGCGTGCCTGAAGAGTATCTGCATAGTCTGAAAGTCGGAGGACGATTGCTGGCGGTGGCCGGCAAAGCGCCAGCAATGACGGTACAATTGATAGAACGGATCGGTGAGTGGGACTGGCGCACAACGGCCTTGTTCGAGACCGTGATTCCACCAGTTATTCACGCCGAGCCAAAAGCAACATTTGAGTTTTAACCCAGAGAAGAACGATGAAACAAATGAATCCTTCCGAGTTGCAAGCACTGCTCAGCAGTGGTGTGCAACCCCTGATGCTGGATGTGCGTGAAGCACACGAACTTCCTAATGGCATGATTGATGGTGCCCAGCATATTCCGATGAATGACATTCCTGCCCGCCTGGAAGAGTTTGCTAACTACAAAGATCAAACCGTGGTGTTGATCTGCCGTAGCGGTAAACGCAGCGCCCAAGTTGGACAATTTATGGAACATGTTGGCTTTACAGACGTCATTAATCTGGATGGCGGTATGAATGGCTGGGCAACGGATGTTGATACCAGCATGACGGTCTATTGATCTTGATCTTGTCAGAACACAAAGTGAAAACCTATTGCTCAGCAGAGACTGCTCTGCTGAGCAATGCGAATTTTTTTGTGTCTAACAACATACCGACTGGTCTGCTTGTTAAAATAAGCAACTAAAATTGGTCACTTAGCGATCAGTGACCGTATCAGACTTTGATTTTGCCTAAGGAAGGAAAATGAAGAAACTTGCGATTAGTGCAGCGCTGGCCTCCACCTTGAGTATCAGCCCTGCGTGGGCGGAAAACCTGATCGATGTATTTAACCTGTCGTTGCAAAGTGATCCCCAGTTACTGGCCGAAGCCGCATCGCGTCAGGCCGTTGGTGAACTGGACGACCAGGCCAAAGCCAATTTTCTGCCACAACTGGATTTGAGCGCGAATACCGGGAAAAACTGGCTGGATGCCTCTTCGCAAAATTTCGGTGGTCAGACTGACTATAACAGTCATGGCTATACATTAAGTCTGGTTCAGCCTCTGTACCGGCGTCAGAATTTTGTTCAGAACCAGCAGGCTGATATTGCCATCGAAGGCGCGGCAGCCAGTTATGCTGTCGTTGAACAGGCGCTGATTATTCGCGTCGCCGAACGCTATTTTGGTGTGCTTGGCGCAGAAGATGATCTGACTTTCGCCTTGGCTGAGCGCGAAGCTATCGCCAAACAGATGGAGCAAACCCAGCAACGCTTCGATGTCGGTATGGCAACGATTACCGATGTGACTGAAGCACAGGCCGCCTTCGATCTGGCTAATGCAGCGGTTATTGCTGCCGAGAATGCACTGGCCAATGCCAACGAGCAACTACGCGAGACCTCTGGCATGTATCTCGATGACCTGTCCGGCTTACAGGCTGATTCACCGTTAGTGAGTCCGGAACCGGCCAATATTGATGAATGGAGTCAGACCGCGTTGAGCCAGAATCCGTCTCTGGTTGTCGCCAAAGCCAATGTCGATACTGCCGGGCAGACAATTGAATTACAGAAAAGCGGCCATTACCCAAGTCTCGACTTAGTCGCCCAGAAGAACTATGACTCACAAAGTGATGGCAATTTCAGCGGCAGCAGTAAAACGCATACCGAAGCCATTGGGCTGCAGTTTAATCTGCCTATCTACGCCGGTGGTGCGGTGGTATCACGCACACGGGAAGCCAGCTATCGTCTGGATCAGGCCATGCAGAACGAAGAGCAGCAACGCCGTGCCGTGACGCGCCAGACCCGTGAGTCGTTTAATGGCGTCATTGCCGGTATTAGCCGCGTCAATGCCTTGAAACAGGCGGTAGTGTCCAATGAAAAAGCACTGGAATCGACGGAAGCCGGTTATGAAGTCGGTACCCGTACCACGGTAGACGTGCTCAATGCGCGTCGTAACCTGTTCAGTGCCCGTCGTGATTATGCCCGTTCACGTTATGACTACATTCTCGACAGCTTGCGTCTGAAACAGGCCGCCGGTATTGTCACAGTTCAGGATCTGGAACAAATCAATAGCTGGTTGGGAGCGTAACAATGCAAGCGAGTATGTCGATGGCAGACAGCAAGAACAGCGTGCTGATGATCATTGATATTCAGGAACGTCTGACCACCGCTATGCCAGCAGGTGTTCGCGACCGTGTCATCGAACAGGTGAGCGTCTTATTGACGGCGGCAGACTGTTTGTCTTTGCCCGTAGTGGTGACTGAGCAATACCCAAAAGGGCTGGGGCCGACAGAAGCGGATTTAAAAAAGCTGTTACCTGCTGATACACCGATAATTGAGAAAACTCAGTTTTCCTCAGCAGCCGTCAGTGAAGTCATGGCGTTTCTGGAAAAGAGTGGTCGTAAGCAGGTGTTTCTGGCGGGCATGGAAACTCATATCTGTGTGTTACAAACTGCATTGGGTTTGCTTGAGCTGGGCTATGAGGTTTTTGTGATTGAGGATGCGGTCAGCTCCCGCGCCAAAGGTAATCAGTTTAATGCGCTGCAGCGCATGCGTTTGGCAGGGGCGGTCATTACTAATCTGGAATCCACCCTATTTGAATGGTTGGGTGATGCCAGTCATCCGGCCTTCAAAAAACTGGCCAAATTGATTGTTTGATTAACGTCTGGCAGCGCGCTGTGCTCGGCGCTGCTGGCAGTTATTCAGTGTTTGCTGTCTGGCTTCGCTGTTCATTTTTTCCCAACCCAGAATTTCATCAATGCTGCGAAAGCAGCCACGGCAGATTTCGCTTTCGTCGAGACCGCATTTACGGATGCAGGGGCTGGGGATAAAGGACTGTTGGTTCATTATTGTCTCAGCCATGTTGCCGTTGCCGCTTATTGGCAACCCCAGCCTTGGTTTTCTTGCTCAGGCTAGGCAGATTCTCATAATCCGGTAAGCCTTTCAGTTCAGCGCGGACATAGTCTAGTTTTAACTGCGCTTTTACGCGCTCGCTATCTATGTCGAATTCATCCGTCATTACGACATAGATCAGTTCAAACAGGCGTTTGAGGGCAATCTTATGGCTTTGTCCGGCCAAATCAAACAGCTTGTCTGATAATTGCATAAAGCGCTTGAACGGTTGCTCAGCAAGAATCAAAGGCAGCGTATTCATAAAACGCCCGGAGTTGCCAATCAAATCCCAGAAGCGGGCAAAACGGTTGACCCGTTGCAGGCTGACAAAGTCGATGTCTTTGGTAGAGAGGATGTTATACGGCGGCTGCGGGTTATAACGCAGATCATAAGGCTGGTTATGGCGGTTGAGTGGTGCACCCCGCAGGCGCTTGAGGATACCCAGCTGAATTTCATGTGGGTTCAAAGCAACCAGTTGATCAAAGCTGTCGGCGAAATTATCCAAAGTATCGCCAGGCAGACCAAAGATTAGATCAGTGTGCAGGTGAGCACCAGTGTGTTCACGAAGCCAGCGAATATTGTCGCGGGTTTTAGCATTATCCTGCTTACGACTGATTAACGTCTGGATCTCTGGGTCAAAGGTCTGAATGCCAATTTCAAACTGCAGACTATGCGGTGGAAATTGTTTCAGCACCTCTTTCAGCTTATCCGGCAGGTTATCGGGCACCACCTCAAAATGCAGATAGAGATCGTCGCTCATCCGTTCCAAAAAGAATTCGAGAATGCGGATACTGGTGCTGACTTTGAGGTTGAAGGTGCGATCAATAAATTTGAAGTTGCGAACGCCGCGTTGCCACAGCAAATCCATTTCGGCCAGAAAGGGCTCCAATGGGAAGGCGGTCGCGGTTTTATCCAGGGCGGACAGGCAGAACTCACACTTAAACGGGCAGCCACGCGAAGCCTCGACGTAGATCAGTCGGTTGCGTATATCATCATCGCTGTAATACTGGTAAGGCAAAATCAGTTCTTCGAGCTTGGTGGCTTGACCTTCGATGAACTTCTGCTCAGGACGCTGACCATTCAGAATCTGTGTACATAGTTCACGCAGGCTTTGCTCGCCAGGGCCGCTGATTACATAGTCTGCCAACTCGCAGACATCCGGCACATCAGGGTGATGACTGACTTCCGGTCCACCCAGCACAATCACTATGTCAGGCGCGATGGTTTTAAGCACGGCAACGGTGTCAGCGATTTCACGCACATTCCAGATATAGACACTGAAACCGATGACTTTGGGCTGATAGCTGAGCAGCTTTTCGGCAATGGTCAGTGGGCGCTCTTGAATAGTGAATTCGACGATTTCTGCCTGCGGCTGCAACTCTGCCAGATTGGCATAGAGGTAGCGCAAACCGAATGCCGTATGCATATAACGGGCATTGAGTGTGCTGAGCAGAATAGCGCGCGGCGTTGACATAAATTCCTGACAATAAAGCGAAAAAAGACCGCTATTATAGCGCAATGACTCTTACGACTTCGACTTAGAAAGCGAGCTCACTACGTAAACGAGAGGCGTAATCTGCCAACTCGTCCAGTACTTTCAAATTTGCCAATTCCGTCGTCTGTTCACGACATTCCTGTAATGCGGCTTCAAAGCGTGACAGGTTCAGAATCGCCTCCGGCGCATTGTCACCCAAGCGGTCCTGACGATGCTGTAACCACACTGCTTGTTCTTCATCATTCAAGGTATCCGGCCAGTTTCGGGCGCGGTAGCGGAATAACAGTTCAGGCAGACGGCTATCTTCAAACGGAATGCTTAGGGTTTTCAACATTTCCGGTTCGGCGCTACGAATCAGGTCCATCTTACGTTTATCACCGTCACTGAAAAAGCCGCCGCCATAGAGGCTGGCATCGGGATCGGCAATATCGTCATAGTCGGGTTTGGTAAAGATCTGTTGCAGTTTGGCACTGAGATCACCGGCAGCATTGAGCATGGCCAGATGCTCATCGTGTTTGCTGCGATCAATTTGCAATCGCTCGGCAGCGGCATCATCCAGCGTACTAGCAGGCACAACCACGGGGCATTTGTTGATATGTAGAGTTTTCAAAGCAGGACGGCTGACACCGTCCGGTAGATCCTGTGTGGCAGTAAATAAGCGCTCACGCAAAGTATCGGCATCGAGATGAATCAGATCGCTGGGATCATGACGCAGATCGTAAACAACAATGCCATTGCTGTTGGTGGGATCTTTGACCAGCGGCACGACCAAGGCGGTACCACAATACTCACCCGGATACATGCGTGATACATGCAATACCGGCTTGCGCTCATGCAGGCTCAGGAGTGGTGAGATATCGTGTTTGCGACGATGGTTGAACACGAAGTCGTACAGTTTGGGCTGTGCGTTTTTAATCAGTTTGGCCATTTCTATGGTGGCGTAGACGTCAGCCAACGCATCATGGGCACCACTGTGCTCAATGCCATTGGCCGCAGTTAAGTCTTCCAGACGAAAGCTGGGGTTGCCATCTTTGCGATCTGGCCAGTTGATGCCTTCCGGTCGTAACGCGCGGGTCAGGCGCACCATATCAATGATATCCCAGCGCGAGTTGCCGTTTTGCCATTCACGGGCATAGGCATCGTAGAAATTACGGAACAAGGTAAAGCGGGTGAACTCATCATCAAAACGCAGGCTGTTATAACCGACGCCACATGTACCCGCTTCGGCCAACTCATCATGAATGCGACGGATAAATTCGGCTTCGGTTAAACCGTCTCTCTCTGCCTGCTGTGGCGTCAGACCTGTAACTAAAGCTGCTTGTGGGTGGGGCAGAAAGTCGCCAGCCGGTTTGCAGAAAATCATCAACGGCTCACCGACGGTATTCAGATCTTCATCGGTACGAATACCGGCAAACTGCATCGGGCGATCATAGCGGGGATCGGTGCCAGAGGTTTCATAGTCGTGCCAGTACAGGGTGGTCATAGGCGAGTTCCGTTAACTGGAAAAATGGCCACACATCACTGATATATGGCCATGTGCAGGGAGTCTTGTTTACAAAGTCGCAAAGGCTTCTTTGGCGGCATTAATGGTGAAGTCAATTTCTTTATCACCATGCGCTGCAGACAGGAAACCGGCTTCAAAGGCAGACGGTGCCAGATACACACCACGATCGAGCATGGCATGGAAGAACTGCTTGAAGCGCTCCTGATTACTGTTTGCCACCTGCTCGTAAAAGCTGACCTGTTTGTCTTCGGTGAAGAACAAACCGAACATGCCGCCAACATGGTTAGTCGTCATTGGAACACCAGCTTCATCAGCGGCCTGTTGCAGACCGGCGACCAGTTTGCTGGTGGCTGCGCTCAGTTGCTCGTGGAAACCGGTTGTTTGCACCAGCTTTAATGTCGCCAGACCTGCGGCCATCGCAATCGGGTTACCGGACAGGGTACCTGCCTGATAGACCGGACCGAGTGGGGCAATATGTTCCATCACTGCGCGTTTACCGCCAAACGCACCCACAGGGAGACCGCCACCGATGACTTTACCGAAGGTGGTCAGGTCCGGCGTCACACCATAGTGAGCCTGCGCGCCGCCCAATGCCACGCGGAAACCGGTCATCACTTCATCAAAAATCAGCACGGTACCGAATTCATCACAGATTTGGCGTAAGCCTTCGAGGAAACCCGGTGCGGGTGGAATGCAGTTCATGTTACCGGCGACTGGCTCAACAATAATGCAGGCGATCTGTTCACCAACTTGCTGGAAGCATTCACGCACTGAAGCCAGATCATTAAAGCGCAGAGTCAAGGTGTGTTCGGCCAGAGAGGCAGGCACACCACTGGAAGAGGGTACACCGAGAGTCAACGCGCCAGAGCCGGCTTTAACCAACAGCGAGTCAGCATGACCGTGGTAGCAGCCTTCGAATTTGACGATTTTGTCACGGCCGGTATAACCGCGAGCAAGGCGGATGGCGCTCATCGTGGCTTCGGTACCGGAGCTGACCATACGAACCAAGTCCATCGATGGCACCAGTTCGCAGACCAGATCGGCCATGGTGGTTTCAATCTCAGTCGGGGCACCAAAACCGAGACCGTGATTGACGGCTTCTTTGACAGCAGTGAGTACTTCCGGGTGTGCATGACCCACAATCATTGGACCCCACGAGCCAATGTAGTCCACGTATTGTTTGCCTTCGGCATCGGTCAGCCAGGCGCCTTTGCCTTCGCGGAAGAAGATCGGGTCCCCGCCGACGCCTTTGAAAGCCCGTACTGGTGAGTTCACACCGCCGGGAATATGTTTTTGTGCTTGTTGGAACAATTCGTGGTTGTTTTGCATGCCGTTTCCTAAATCTCTACGGTTTCAAGATGTGCGATAATTCTAACTCATCTCAGCCATTTTACTGATGTTATGAGCTTAAAATTACGATTGTTGATTATCGTCAGCATCATCCTGCTGATTAACTTTGCCGCGGCAGGCTACTTCATGGTGCAGAATGCGCGGCAGGCATTGGCACAGGAAATGGCGTCCAGTACCCAGCTTGCCAAGGGCTTGTTGGTCAACGCATTGCCGACCTTACGCTTTTCAAATGATCTGAGTGAGCGCCTGACCCTCATCGTCGATAGTGTGCGTCATACCCGGCATATCCGCGCCTGGTTTGAAGATATGAACGGTCACCCTCTGATCGGGCAGGAAGATCAGATCGGTTTCTTTAACAAACCCGATGCGCCAGACTGGTTTATTCGCATGATGGAGCCGGAAGCGGTGGCATTCCGACGTTTGATCACCAAGGGCAGCAAGTCTTATGGCTATCTCGTTGTCGAAGCTGATCCCAGTGATGAGGTCACCGAGGTCTGGCAGGATATCAATACTTTGTTCTGGCTCGGACTCATCTTTCTAGTGTTGATACTGTTGCTGATTTATATGGCACTCAGACAAGGCCTTAAACCTTTGTCGCAGCTATCCGATGCGCTCGGTCACCTGGAGCAGGGAGACTTCTCTGCACGGGTCGACACCACGGCGGTAAAAGAACTGAACCCTATCCAGATCCGCTTTAACCATATGGCGAGTGTATTGGAACAAACCATGGCGGAGAACCATGCCCTTGCTGGTAATATGCTGAGTTTGCAGGAATCAGAACGACGCGATCTGGCTCGCGAACTCCATGATGAACTGGCTCCCTGTCTGTTCGGTATTCGTGTTGATCTGGGTGAAATTGAACGCATGGCCGAAGAAAATGCGATTCCACAGATTGAAGAGAAAGTCAGTTCGGTCAAGACCATCACTAACCATATTCAGTCGCTGGTACGTAAAATGCTCAGTCGTCTGCGGCCGATGACTCTGGATGATTTGGGCCTGACCGAGGCCTTACGTGATATGTTGCACAACTGGCGTGACCGGCAGCCGGAAATTGACTGGGAGTGGGACTTCGTTGGTGATTTCCACGGTTTGCCTGATACCCTGCAGGTCACGGTGTATCGTGTGGTGCAGGAATGTACCACCAACTGTGTACGCCATGCGGCGGCCAGCCACGTCAAGGTGGAGGTTCGCCATGAGGGCGAGGCTATCAAAGTGGCCGTGACGGATGATGGTAAAGGGCTGGATGCCAATCTGGTCAGTGGCTTTGGTTTAATTGGTATGCGTGAACGGGTATCGGCACTGGGTGGTCGGATTGCATTTGACACGGAAGAAGGACGAGGGCTGCAAGTCCGGGTATTGATTCCTCTTAAAGGTGATAATAATGAAGCAGGCAGTAACAATCTTGGTGGTGGACGATCACCCTATAGTCAGAGCAGGGTGTCGTCAGTTAATCCAGCAAATACCCTCGTCTAACGTACTGGAAGCGGAAACCGGCGAGGAAGGTTACCGTCTGTTTCAAGAGCAATACCCGGATATGGTACTGCTGGATATCACGCTGCCGGGCATGGGCGGTCTGGAAGTACTTCGCCGAATCCGTGCTAACCGTGAAGATGCCAAGGTGCTGATGTTCAGCATGCATGAAGATCCGGTGTTTGCCTCACGTGCGATGCAGGCCGGTGCCAGAGGCTATATCACCAAGAATAATGCGGCAGACCACCTGGTCGAAGCCGTAGAAAAAGTGCTCGATGGAAAAATCTATCTGAGCCCAGATATGGCGCAGCAACTGGCCATGCTCAATATTGATGCCGGCACCAGTGCGCTCAGTGATTTGTCGCGACGTGAGCTGGAAATCCTCCGCCTGCTTGGTGAAGGTAAGAGCATGAACGAGATTTCTGATGTACTCGGTATCAGCTATAAAACGGTGGCCAACAATCTGACCCAGATAAAGAGCAAACTGGACATTAGTAAAACCGCTGAACTGATGCGTTTTGCCATCAGCCACGGCCTGTCATCTTAGAGCTATCGGGAAGTCGAGAGAGAAACAAAGGAATAAATTCCCGTTTTATTGGGACAAGTCGCTCATTCCTAAAAGGCTTGCCAGCTGTAGACTTGTCCTCAAGTTATAGAAATTTCAGCTTCTATAGTCTTATATTTCTCTCTCCTTCTATGAAGGTTTAGGCCGGGTACCCTGTTACCCGGCTTTTTTTTGCCTGTCATTTGCCTCCCGACTTCATTCGTATTTCCATTTCCACGCCTGATAAGTCTTGTTAAGATGGTGTTTTTGCAATGCCGAACCCCTCGGCGAACATGGGATCACATACCTATGCAGTTGAAGTTGATAACAAGACGAATATGGCCGTTGGCACTGCTGACAGCGCTACCACTGGGAGCCGTAGCAGGGGCTCTGGAAGAGGCCATCGATACCCAAGTCAATACTGATCAAGCCGCACAGCAATCACAGCAGCGGATTGATAGCCTCGCTGACGGAACCATCGACATGGTCGCTGAATACCGCGATGTGTTGCAGCAAACACAAAGCCTGAAAGCCTACAACGATCAACTGGAAACCCTGGTCAGCTCGCAGCGCACAGAACTCACATCCATCGCCCAGCAACTCAAAAATATCGAAACGACTCAGCGCGACATTGTGCCGTTGATGACCCAGATGATTACGGTACTCGAGCAATTCGTTGCCTTGGATATCCCGTTTTTGCAGGAAGAGCGCACCAATCGTATCGTCGCATTGAAAACGATGATGGGCCGGGCTGATGTTTCCCTGTCTGAAAAATACCGTCGCATCATGGAAGCCTATCAAGTCGAAACCGAATACGGCCGTACTATCGAAGCATATCAGGCGGGATTACCCAGCGATGGTGACAATCGCACCGTCGATTTCCTGCGTATAGGTCGCACCAGCTTGTATTACCTCACGCTTGATGGGAGGGAAGCCGGCTTCTGGGATAACAACAGTCAGGCATGGCAGCCGCTACCAGGCAGCTATCTGCAGGCAGTGGCAGATGGTCTTAAAGTTGCTCGCAAGCAGTTACCACCAGATCTTCTGGTGTTACCGGTGAAAACAGCGGCAGCAGGAGGTGAGCAATGAAACAGTACCTCTATGCTTTTTTGGCCCTGAGCTTGTCGATGCCTGTATTGGCAGCAGAGAAGCCAGCTAATCTGGATGAACTGTTGGATCAGGTCAAACGGGAGCACGTGCTGGAACAACAGCAGAACAAGTTACGTGAAGCGGAATTTGTTGAAGCTCATGACCAGCAGGCGCGTCTGCTGGACGAGGCCCGTCGTCAACTGGCCTTCGAAGAACAGCGTACCGCGCAACTGAACCAGGCGTTTACCGATCTGGAAAATACGTTGGCGAAGCAGCAGCAACTGCTGGATGAGAAATCAGGCTCGCTGGGTGAACTGTTTGGCACGGTAAGGCAAATTGCCAATGATGGTCGTGCTGTACTGGAAAGCTCAATGACCTCGGTGACCAAGACCGGAAGACTGACGTTTCTGAATAAACTCAGTGAAAGCAAGCAACAGCCTTCGATCGATGAGCTGCGCACCTTGTGGTTGACACTTCAGGAAGAGATGACCGAATCCGGTAAGGTAGAGCAATTCGAAGCACCGGTGATTAGTGTCAGTGGTGAAGTCGAATCACAACAAGTGATCCGGATTGGTGTGTTCACAGCGTTTAGCGATGGCCGATTCCTGCGTTACCTGCCTGAAACCGGTAATCTGGTCGAGTTGGCCAGACAGCCAGTCGATCGCCTGCGCACGCTGGTTCAAGATTTTGAAGAAGCGGAGTCGGGTGAGTTAATGCCAGTGGTGGTTGACCCCACTCGTGGCGCTATTATGGCTCTGCTGGTACAGACTCCAACTTTGAAAGAGCGAATCGTCCAGGGTGGCTGGATTGGCTATATCATCCTGATCCTCGGCGCGGTCGGGCTGCTGGTGGCTTTATTACAGTTCTTGTCCTTATTGGGGGCGGGGCGTGGTGTAGCTCAGCAACAGAAACAGGACGAAGTCAGCCTTAAAAATCCACTAGGTCGCATTCTGTCGGTTTACAACGACAAACTGGCACAGGATGTGGAAACCCTGCAATTGAAGCTGGATGAAGCCATTCTGCGTGAAACACCGAAACTGGAACGTGGCCTGATTACCTTGGCCATTCTAGCTGCCATTGCACCGATGTTGGGACTGTTGGGTACTGTGTCGGGCATGATTGAAACCTTCCAGTCGATCACGCTGTTTGGTACCGGTGATCCTAAGCTGATGTCAGGTGGTATTTCACAGGCTCTGGTCACGACGGAGTTAGGTCTGGCTGTCGCCATTCCGTTGCTGTTGATCCATAGCGGCTTGTCGAGCAAATCGAACCGTTTGATCCAGATTCTGGATGAAGAAAGTGCGGCCATCGTCGCCCGTAACGCGGAAAAGCAACATGGACAGTCTGACTGACGGCTTGTTTCGCATTCAGCTATTGATGGAGAGCGGCGGCTTTGTGCTGTGGCTGATCCTGTTGGCGTCAATTTTGATGTGGACCTTAATCATCGAGCGTTACCTGTTTGTGTATGTGCAACATCCGAAACAGGTCAAGCAGTTGATTGAAGACTGGCATCAGCGCCGCGATCGCACCAGCTGGTATGCCCATCAGATCCGTCAGGGCATGATTGCCGAAAGCCGGGTAGCATTGCAGCGCTATTTGATGTCGATAAGAACGCTGACTGTGGCTTTGCCAATGCTGGGACTGCTCGGTACCGTGAATGGCATGATTCAGACCTTTGATGTGATGACCGTGTTCGGTACCGGCAACACCCGCGGTATGGCGGGGGGTATCTCGGTGGCATTGATTACCACGATGGGCGGCTTGCTGACGTCCTTATCCGGCCTGTATTTCAGTACCCAGTTAAGTCAACGAGTGGCACGTGAAGTCGATAACGTGGCGGATGCCCTGCGCAGAGATTAGGAACAAAAGATGAGAAACCGACATTCCCGCCGGCAAAGCGGCGGTATCGCAGAAATCAATATGACGCCGTTGATCGATATGGTGTTTATTCTGCTGATCTTCTTCATTGTGACTACCTCGTTTGTGAAGGAAACCGGTGTTGATGTAAACCGGCCGACGGCTAAAACAGCAGTGAAGAAAGAACGGGCGAATATCCTGATTTCCATTAAGTCCAACGGTGAAATCTGGATGGACAAGCGTCAGATTGATCGACGAGCCGTGCGTGCTAATGTCGAGCGTATGTATGCGGAAAACCCGGAAGGTTCGGTCATTATTCTGGCTGATGAAGATGCCAAAACCGGCTTGCTGATCGAAGTCATGGATCAGGCCCGTCTGGCGGGGGTTGCCAATGTGTCGATCGCAGCAGAAAAGGAATAACGGCACGCAGCTATGAGATTGGCAATCGGTATTATTCTGGCGTTATTGGTTAACTTTGGGCTGTTCATGCTGATGCAGCATATGACCAGCAGCAAGGGTGTGGACAAGCAGCTCACGGAAGATATTCGTCTGCTGGATTTTGTGCGCTTGAAACGTGAAGACACTGAGCCTGAAACCAAAAAGCGTGAATTGCCGAAAAAGCCGCCACCTCCGGAACAGCCACCTCCGCCACCATCTACCCCTGCACCGCCAGCGGATAAACCTAAACCTCCGACACCACAACTGGACGTGCCACGAATTGATGTGCCGATGAATATTACCGGTGGTCCTTACCTCGGTGATTTTTCAGCAGCCCCGAAGGCCGCTCCGGCACCGGCTCCTGAGCCGATTAGTGGCCCGATTATTGATAATGAGGTCGTGCCTCTTGTCCGCACTCAGCCCAAATACCCTCGGGTTGCGGCACGGCGTGGAATTGAAGGTGTGGTGACCGTGCAATTTCTCATCACTAAGGAAGGGACGGTACGCGAAGCCAAAGTGATCAAGGCTGAGCCCGCCAATATCTTTAATGATGAGGCGATCGACGCTATTTTGAAATGGAAATTCAAACCGAAACTGGTGGACGGGCAGCCGGTCGAAAGACAAGCCACCCAGGAAATTGAGTTTAAACTGGCCCGATGAAAAAGCTGATCACCTTACCGTTATTGATACTTAGCCTGTGTCTGGCGACACCGCTGATGGCGGAAGACAAATACTTGCTGACGGAGAAAACCTATAAGTCACTGAGCAAGGCGCAGGAACTGATGCAGGCTGAGAAATACCAAGAAGCCGGTCAGCGTCTGAATGATCTTCTGGGACAGACCGACAGCGGCAGTTATGACCGCGCCGTGGTACAACAAACCATCGGCTACCTGCATGCAGAACAGGGACAATACGATAAAGCCGCAGCGGCCTTTCAGCAGGCACTGGATGCGCAAGCCTTGCCGGAACAGGTCAGTCATGATTTGCGCTTCAACCTCGCGCAGATTTTGATTGCTGATGAGCAGTACAACAAGGGCATCGGTCTGATGGAACAGTGGCTCAGCAAAGAAGCCAAGCCGCAGAACAGTGTCTACGTCTTGTTGGCAACGGCCTATTTCCGGGTGGAAAATTTCAGCAAGGCAATAGAGCGGATCCGCATCGCTATCAAGAACGACACTGATCCGAATGAAGATTGGTATCGGCTGCAATTGTCTGCGCATATGTCACTCAAGCAATACAAGTCAGCGATTGCCGTGCTGGAAACCCTGATCACCCGATACCCACATCGAAAACTGTACTGGGACCAACTGGCAGCCTTGTATCAGGCGCAGGAACAGGAATTTTCCGCGCTGGCCGTCAGAATGCTGGCAGACAGACTGGATCTGGGCGATCCCAACACGGTCGTTAACCTCGCCGACATGTACCGCTATCTGCATATTCCTTATAAATCAGGCAAGTTGTTACAAAAAGCGATGGATGAGGGGGTGATTGCCGCTAATTTTGAGCATCTGAAAAAGCAGGCAGATAGCTGGTTGGCGGCAAGGGAAAACACGTTGGCTGCAGAAACGCTGAACAAACTGTTGGCGATGGATAGCAGTGGTCAGAGTCATCTGAAACTGGCGCAGGTCTATGTCAGCATGGAAAGCTGGGAGCAGGCGGTTACTACACTGGAACAGGCACTAACTAAATTGACGAGTCAGGAGCAGGGCCGTGCTCAATTATTGCTCGGCACCAGCTACTTCAACCTGTCTCAGTTAGAGCAGGCTAAAACGGCGTTTACCCGGGCGATGGCTTTTGACAGTCAAAGCCGTCAAGCCGGACAGTGGCTGCGTCATATTGAAGATTTGCTGAAGAAACAGGACGATGAAGAGGCTGCCTGATTTACATCAACTGAAACAGGAGCTGGTTCAGCATTACCGCTGGCTGCGTCAGCATGGCTGTAATGATTCTCACAGTGGCAATGCCTCGTTCCGCTGGCATGATGAGGTCTGGGTGACCCCTACCGGCTGTTGTGCCGACACTCTGCAAGCTGAAGATCTGATTCGCTGCACGCTGGAAGGCGAGCAGGAAGAAGGCGCGTCGCTGGATGCTCCCCTGCACGTCGAAGTCTATCGGCAAAATCCTGAAGCTCGCGCGGTGTTTCACAGCCATGGTCCACATGCCGTGGCGATGACCTTAAATGGTGAGAATTTCGTACCGGTCGATTTTGAGGGGCAGTATTATTTCCCCTTCGTCCCGGTGATTCGTATTCCTTATGAAGACTATGTCGCTATCTCACCGCAGGCCGTGGCAGAGCAATTAAAATCGCACAAGCTGGCTGTGGTCTGTGGCCATGGTGTCTATGCCTGTGCTGAAACTATAAACCTGGCGTATAAATGGAGTTGTTCGCTGGAGTTGTCGGCCAAAACGGCCTGGCTGGCGAAACAGATCGGCGGTTAGATCTTTTTTCGCAACAATTCCCTGCTTCATTAGTCATAACAAATCAGCGCACAATAACCTTAAGCAAAAGCGATGGAGTATAACCATGACTGCTGAAAGCTCAGTGAAGAAAAGCACGACCGCAGAAAACCAAATTCTGCGCACCCCGCAACTGGATGGAAAGGACGCCGCAGCCAAACGACAGGAAATTGCGGCGTATTTTAATTTCACCTTTGAGCGTTATGAGTCTCTGTTCGACTTGCTTAAATCCGACGAAGCCTATTACCGCAAGTCCATTTCTCTGCGTCACCCGCTGATCTTCTATTTCGGCCATACCGCGACCTTTTTCGTGAATAAGATGTTGCTGGCTGGGCTTATCGACAAGCGCATCAACCCCAAATTTGAATCCATGTTTGCCGTTGGCGTTGATGAGATGAGTTGGGACGATCTTAATGACGATCATTACGACTGGCCTGCCGTGGCAGAGGTCAAGGCCTATCGCCAGCAGGTCAAAGCGATGATCAACAAGGTCATTCAGAAAGCACCTTTGAAATTACCGATTGGTTGGGACAACCCCTGGTGGGCGATTTTGATGGGCATTGAGCATGAGCAGATTCACCTTGAAACTTCATCGGTACTGATTCGTCAGCAACAGCTGGACTGGCTTCAGCCACGCCCTGAGTGGCAAGCCTGCAGTGATGTGGGTGACGCGCCACAAAACAGTCTAGTAGCGATACCGGCTGGTCAGGTCACGATTGGCAAAGACTACAACGACATCATTTATGGCTGGGATAATGAGTACGGCCAGCATGAGGCAGAGATTGAAGCCTTTGAGACCTCACGCTTTCTGGTCAGTAATCAGGAGTTCTTACAGTTTGTTGAGGCCGGTGGTTATCGCAGCGATCGCTACTGGGAAGAAGAAGGACTGGCCTGGCGTCAGTTTACCGAGGCGAAACACCCGACTTTCTGGATTAAAAGCAAGCAAGGCTGGCAGTTACGATTGATGGCAGAAGTCATTGCGATGCCGTGGAACTGGCCGGTGGATGTGAATTATCACGAAGCCAAGGCTTTTTGTAATTGGAAAGCCGAGCAGACGGGGCAGCCAGTGCGTTTGCCTACCGAAGATGAGTGGTATCGGATCTACGACCATTCTGGCCTGGCCGAACTGGATACCAATCAGGCACCAGCCAATATTCATCTCGATTATGCCGCGTCATCCTGCCCGGTCGATCAGTTTGCTCACGGTGATGTGTTTGATGTGGTCGGTAATGTCTGGCAGTGGACGGAAACACCAACCTATCCCTTTGATGGTTTTAAAGTTCACCCGATTTACGATGACTTCACCACACCGACCTACGATGGTCAGCACAATTTAATGAAAGGTGGATCATGGATCTCCTGTGGCAATGAAAGCCGTCGTGCCGCGCGTTATGCGTTTCGTCGCCATTTCTTCCAGCATGCCGGTTTCCGCTATGTGGTCTCGGATGCCAAGGTCGAGCTACCTCACTCTAACTATGAAACCGACACCATGCTGTCACAGTACGCCGAGTTTCATTATGGCGAGCAGTACTTCAATGTGCCTAACTTCCCCAGAGCCTTGGCGGAACTCGCGATTGAGGTGATGGGTGAACAGCCCAAGGGCCGCGCACTGGATATTGGTTGCGCGGTAGGCCGAGCCAGCTTTGAATTGGCCAGACACTTTGATCATGTCACCGGTGTAGATTTTTCAGCCCGACTAATTAATCTCGGTGTGCAAATGGCTGAGCGAGGCGTGGTGCGTTACACCATCACCGATGAAGGCGAGTTGGTGCACTATGAAGAGCGCCGGCTGGATCAACTGGGTCTGGCGGAGGTCGCGCACAAGGTCGCGTTTATGCAGGGCGATGCCTGTAACCTCAAGGCCATTTATCGTGATTATGATCTGATTCTGGCCGCCAACCTTATCGACAGACTTTACCGACCCGCCCAGTTCCTGCGCACCGTGCATGAGCGCTTAAACGAAGGTGGAGTTCTGATTTTGGCCTCACCTTATACCTGGCTGGAAGAACATACTGAGAAATCGGACTGGCTGGGCGGTTTCAAAAAAGACGGTGAAAGCTTCACCACACTGGATGGTCTGAAAGAACTGCTTGAGCCGCACTTTGAGTTAATTCGTGGACCGGAGTCCGTGCCATTTGTTATTCGTGAAACCAGCCGTAAGTTTCAACATACCTTGTCTGAATTGACGGTGTGGAAACGCAGAAAATGAGTTTTGATTTTGATGCAGCCATAGATCGTAGCCGTTCCAGCAGCCTCAAATTTGATGCCCGCCAGGCCTATTTCGGCCGTAGTGATGTGATGCCGATGTGGGTAGCGGATATGGATTTTGCCTGCCCGCCAGCGGTGTCAGAAGCCTTGACGGTCAGAGCGCAGCATCCGGTTTATGGCTACACCCTGTATCCGGACTCAATGTATCAGTCCATGATCGACTGGTGTAAGCGTCGCTATCAATGGACATTGAATCGTTCAGAGATTGTCATGTGTCCGGGAGTGGTGCCCTCGATTCACGCCGCGATTGAGGCGTTGACCGAACCGGGTGATAAAGTCATTGTGCAGCCACCGGTGTATTTTCCGTTTTTCACTGCGGTGACGAAAACGGGCAGAGAGTTACTTTTGAACCCTCTCAAACTCGAGCTGGGACGATACAGCATGGACCTGACGCATCTGGAGGACTGTGCCAAACAAGGCGCTCGTTTGCTGCTGTTATGCTCACCGCATAACCCGGTAGGCCGGGTCTGGTCGAAGCAAGAGTTGCAAGACCTACTGGCTCTGGCCGAACGCTATCAGTTGACCATTATTTCAGACGAGATTCATGCCGATCTGATTTACCCCGGCCAAACCCATTATCCGTTGGCATCGCTGACTGACTCGGTGAATGTGCTGACCACTATTGCGCCAAGTAAAACCTTCAATATCCCCGGTCTTGGATTATCCACGCTGGTGGTGCCTGATAAGGCTCAGTGTAATGCAATTAATGCCGTCTATGAAAGCTGGCATGTCAGCGCAGCTAACCCGTTCAGCATCACTGCCTTTGAAGCCGCATACCAATATGGTGATGAGTGGCTTGATGCGTTGATGAGCTATCTGCAGCAGACGATGCAATGGGCAAGGGCTTACGTGGCTTCGGAGTTGGAAGCTATTGATCTCATTGAGCCCGAAGGTACTTATCTGCTGTGGCTGGATTGCCGCGAAATTAGGCTGAGTAATGAAGCACTACGTGCGTTTTTTATTGAGCAGGCAGGAGTAGGTATGAATCCGGGGTATGTGTTTGGTGATAGCGGCAGTGGTTTTATGCGAATGAATATCGGCACCCCGCTACAAAACGTACAACAGGCTTTCCACCATATCGCTTCAGCACTAGCCACAGTGCATGAATGAATTTAGTGC
>JASBUF010000038.1 GCA_030148085.1 Methylophaga sp. | reverse complement strand
AAGTGTATAAAATGCCATGCAGAGTAGCCTTTGATACAATCTCTGGCAAGTAAGTTCATCTGACTCACAGACAGAAAGACGGAGACCATGGCCAAAAGCAAAAATAACCTGATCTGGATTGACCTGGAAATGACCGGTCTCGACACCAATTCTGACTACATCATTGAAATCGCCACCATTGTGACCGATGCACAACTCAATGTACTTGCTGAAGGCCCTGTCTTCGCTATCCATCAACCTGACACCATTCTTGATGGCATGGATGAGTGGAACACCCGACAACACGGCAAGTCGGGTCTGACCGAACGGGTTCGCAACAGCACAGTAAACGAAGCCGAAGCGGAACAGAAAACGCTGGAATTTCTGCGTAAATACGTTCCCGCAGGAGTGTCACCGATGTGCGGTAACAGCATCTGTCAGGACCGCCGTTTTATGGCACGTTGTATGCCGGAGCTGGAAGCTTTTTTCCATTACCGTAATCTGGATGTCAGCAGCTTTAAGGAATTGGCACGTAGATGGGCGCCCAAGGTTGAGAAATCCTTTAAGAAAAATGCTTCACATCTGGCGATGGACGACATCAAGGATTCCATCCGCGAACTGCAGCACTACCGTGAGCACCTGATTAAGCTGCCTGAGACCGTATAGGGAACTCATACCGCTCAGGGTAATCCAAACCACGGTATCAGCTCTGTAATTGATAGCGTGACTATGGCACATCAAAAACTGACCCTTCCCGCCAAACTCTGTGCAGTTTGCGGCCGCCCTTTTCTCTGGCGTAAGAAATGGCAACGCGACTGGCTGCAGGTGAAATACTGCTCAGAGCGCTGTCGACGTCAGCGCGGACACGCTGATGACTGACCTGTCCGCATTTCCAGCAAAAATGGTGTTGCTTGACTGTGAAACCACAGGTGGCCGCGCTAGCTATGATCGGATGACCGAGCTTGCGTTGATTGAAATTTGCAATGGTCAGGTCATCGATCGCTGGCAAACCTTGCTCAATCCAGGCATGCCTATCCCCCCCTGGATAACCCGCCTCACTGGGATCAGTGACGACATGGTTGCTGATGCACCACGCTTTGAGGACATCGCGGATGCCCTTCACCAGCGACTTGAGGACAGCGTCATTGTTGCCCACAATGCGCGCTTCGATTACAGCTTCCTGAAACAGGCCTTTCTGCGTTGCGGTCGCTCGTTAGAGAGCAAAACGCTATGCAGCGTCCGCCTAAGTCGGCATTTCTTCCCTGAGCATCGTCATCATGGTCTGGATCGCATCATCGAACGGCTTGGTCTTACCCTGAATGATCGTCATCGGGCTATGGTAGATACAGAGGTCATACTCGCTTTTCTGCAACATATCAGCGAACATTTCACCGCCGACGAGATTGAACAAAGCTGGCGGCAGGTGATTAAACGCCCGACCTTGCCGAGTCATATTTCGCCTTCTCAAATCAACGAATTACCCGAATCCCCCGGCATCTATCGCTTTTATGATGCTGAAGGCAGCCTGCTATATATCGGTAAGTCGATCAACATCCGCGACCGCGTGTTAAGTCACTTCAGTCAGGATTACAAAAACAGAAAGTCCCTTGATATCAGCACTCAGCTGCATCAAATCACCTTTGAGAAAACGGCTTCCGATTTTGGTGCACAACTGCTCGAAAATGCCGAGATAAAAGAGTTTTCTCCCCGCTACAATCAACGTCAGACTAAAACCAAAAAACTCTATCAACTGGTTCAAAGCTCTAATGCTAAGGGTTACCACACTCTCGAATGTGTGGTGACGGATATGACGGCGATTCATGACATCACGCAACGCTATGGTTTGTTTCGCAGTCGCAAACAGGCCCAGGACAGACTGTTACACCTGACACAGGAACATCAGCTTTGTCAGAAATTATGTGGCCTGGAAAAACGACAACGCGGTAGTTGTTTCGGCTACCAGTTAAAAAAATGTCGTGGTGCCTGCTGTGGTGCTGAATCAGTAGCGAGCTACAACCTGCGTGTTGCGTTGGCTCTAGGGACCCTGAAAAATCAGCAGTGGCCCTGGCCGGGGCCGATCCTGGTTGCTGAGTATCCGCTGCATGATGAGCACGGTGAACCGGACTATCACCTTATCGATCAATGGCGTTATCTGGGTAAGGTTCGGGATGAAACCGACTGCACTCAGCGCTTACATCAGTTAGACGAGGACCCCGCTTTTTTCGATAAAGATACCTATCGAATTCTGCTGCGGTTTTTGCTGAAACCAGTCAAGCAAGCGCATCATAAGTTGCAGATCACACCACTGCGCATCGCCGATGAGGCATGGCATGATTAGACGTCTCAACCTGATCTTGGGTGACCAGCTCAACCGTGACAGTCTGCTGTGGCAGGATATTGATGCCGAACAGGATGAATTCTGGATGGCCGAAGTCATCGCGGAATCAAACCGGCCAGCTTCCAACAAACAACGCAGTATTCTGTTTCTCTCGGCAATGCGTCACTTTACTGAAGCCATCAAAGCAGAAGGCTTTTTTCTGCATTACTTCAGTATCGATGCCCAACGGGAAAGCCTTTCAAGTGCGCTCTCGCCTTTGCTTGCACAATCAGCCTTTACACACATTCGCTGTGTTCTACCGGGTGATGTCAGCATCATGAAACAATTGGAACGTTGTTGTGATGAGCACCAACTTAAGATCGAATGGCTGGCTGACAACCACTTCATCACTCGTCGCGGCGAGTTTCATCAGTGGATGAAGGAACGCATCCAACCACGTATGGAGAATTGGTATCGTTATCTGCGTCAGGATCGGCAGATTCTGATGGATGACAATAATAAGCCTACCGGTGGCCGGTGGAATTTCGATAAAGACAATCGCAAATCATTTAATAAGTCAGGCCCGCCTGATACTGAACAAACTGGTTTCTTCGAGCCTGATGCCATCACTCTGTCGGTGATTAATGATATCGAAAAATACTTACCGAACCTGCCGGGACAGGCCATGCCTTTTCACTGGCCAGTCACTCGTGAACAGGCTCTGGCGCTGCTGGATGACTTTATCCAGCAACGGCTGCCGCAATTCGGCGATTATCAGGATGCGATGTGGCAGGATGCACCCTTTCTGTTTCATGCCCGTTTATCGAGCAGCCTGAACCTTAAACTATTGCACCCTCAGGAAGTGATCGATGCTGCCGAGCGAGCTTATCATCAGGGCAAAGCACCGATTAATGCTGTTGAGGGCTTTATTCGCCAGATCCTCGGCTGGCGTGAATATGTGCGTGGCCTGTACTGGTATTACCGGGAGTACTGGCTGGACTACAATGCCCTCGATGCTCAAAACGATCTGCCTGCGTTCTATTGGGATGCAGACACTGAGATGGTCTGCCTGCATCAGGCAATAGCGCAAGTACTCACTCACGGTTATGGTCATCATATTCAGCGCTTGATGGTGACCGGGCTGTTCAGTCTGCTATGGGGTGTAAAGCCCCAACAAATCCATGACTGGTATCTAGGTATGTATGTCGATGCCGTAGCCTGGGTAGAAATACCGAACACGCTCGGCATGAGTCAGTATGCCGATGGCGGCATAGTCGGTTCTAAACCCTACATCGCCAGCGGTGCCTACATTAAT
Source organism: Methylophaga sp. (assembly GCA_030148085.1). Taxonomy (GTDB): domain Bacteria; phylum Pseudomonadota; class Gammaproteobacteria; order Nitrosococcales; family Methylophagaceae; genus Methylophaga. The sequence goes on along the minus strand of JASBUF010000038.1, from coordinate 30,288 downwards.
CGGATGTCGAATTATTGTGATAGCTGCCCGTATGATCCCAAGCAGGCAGCCGGAGAACAGGCCTGCCCGTTTACCACGCTGTACTGGTCTTTTATCGATCAGCATCAGGAGTGGCTGGCCACCAACCCCAGACTAGGTATGCAAGTCAGAAACTGGCAAAACAAAGGCAACGATGAGCAGACTGAAATCCGAGAACGAGCAGCATGGCTCTATGCTCATATGGGACAGCGTAAAAATAAGGAAACCCAATGAAAGCAACGCAATTGGTCTGGCTACGTAATGATCTGCGCTTGGACGACAATCCCGCTTTATCTTTGGCTCAACAGCAAGGCGCGATTGAGGTGGTGTTTATCGCCACACCGCAACAATGGCAACAGCATGATGAATCGCCAGCCAAGCAGGGTCTGAAAGCCGCCTGTCTGGAAGACATCGGTAAGCAGCTAGCTGTCAGGGGTATTCCATTCCACCAGCGCGAAGTCGCTTATTTCTCTGATGTAGCAGCAGAACTTGTGGCACTGTGTCAGCAACGCGAGCTCCATGCCGTCTGGTTTAATCAGGAAACGCCGTTGGATGAACGTCGCCGTGATCTGACTGTGGCGGAGTCACTCGCTGAGGCAGGTATCGCCAGCCATGCATTGGACAGCGACCTGATTGTCTCCGCGCCGGTTCTCACCCAGCAGGGTGAACCGTTTAAAGTGTTCACGCCCTACTACCGGCGTTGGTTGCAACTGTTGCAGCAAACCCAAAGGCAGCCATTCCCGATGCCAACAGCACAGTCCGATGCGTTCGAATTTGATTATCAGAAACCTGACTGGGCAGGTGACTTTCGAGATGATCTCTGGCCCTCTGTGGAAGAAGAGGTGCTGACAAAACTGCATCGCTTTTGCGAAAAGCGGCTCAAGGCCTACCCTGAACGTCGTGACTACCCAGCCGAACCCGCCACCAGCACGCTGTCACCGTATATGGCTATCGGCCGCATTGGCCCTCGCCGCCTGCTCGCCAGCATTCAATACCACTGTGGTGCGCAAGGAATGGAGTGGCAGGGCAACGACTGGTTGCGTGAACTGGCCTGGCGGGACTTTTACCGGCAACTGTTACTACACTTCCCCCGCCTCAGTATGGAAAAGCCGTTTAAACCGGAAACCGACAACGTCATCTGGCAGCAGGATGAAGCCGGTTTTCAGGCCTGGTGTGATGGCAAAACCGGCTTTCCCATTGTCGATGCCGCCATGCGCCAATTACGCCAGACCGGCTGGATGCACAACCGTCTGCGCATGATTGCTGCCAGCTTTCTGACCAAACTACTGCTGATTGACTGGCGCCGCGGCGAACAGTTTTTTATGCAGCAGCTGATTGATGGGGAGTTTGCCGCAAACAACGGTGGCTGGCAGTGGAGCGCTTCCACCGGCTGTGATGCCGCCCCCTATTTCCGTGTATTCAACCCCACCCGTCAATCTGAACGCTTTGATCCGGAAGGTGAGTTCATTCGGCGCTTTGTGCCCGAATTAAGCTCATTGAAGGGCAAACAAATTCACGATCCCTCGCCGGAAATAAGACAAAATTTGGGTTACCCGGAACCGGTTATCGACTACAAACTGGCTCGTCAATTGGCGATTGATGCCTTTGCCAGACTCAAAACCAATTAAAGCGTCGCGCTCAAACAAGCATCATGTATGATTGCCTGAAGAAGACATCAGTAACATCATCATGGCTAAACACACATTACACGGCTATAAGGATCCGGCGCTGCCGGCGTTTGATCCGCAAACCATCACCGAACTGAATATCTTTGCAGCCAAAGATCTGGCCAAACGCTCCATCCCGGGCGGTATCATCATTCTGCTGGCGATGTTTATTTCAGCCCTGTCATCACCGATCCTGCAAGAACCTTGCGCTCTGGTTTGCAGCCTGTTTACCCTTATTGTTGTTGTTGTCGTCTTACGGCTGATGAGTATCTGGTTTTTGTTTAGAAACCAATTGAGTATCGAAGCCTGGCGACGACTCAGCACGACGCTGTTTTTACTCTCAGCCACCGTCTGGGGCTTATATGTTTCTCTTAGCCTCTACCTGTATGAGAACAGCATTTCGAACATGATTATTCTGATGTTCACCATCGGTATTGCTGCCGGTGCGGCGACCAGCCTGTTTATCTGGAAACGCATGGCGGAGTGTTATCTGGCGCTGATTTTTATACCGATACTGTTCACCGTTTTTGTTAACTGGACGCTGACTTCTGCCAGCCTGATATTTGGTTTACTGGCCTATTTTATCTTTCTGCAAGTGCAGGCCAAGCGGGCGAATACTGAGTACTGGCGTGCCCTCTGTGTCAACAAACTGCTGGAAAAACAAACCCAGGAACTGGCGGCGGCGAAAGAGGAAGCCGAAAAGGCCAGTCTGGCCAAAAGTGAGTTTCTCTCCAGTATGAGCCATGAATTGCGCACCCCGCTGAATGCCATTCTGGGCTTTACTCAACTGCTTGAAACCGATCCTTTTACTCCTCCAACTGAACAGCAACAAGAGAGCCTTGGCCATATTACAAAGGCAAGTAACCATTTACTTACCTTGATCAATCAGGTGCTCGATCTGGCCAAAGTCGAAGCCGGTAAACTCGAACTCAACCCGACATCACTGGACATAGGCAAATTGGTCGATGACTGCCTGCATCTGGTACAGCGTCAGGCCGACGAAAAAGCCATCACGCTGGATATTGCTCCCTCGCCTCAACTCAAGGTATTCGCTGACCCGATGCGACTTAAACAGGTCTTGATCAACCTGCTCAGCAACGGTATTAAATACAACCATCAGGACGGTAAGCTAGCCGTGCGTTATGACCGCATGGGAAACAAGCTACGGGTTCGCATTCGCGATACCGGGTTTGGTATTTCCTATAAGCACCAGGAACAGATGTTTCGATCCTTCTCGCGCCTCGGGCAGGAAAACACCGGCATTGAAGGTAGCGGCGTTGGCCTTATCATCACCAAAAACCTGCTGGAAGCGATGGGTGGCAAACTCGATTTTGAGAGCGAAGAAGGTATTGGCTCGACCTTCTGGTTTGATATCCCCCTCGCCGAGCCTTGATTTAGGCTGGCTGCTTTAACTGCCTGACCAGTTGCTCAAGGGTATGACTGATTGCAGTGAGACTCTGCCCTGCCTGATTAATCTCGGCCACATGCTGATCGACCTGCTGTGAGTCGGTCTTAATTTGCTCGGTGGTGCGAGCGATCTCATCCACCGTGCTGGTCTGCTGCTGCGTTGCCGTCGCAATCGCCGCATTGATCTGGTTAATCATCTGTACCGCATCCACCGCCGGTTCAATCGCCAGGCTGGCCTGTGCGGTCTGCTTGGCACAGGCAGCAGCAGCGTGACTCTGCCGGGTAACGATGCTGGTTGCTTCACTGCCCGATTGGGTCAGTTGCTCAATAATGGCACGAATTTCTTCCGTGGACTGGGTGGTACGTGATGCCAACTGCCTGACTTCGTCGGCGACCACGGAAAAACCACGACCATGTTCGCCAGCGCGGGCAGCTTCAATCGCGGCATTCAGTGCCAGTAGATTGGTCTGCTCGGCCACTCCCTGAATAACTTCCAGTACGGCGCGGATGTTATTGCCGTTCTGCTCCAGTTTGCTCATGACTTTTTCCACATCCATCAGATCGACAGCCAGTCGTTCACTCAACCGGGTGGCCTGGATCAAGGTCTGCTTGGCAGTCTGGGCCGCTTCGCTAGCGTCGTTCGCAGAAACAGAAGCCTGACTCGCATTACTCGCCACTTCCTTGAACGAATAGGACAGTTCGGTCACCGCCGTCGCCACCTGTTCAGTCGCGGCAAATTGCTGACGGGTCAGCTCCGAGGTTGAACCGGCAACCAGTTGCATGGACTGACTGGCTTCAATCACTGAGCCCGCCTGACTATCAAGTTTATTGATCAACTCCGCGAGATATTGTTGAAGGTGATTAGCAGAGCGGTTCACCGAGCGGGCTTCGTCAAAGCGTGCCTCAGTTTCCAGTTGCTGCTGGTAATTACCTTTCAGCATGCCGGCAAAGAATGTTTCCAGTCGCAGTAAATAATGCAAGGTCTGGTTTTGCAGCCAGGCCTGCATACTGACAGCCACAACTATCATTAGAAGTGTAACCAGCAGGACCCAGCGCACCTGACTGCTGATACGCTCTTTAATCACGCCGATCTGCCGCGCCGCCAGTTCCAGGGTGCTCTGCAAACTGACAATCTGCTGATTCAGATCATCACGACTTTGATTTACCTGCTCCTGCAGGCTGATAGTGTTAGCAATTTCCTTTTCGTAACGGTTGGTCAGGCTTTTCAGCGAGGCAATGCCTACTTCGCCGATTTCATCCGCTTCCTGTGCGCCAAGCGCAAATTCATCCATTTCCGTGTAAATACCAAAGCGTGGCAGTGCCTCAAGCTTTGCCACCTGTTCGGCGAGCTGTTTGTTGAGCCCCAATAAGGCCTGCTGCTGCGAACTATCCTGCTGCTCAAAAAAGGCCTGTCGTTGCTGGCTGAGGCGGTTTAAATTGCGTCCAATCTGTCCAAGGGTCGCCAAAAAAAGTGTCTGTTCCTCGGCAAACTGGAAACCGGCCTGCTGGGCATACTCCACCAGAATGCCGATATCACCGGCTCGTTCACGTTCGTTATTGATCAATAAAGCCTGCGGGTTGGCGGCCAGCTTTCCAGCAGCACGGACAGCCTGAACCTGCTCGTGAAGCTGCCGGATGGCATCATGGATATGTTCATTATCCGCTTCTTCCAGCCAGTCAAAACGACGTTCCAGCAAGCTGTTGAGCTTGTCTTCTGCCTGTTGCAGTAAGTCTGCCTGACCGCTGGCCAGATAACGTTCGAGCAAAATCCGCACCTCAATATCAAAGGTATTGCGGTAAAGCTGAAACTCGCCCGCTATCTGATACGGTTTATCCAGCTGCCGCCAGCCCCAGATGCCGGTAACAGCAGAAAGAATCAACAGACCAACAATGGCCGAAGTCAAAATTCGTGAGACGCTGGAGAGCTTCATTTGGATGCCTGGAAGAAATAAAAATCAACCAGAAAAAATACATCAGCGCTATGACAGATTTATGACAGACCGTGCTGTGCCAGCGCCCAGATGACATGCTCTCTGACCAGAGTCGAAGTATGGTTTTGTTTTTGCTGCAGAGCAGCGATAACTACAGGTGAACTGTCAGCATTACCCAGCGCCACGGCAATATTACGTAGCCAGCATTCATAACCGATACGTCGGATCGGACTGCCTTCCAGCCGATTCAGAAAAGTGGCTTCATCCCAGTTGAACAAATCCACCAGTTGCGGCGCATCCAGTCCTTCTCTCGGAAGATAATCGGGTTCGCTGGTCGACTGGGCATATTTATTCCACGGACACACCAGCTGACAGTCATCACAGCCATAGATGCGATTACCCATCATTGGGCGAAACTCTTCGGGAATGCTGCCGCGAAGCTCAATCGTCAGATACGAAATACAGCGGCGGGCATCCACCTGATACGGTGCGACAATCGCCTGCGTCGGACAGATATCCAGACAAGCCGTGCAGCTACCACAATGTGCAGTAGTCGCTTCAGTCAGCGGTAACGGCAGATCGGTATAAATTTCCCCGAGGAAAAAATACGAGCCATGCTCACGGCTGAGTACATTGCTGTGTTTGCCTATCCAACCCACCCCCGCTTTTTCGGCCAGCGCTTTTTCCATCACCGGCGCACTGTCGGTAAACACCCGGTAGCCCATCGGGCCGAGCTCTTTCTCCATCTTCTGCGCCAGTCTGGCCAGCCGTTTACGCATCAGCTTGTGGTAATCACGGCCCAGCGCGTAGCGGGATACAAAGCCTTTTTCGGAGTCTTCCAGCACCTGCCATGGTTCAGCCGCTTCGCCCGGCCAGTAATCCATACGCACACTGATGACCCGCAGCGTGCCCTCCACCAGCTCTTCAGGATGAGTCCGTTTGCTGCCATGCTTTTCCATAAAGCCCATCTCGCCATGAAAGCCTTTGGCGAGCCAGGCCTGCAGATAGTGCTCCGCCTGATGCAAATCAACATCACTGACTCCCAGCCCCTGAAAGCCCACAGAACGGGCCCAGCGCTCGATTCGCTGTAGTATTTGCTGCCCCTCAGTGGCTGTGTAATTTTCACTCATGCGCGTTATTATAAAACTCTCCGCCGCTGCTAACCGGATTAGCATTATGCTCACGCTGCCACCTGAACTCTATACCGCCGAACAGACCCGTGAACTTGACCGCCTCATCATAGAACAACACCACACACCGGCCGGCACACTCATGGCCCGTGCTGGTGCTGCCGCTTTACAAAGCATCAAACATTTCTGGCCGCAGGCGAAACACATGGTGATTGTCTGCGGCAGCGGTAACAACGGCGGCGACGGCTATGAGCTGGCGCGCCAAGCCTTGGCAACAGAGTTTCAGGTCAGTCTGCTTGAAGTCGGCCATACCGATAAAATGAGCGATGAGACACGCTCAGCAAGAGAAGCGTTGTTGGCGACCGACCATCCCGTTTATCAGTTCGATGGCAGCCTGCCAGCCTGCGATGTCATCATTGATGCTTTGTTCGGTACCGGTCTCGACCGCCCTGTTCGTGGGCTCTACGCCGATGCTATTGCTGCTATCAATGATGCAGAGAACATTCCGGTACTCTCTTTGGACATTCCCTCCGGCATCCATGCCAACAGCGGTAGTGAACTCGGCAGCGCTGTAAAAGCCTCTGTGACGCTTAGTTTTATTGGCCTGAATACCGGTCTGTTCAGCGGCGATGGCCCCCAGTTTTGCGGCCAGATCTGTTTTGACAACTTACAGGCCCCGGCCTCGCTTTATGCACAGGTTCTACCCCGCGCACGGCGGATAAATCTGGACGACTATGCAGCCTTATTGGCACCACGAGAACGTACCGCACACAAAGGGCTATACGGCCACCTGCTGGTTATCGGCGGAGATCATGGTATGGCCGGTGCAGCCAGAATCGCCGCAGAGGCCGGCGCCCGAGTCGGCGCTGGTTTAATCAGTGTGGCAACGCGTAATGATCATGCGCCGGTATTTAATCTGACCCGCCCGGAACTGATGTGTCATGGTGTTGATAGGGTCGAACAGCTTCTGCCCCTGCTGCAAAAGGCCGATGCGCTGACCCTGGGGCCGGGCCTCGGACAGCATGCCTGGGGCGAGAGCCTTTACAGACTGGCCATGCAATCCGGACTGCCGATGGTGGTGGATGCCGATGCATTGAACCTGCTCAGTAAGACGCCGCACCACAGCGATCACTGGGTTCTGACGCCTCATCCCGGCGAGGCTGGTCGTTTGCTTGGCTGCACGACAAAGCAAGTCCAGACTGATCGCTTTGCCGCCGTGCAGCAACTGCATCAACGCTATGGCGGTGTCATTATTCTTAAAGGGGCCGGCACCCTGATTTTTGATGGGAAGCTACCTGTTCATCTGTCCACGTCAGGCAACCCCGGCATGGCCAGCGGCGGCATGGGCGATGCGTTGTCCGGTATTATCGGCGGTTTGCTGGCTCAGGGTCATAGTCCCATTGATGCCGCCTGTCTTGGCGTCTGTCTGCACGGCATGGCTGCCGATAAAGCCGCCGAACAAGATGGTGAACGTGGTATGCTCGCGATGGACTTAATGCCGCACCTGCGGCAGTTGGTCAACCTTCGATATTAAAAAGCAGGTCTGTAGTGGAACAATTTCTGGCTGATGAACACGCAACTCTGGCACTCGGTGCCGCGCTCGCGAACGTCTGCCCAGCTCAATTATGTGTGATCCATCTGGAAGGTGAGCTGGGTGCTGGCAAAACCACCCTGACTCGCGGTTTCCTTCAAGCGCTCGGCCATAAGGGTAAGGTCAAAAGCCCGACCTACACCCTGGTTGAGCACTATGAACTGGCCGGACGCCCCCTGTTTCATTTTGATCTATACCGGCTCAGCGATCCGGGTGAGCTTGAATTTCTGGGCCTGGACGACTACCTGCAACAGAATGCAATATGCCTGATTGAGTGGGCGCAACGCGGTAGTGAGTATTTACCTGAACCGGACGTATTGGTTCAACTTGAGTACCGTGACCATGCTCGTCTGGCGACGATTTCGCCTCGCTCACAACGGGGTGAAGAAATCTGCGAACAACTTCATATTTAGTTCAGGTTTTAACGCTATCTTATTTATTTACATGGAAAACTTGATTTTTAAATACACCAGCGACACAATACTATGCAAGTCGTTTTAGGGATGAAGATATGCTCCGTCTTCTGCTGAGTATTGTTATGTTGATGTTAAGCGGGCTGGCCGTGGCAGACTCTGTCAGGGGTATCCGTGTCTCACATGATGCTCAGAGCGCGCGACTGGTATTTGACCTTGATGCCAAGGCGGATTATCAAATCTTTACACTGGCCAATCCGCACCGACTGGTAATCGACATCAAAAATTTCCGTCAGCGAAATAAACTCATTATCCCGTCGCTGTTTAACACGCCGGTACAAGCCGTACGCTACGCCGCCTATGATCAGCAAACCTTGCGAATCGTGCTCGATCTGGCGCACAAGGTGCAGTATGAAAGCCAAACTTTAGGACCAAATAAGTCCTACCCGCATCGTCTGGTGGTGGATTTAAACTACACCCCGAGCCAAGCCCAACAACCTCTGCTTGCGGCGCAGGAAAAAGCGGAACAGCAGACACAACCCACCACTCAGATTGCCAGTTCACAGGCCCGTGCCGACGCCAATGCGGTCAAAAGCAACAAGGTACTTCCTCGCCGCGATATTGTTATTGCGATTGATCCGGGTCATGGCGGTCAGGATTCCGGTGCTATCGGCCCCAAAGGTACCAAGGAAAAAGATATCGTGCTGTCGGTCGCCAAACGACTAGCCCAGTTGGTTGATCAGGAGCCGGGCATGCGCTCCTACATGACTCGTGATAACGATACCTTTATCACCCTACGTCAACGTATCCGTCGTGCCCGTGAGAACGGTGCCGATATGTTTATTTCCATCCACGCCGATGCCTTCCATAAACGCAGTGCACGTGGCTCTTCGGTGTATGTGTTGTCTGAACGTGGCGCCAGTAGTGAGGCCGCACAAATCCTGGCTGACCGTGAAAACTCTTCGGATCTGGCCGGTGGTATCAGCCTGGAAGACAAAGATCAGATGCTGGCCTCCGTCCTGCTCGACTTGTCTCAGGACGCCAGTCTGGAAGCCAGTCTGGAAGTCGGCAACACTGTTTTATCCGGCCTTAAACGCGTCGGTCATGTGCATAAGAAACAAGTGGAATCTGCCGCCTTTGTGGTACTGAAATCGCCCGATATCCCATCGATTCTGGTCGAAACCGCCTTCATCTCTAACCCGGAAGAAGAACAGAAATTACGCAACAGCAACCATCAGTACAAACTGGCTAACGCGATGATGGTTGGCATTCGCAATTACTTCCAACGTAACCCACTGCCCGGCACGCATCTACCCCAGCAGCATATTGTCAGCGCCGGCGACACGCTCAGCATGATCGCACAGCGTTATCAGGTCAGCATGGCCGATATTCGCACTGTGAATCAGCTGTCCGGTTCGACACTACACATCGGTGAAGTACTGAAGATTCCCTAGCGGCAGGCAAGTGTCTTGCTGTTAAACTAGCGTGATGAACGCCTCACGTATCCATGCCCTGCCCCTGCAACTCGCCAACCAAATCGCCGCCGGCGAAGTGGTCGAACGACCGGCCTCCGTGCTTAAAGAACTGGTTGAAAACAGCATCGATGCCGGAGCCACCCAAATCGATATTCATATCGAAGGGGCAGGCAGTCAACTCATCCGCATCACGGATAATGGCAGTGGTATTCACCCGGATGATCTGACGCTGGCGCTGAGTCGCCATGCCACCAGCAAGCTCAGCAGTAGTGAGCAGCTCAGTCATATCGCCAGCCTCGGCTTTCGTGGCGAAGCGTTGCCCAGTATCGCCTCCGTATCCAGACTGACTTTGACGTCTAAACAAGCGGCCCAGTCCTGTGGTTGGCAACTGCTTAATGAGCATGCCGAGCCGGAACCGGCTGCCCACCCTGATGGCACCACGATCAGTGTGGCCGAGCTGTTTTTTAATCTACCCGCCCGGCGTCGCTTTCTGCGCAGTGATAAAACCGAACTGAATCACTTACAGACCACCTTTAACCGTCTGGCTTTGAGTCGTTTCGATATTGGTTTTTCCGCAACATTTTCAGAGCAAATGCAGATTCACCTGCCCCGTCTGAGCGATCCCAATCTGTTCCACCAGCGAGTCGCCAAAATCTGTGGCAATAGCTTTGTCCGTGAAGCCAGTTTTATGGAACAGCAGTTTGAAGATATCCGTTTGCACGGCTGGGTAGGAAAACGCTCTGCCCACCGGGCACAGACCGATGTGCAGTACTTCTTTATTAATGGTCGCGTGATTCGTGACCGTATCATTAACCATGCTGTGCGTCAGGCCTATGGCGATGCCCTGCCTGCGGGCCGCCAGCCTGCCTATGTGCTGTACCTGACCCTGCCACTGGATAGGGTAGATGTGAATGTACATCCGACCAAGCATGAAGTGCGCTTTCGCGATGCACGTCTGATCCACGGCTTGATTACCCGTGCGGTTGAGGAAGCATTGGCTGAGCCGGAAACGGTGGAAGCCGTGCAGGATGAGTTAGCGCTGACAGAACCCGCTAACAGGGTCAACGATCGCGCCGCCAGCTATCGTGCAAGTGCCGAACATAGCCCTATCCGGCCTATTCGTTCTAGCATCGTTTCGCCCAGCAATCATTATGGTCACTCTCTGACCTTGCTGCATCAGCGTTATGCCGTGCTGGCATCCCCTGAGCCTGAACTCATTGATTTACAAGCTGCCGATCATGCTTTGCGTCGTGAGCAGTTTATACAGGCTCTGAGAAAAGGCGAACTAGCCTCACGGGCGATACTGGTACCGATACAACATCGCTTTGATAGGCAACAGATAGACAGTCTCAAGCAACACCAAGCCTTGCTGGCACGTTTTGCTCTGGTCTTTGACTGTCAGGGCAATCTGGCCTCGCTCAAGCGCATTCCCTATCTGCTGTCTCAGGTCGATTTAACGCGCCTCTGTGATGCCGTCGTGGCCACACTTAGAGCAGCCCCAGCTGAAGACACACTACTTGCGGCCCTGCTCGATTTGATCCCGCTTAGTCCGGTGTCATCGGCTGCACAGGCAGAGCAAGTTCTACAGCAACTCGATGCATCCGACATCGATCAGCAAACATTCCGTTGCAAACTTGATCCAAAGACATTGAGTGGCTTATTCTCAGCTTAACGTCACTGCCGAAAAGCCTATTGTTATGGCCAAACCTGCCCGACCGTCACCATCGCTTATACCAGCCATTCTGGCTCTGCTCATCATTGTCGTGATCGGCTATGTGCTCTTCGCTGATTTACAACCCTCCCGCACCGAACATACCGTCGGCCCGCCGCTCGAACTGGAAGAGCCCGAACTGGAAACCGTTGATGTGGAAGGCTATGAACCTGCCCCAGCTCGTCAACAGGTCATGGAAGAGGAAGCGGCGATCTTTGTCGATAAGCTGGCACCGCGGCCGGAAGAGCAACAAGTCGTTACCGTCACTGAGCAGCAGGGAGAATTTGTCCGCCATGATGGCATCATCGCGATTCCAAGACTGGAACACCGCAACACCACGATTGGCGAACTGAAGCAGGATCAGAGCCTCACCGCAGATACACCTCTAACGTTGCACTTTATCGAACACGAACGCAGCGAAACCACGCTGGAACAACTGGCCAAGGACATCGATGATCACCATCAGATCATTACCATTGAGCAGGCTGATGGCAATCTGATCAGTGCCCCACTGGCCGATTTACTGAAAAATAACGATCTCGACCTTGCCGCAGCGGTGACCCTGATCACCGAACACAAACACACGCAGCAGATGACTGCCGGTGAGCTGGCTAACACTGATATCGCGGCCTCCCAGCAAGTCATTGCCACTATCAATCGTGGTATTGATGAACTGTCCATCAAAAACATCATCAAATCGGGCGAATTACCTGATAATGCACTGTTTTATCTGCACCGCGTCAGTCAGGCCGATGTTCAGGGCTTGTGGGGCATTATTCAACAGGGGCTGATACACCGCTTCCGACAGGGGCTGTCACTGGAAGGTGTTGCCACTAATCGGGATCTGGTGCGCGTGACCATCCCGGCCGATGCAGATGAGCCTCTGCCCACCGGGCTAAGCTCATTTCTGGGTAAAATCCTCAGTCAGAAAGTCCAATCCAGCTACATTTATAATTTCAGCACCCACACCATGGGCCATGACCCTAATCTGATTCATCCCGGCCAACAACTCATCCTGATCCATTTCAAACCCAATGAATTAAAACGGATTTATGTGTTCTTTGCCGAGCAGCGGGATGATCAGGCACAGAGCTTTGCGATTCAACACTGATGCTGGATCTGCTATTTGTTCTTATCGTTTTCGTGATTATTGCCGCTGCGTTTCTTATTCCTCTGGACTAAGCCTGTTCGCTTTTCTCAAAACGGCCGTAGCGAAGCATCACACTTGGCAACACTAATAGATTCAGGATCGTTGACGAAATCAGGCCGCCGATAATAATGCTCGCCATCGGCCCCATAATTTCACGCCCCGGATTATCCGAGTTCACCGCAATCGGTAACATCGCCAGAGAGGTCACCAGCGCGGTAATCAAAATCGAAGGCAAACGCTCCTGAGCGCCGCGTATGGCGGTGTCCAGATTCCACTTCGCACCTTCCTCAACCACCAGATACTGAAAATGCGACACCAGCATGATCGAGTTGCGTAGGGTGATACCAAACAAGGTGACAAAGCCGACCATCGAACCGATAGATAACACGCCATTGGTCACCAGCACCGCAATCACACCACCGACCAGAGAGAACGGCAGGTTAATCAAAACCAACGCCACATTACGCACACTGCGTAAGGCCAGATACAGCAATAACAGCACGGCAATACCCGCCAGGCTGGAGTGGACAATCAAGTCCTCACGTGACTGCGCTTGCGCAATAGCGGCCCCGGTAAATTCAGGGTAAATATCAGCACTGAACTCAACCTCATCATGCACCCGCTCCCTCAGTTCGTTAAAAAACGAGGCCAGATCGCGGTCAGCCACATTACAGGTAACGGTCTGCAGGCGCTGTGCATCGCGGTGCAAAATGGCATGTCTGCCGGAGACCTGTTGCACGGTCGCCACATCTTCCAGGCGCAGCATAAAGCCGTCTGCTGACCGGATGGGCAATTCACGTACATGCCGTGGCTGTTGACGCAAGATTTCAGGCACCACAACCACCACATCAAAAACCTGATTCCCTTCATAAGCCTGCCCCACAACCGTACCGTCATAGGCGGTTTTCAGAGTATCCATCACCAGTTTAGGGCTCAGCCCCCAAAACGCGAGTTTATCCAGATCCAAACGGACTTCCAGTTGTGGCTCGCTGGGTGGCGCGCGCAATTGCACATCGGTCGCCCCCTCAATGCTTTGCATCACTCTGGCGACTTCCTGAGCCTTGTTATCCAGCGTGTCCAGTTCCTTACCGTAGATATTGACTACGACCGGCGAGGTGTAGCCAGAGATGGTCTCATCGATACGCTCGGTGAGAAACGAGTTTACTTCTGAGTTGATACCCGGGAAGGCTTCCAGAATCTCTCGGATTTCATCCAGCACCCGCTGCTGTGACGGGCCATCCATAGGTTCCAGATCGACTTCATATTCACTGTAATGCGTGCCATAGGTATCCGCGCCACGCTCTGCGCGCCCGGCCCACTGTGAGGTGGCCCTGACCCCGGGAATTTCCGCGACCCGTTTTTCTATTTCACCGCCGATTCGTAAAGACTCACCAATCGAAGTGCCGGGAATACTCGCCGTATGAATAATGTAATGCCCTTCCCGCAGTTCCGGCAGGAAGCTACCTCCCAGCAACGGTAGGATGCCAAGACCGGCCAAGCAGAATAACAGCACCCCCATAATCGTCAGCCTTGGCGCCTGACTGACGGCATGTAGGATACGGCCATAGGCTGGTTTTATCCATCTGACTAGCGGCGGTTCGTTTTCACTGATATCGCCCTTGTTCGCAAGCAGGATATGACAGAGCGCCGGGGTGACTGTCAGTGCGACCAACAAAGAGGCAAAAATCGCCAGAATATAGGCTTCGCCCAGAGGTTCAAACATCCTCCCTGCCACCCCACTCAGGGTCAGCAGCGGCACAAACACCAGCATCACGATAAAGCTGGCGTAGACCACGGAACTACGCACCTCCATCGAGGCCTGATAGACCACATCCAGTGTTGAGCGAGGCTGAGGCAGGGCCGCATTTTCGCGCAGTCGGCGGAAAATATTCTCGGTATCGATAATGGCGTCATCGACCACCTCACCCAAGGCAATAGCCAGACCACCCAACACCATGATGTTGATATTGATGCCGAACTCCAGCAGAACGATCAGGGCTGCGACGATCGACAGCGGAATGGCTGTCAGGGAAATCAAAGCGGTGCGCAGGTTGAATAAAAACAGCACTAGTACCAGCATCACCAAGCCGCCACCGACGAACAGATGCTCACGAATATTGTGTAGTGAGCTCTCGATGTAGTTGGCCGGACGGAACAAATCATCATGTAGGGAGATGCCTTCTGCCTCAAAGCCATCTTTAAACTCAGCCAGTGCCGCTTCTACACCTTCGGTAATGGCCAGCGTTTCGGCATCAAACTGACCGATCACCATCAATACGACGCCGGGCACTGTGCCTACCGCCGCACCACCGATGGTCGGTGCAGGCGCTGTTTTCACCGAGGCCACATCGCCTAGGTGCAGAATATCTACCCCTGTTTTACGCACGACAACCTTGGCCAGTTGTTCCGCGGTCAAGGGCTGTCCAATGACCTGCAAGCCCATGCGTTGATTGGGATTCTCGATAAAGCCGCTACCCTGAATGCCGGTCGCCTGCCTGGCTGCTTCGGTTACCTCTTCTACCGAAAGATCGAATTGCGCCAGTCGATTGGGATCAATCTGAATCTGTAACTGCCGCTCATGACCGCCAAACACATTGATATCCGCTACCCCTTCGACACTCAGCAGACGGGGCCCCAACGTCCAGTCCACCAAGGAGCGTAGCTGCATCAGGTCATGGTTTTCTGATGTCAGACCAATGGTCATAATGGTGCCGGAAGAAGACTCCAGCGGCACCATCAACGGTGTTTCAACACCAGCAGGCAGTTCGTCTTTCAGACCCAATAAGCGCTCGGAAACCAGTTGCCTATCCAGATAGATATCGGTCTTATCATGAAAGGTCAGAATCAACACAGACAGGCTCGGAATCGACTCTGAACGGATAGACTCTAAGCCAACCAGACCGCGTAAAGCATTCTCCAACGGCTGAGTAACCAGAATCTCAACCTGTTCTGCAGTCAGGCCCTGCGCTTCGGTCTGAATAATGACCTGTTTCGGCGCAAATTCCGGAAAAATATCAAGACTGGCATTAGATAGCTTGTAAAAGCCGTAAGCCAGCATCAGGATGGCCATAGCCACCACCACGCCACGAAAACGAACCGAAAAGGCCACCAGCTTAGATAACATGCCGACCTCTCTCGCCGGTGAAGACAGCGTTCAGATTAATCATCATCTTCATCCATAATTTGCCAGCGAAACTCTTCAGAGAGCAGCATCTGAGAACCGGCGATGACCAATGCATCTCCCGCTTCAAACTCGGACTGTATAAAAATACCGCCAGCAACGGATTCCCCATCGGCAAGGGGGCGTCTTCTGTATACCGACTCATCCTCTTGTACATAGGTCCACGGTTTACCGGCATACCAGACAATCGCCTGTTCAGGAATAAAAAAGCCCTGCTGACCATCCTGATTCTGTGGTATCCAGGCATGTAAACGCATGCCAAGGCGTAATTTGCCCGTCGCCATGCGGAAATAATAGGTTTCACCCTGCGCTGCATAGTCGGCGACATAGGCCGGTGAAACAAAGTAGGCTTTCCTCGCCGATGCGCGATCGCCCTGACGGGACACCCGAATCACATTGACATCGGCTGGCAAACTCAAAGCAACAGGCAAGGTAATTTCAATCAAGGTGTCCTGCCGTGAGACCAGTCGCGCATATTCCTCGGACTTATCATCGTTCAACCAGCTAGTAATGACAGGTCCCCAGCCCTGAGCTATCTCGGTTTTGGCATTCTCCAACTGTAATCTGGCCGACTGTAAATTGCTGCGGGCCTCTTGCCAGCTTGCCTCGGCATAACTCACATTTTTACTGGCAACACTACCTGTTCCTGCCGCCAGCTTCTGCAGCCGGTTGAGTTCCTTAAGCTCAGCCTGCTCCTTCATCTGTGCCGAACTGAGCATAAGCTCCAGTTGTTTCAGCTGCGAACGTCGCTGGATAAGATCACGCACATCGACCACTCTGGCATAGGCTCTGGACTCAGCGAAATGCAGACCTCTTTCCAGATTGAGAGTCTGGATTCCTGCTGCATCGACGACATCATCATCCAACTCAACCAGCAAAGACTTCGCCTCTTCCTGCTCCCCATCTTCGTCATCGTCGTCATCATCCCCATGACGAGCGGCCTCTTCAGCGGCTTCCTGATAATCGTCTACCCAACCAGCAATCAGGCTTTGCCATGAATTTCCGGTTACCATCGGCATGAATATCAGCACCAGTGCCGCGATAAGAATAAGCAGCCAAGTCGATCTATTTTTCCGTGACAGCATTGTTTATCCAATGAATTTACTGCAAAAACAGCTGGTCATTAGAGCATGGCGCTTAAACGTCGACAAGCTTTGCCAGAAATAATCATGGTTTCCCCTTGACACTCCGTCGATGAACAGGTTTAATACGCAGCCTTATCGGCTCGATAGCTCAGTTGGTAGAGCAAGGGATTGAAAATCCCTGTGTCCCTGGTTCGATTCCAGGTCGAGCCACCACAAAATACAAAGGCTTAGCAACTTAACAGTGCTAAGCCTTTTTTGTTGGTGTAACTCAGGTGTAACTTTCACCAGGTACTACGGGTGAATAGCTACACTCCCCGCCTTCCCATACATACCAACACCTCCAGATAAATTTACGTTGCTTTCAGTGCTACAAAGAGCGAGCTTGAGGATAGGAGCAGACTTGAGCGAATGAATGCGGCTGCGAAGCTCTAGCGTAGCAGCAAGTGAACGATTGAAAGGATGCGAATAGACGATGCGCAAGTGATGTCGTGAGTGCTGTGAGCATAAGTAAATTTATTGGAAATAAATTAAGCAAAGATGAACTAGTTCGGCACATCAATCAGAAAGGATTTTAAGGCCATTTTTAGCGGCTTTACCCAGTCCACCAGTAAAGATTCTCTCAAATATATTTCCGGCACTAATATCCTCTTCAGTTAACTTCGACTACTTTCGCTCCCTCCAAATTACTCAAGCTGAGGAATGAAAACTTCTTTACTCATTCTCGCTCCATACTAATGAGCTAGTATTTGGTAGAGTAAAGCAAATCTAATCACAGAAGAGATGTAATGGTTGTCGAAACAGCGATAGGGATATCAGTTGCTTGGTTGTTAGAGAGGCTGACAGACAAAGCAAAAAAAGCTGACGAAAAAAGAGCGCTTAAGGCTAGCATTATGAGCTCCATAGATTCAGCTTATAAAACTTTCTCAGATACAAAGCCTCAGCTTGCTAATGAAATCTTTGAGGAGAATTTCTTAAAAGAATATCTTTGTCCAGAGATAAATAAACTACTTTCAAGAAATCTTGACCCGGATATAAATAAAATAATCGACGCATTAGGCGTTCAGGCTGTAGTGGTGTCTGAGGGGAATTTAACTGAAGAGGTAGAGTGGCTATTCAGTATTTTGTTTGAAGAACTTAAAAAACATGACAACCTTCAAGAGCTTATAGACCACAGACTAATCGAGCAAGGCAGCCAGAAGCTTGACAAGATTCTTGAAAAGCAAGACATCCTAAAAGACGATCTTGAGCGAGGATTCGAGCAATTAGCAAACATCCAGAGGGAAGAGAGTAAAAAAACTCATGATCTGTCCTCTCGCATGCTCCATAAGGAAATTGAAAACCTACGAAACGATCTAGGCCCCCTTCTAGGCAGAGTCAATGAGACCCTCCCAACTAACTCTGCAAGTGAACGTATGGATACGTTCTTAAATAAGCAGTTGGACAGAGTCAAAGAACACCTCAATACAAACAACTACAGAGCGGCTTATGAAGTCCTCAAGTCTCATGAAGAAGAAATACCGTCCTCAGAACCATATACACAGTTCAGATGGCATACCAACATAGCTGCATACTACCTCGGTATGGGCGATTACCTAAAGGCAGCTGCTGAGTTTTTTTCGGCATATGGCTATGCTCCAGATGAAGAAAAAGCCAACGCAAATAAGATTCGTGCATATTTACTCCAAGGGGACCTCACTGCCGGATTAGAGTTTTCAACATCTAAGCTTTCTGAGTTTCCACTGAGCGAACAAATTTGGGCATTGCACTTAAATGCACTAAAGCTTAATGACAAGCCTACTGAAGATATAGTCCTTCCAGAATCAGTAAAACAATCAATTCCTGTTCTTCATATCCTTTCTGAAATCAAATTAGAAAGAGAGGAATATGCAGAGGGGTTTAACTTGGCTCTAAAAGCTCTCAAATTAGACCCAGATTCTCCTGACTTGAAAAGAGCGTTATTGCGAGCGGCCCTGACATGGGCAAGTGTCGATAACGTAAAAGCTCATTTTTCTCAATTCGGGCAAGATGTTAGTGAAGCACTCAAGCTGGCATTTTTAGCATTTGATGATCCAATTCAGTATTTAAAAAATACTCAGA
Source organism: Methylophaga sp. (assembly GCA_030148085.1). Taxonomy (GTDB): domain Bacteria; phylum Pseudomonadota; class Gammaproteobacteria; order Nitrosococcales; family Methylophagaceae; genus Methylophaga. The sequence goes on along the minus strand of JASBUF010000038.1, from coordinate 11,432 downwards.
GCCCAGCTCACTTTGTCGAGTCAGCCACAAACCTGTTCGCTGCAGCAAGTCTTGTTGGAGAGCATGAAGTAGCCAAATCGATTATTGATTACTCATTCGACAACAGCCCAGATAGAGCTGAGTTACTTCTTCTAAAAGTTAAGCAGTTAAAGAATGACAATGAAATTGCATCTATCCAGAAGATCACCAACAACAAGCTAGACAGTTTACAAACTGACTTACTCTTTATCCTCTTAGAGTGCAGTGCCAACAGTGGCGATCGGGAATGGTTCGAACAAATTCACTCTGTACTGAGTGAAAGGCAACTAAATCAAACTCAAAGAAATGAGCTTTTAGGGTTACGTATTTCTTACTTGTGGAACGCAGACAGCAAGGAGGAGGCAGTTCAATGTATAAAGGATCATTCAACTGAACTAGATCAATACATTCCTCTAAAAACCCTATACATCAGAATTCTAGATGAATCCGGCGATTCAAACTCTAGGGATCAATTACTGGACAGCCTTGAGTACTCTGATGGCTTGAGCTCATTAGATGTACTGCAAATCGCAGATGTCTTATATGACTTTAAGCGTTACTACGATGCTTCAATCTTTTACCAAGCCTTGGTTGAAACACCGAATGATAATGACTTGAGCAAGCGCTACATATCCTCTCTCATTCGCTCCGATCAGAGAGTAAAAGCTCAACAAGTCATCGAGCAGCTTCCAGAAGACCTAAGAAGTATTTCAGACTTCAGAAGACTGAAAGCAAACTTGGCTCAAGTATGCGGCGATCTTGGAACCTTATCAGAAGCTCTTGAGCAAGAGCTTCATGAATATCCTCACGACTCGGGTGTTGCTGTTTGGTACTTAGCAACTTTGTTTCGTATGAACGAAATCCAAGGCTTAGAGAATTATTTAAGGTCAGACAGAACATACAGTCCCCTAGTCGCTGATAACGAGTTTGAGATAGCAAAGTACGAAATAGAGCTAGGGTTTGAGGAAAAAGCCTTAGAGCGGATGTATAGAGTTATTAACTCTAACCCCAAAGACCCTCGAATTGCGGGTTTCTACCTACTAACCTTATTGCTGCTTAAAAATACTAATTTAGTAGATGAGCCGAAACAAGTTACTCCCGGCTCTCGAGTAGTTTTTGAATCAAATCACGTTCAACATTCTGTCGTTGTCCAACCAACGGAATTTAATATCCAAGGGGAAAATGGGTGGACTGAGTGTATTACTGAGAACTCAGAAATTGCTAAAAGAATAGTTGGCTTGAAAGTTGGGGACTTCGTAGATTTAGGACCAGGAAAGCATCATGCGAGCGTTGAACAGATAACAAGCATCTACACCTTCGCATCAGAAAAAGCTCAAGACGTCATATCAAAGTCAGTCTCAAACTATGGCCCACTCTGGAGCATCAACATGCTGTCTCCAGAAGGTGAATTGACAACTTCTGAAATGGTTGAATCGCTCAAGTCACGAAAGGCTCATGTGGAATATGTCTTTGGGGTCTATCAGAGCCAAAAGCTCCCCCTGGATATACTGGCAAAAGCACTAGGCACAGACCTATTGACCCTCATTCTAGAATGGCCATACAAACAATATGATCTTTTCGTCTGTACTGGCAGGACAGAAGAAAGGCAAAAAATCATAAGTATTTTGAGCAATTCCGATAAAAAATTTGTCCTTGATTTGAGTAGTTTGATCGAACTTCATAGACTCAATGTTCTTGACTCTTTTCCTCAAATCACAGGAAAACCTCTTATAAGTCTCTCACTCAGAGACACTATTAAAAATATTTTAAGGCTAAACGAAACTCAGCCTCCAAAAGCTTATGCTTGTGAACAAGACGGACAAATTTTACTCGAGGAAGTGCCTGATAGCTTACTGAGAGAGAGAAAAGCCTTCATAGAAAGCCTAATAAGGTTTATGGATGAGGAATGTCATGTGGTTTCTGTAATTGGCCCTGAAACTCCCTCACCTAGTCAGGCTAGAATTGGTGAAGTTGTAAGTAACATAGCGCAAGATGCAATTTATTTGGCGCTAGAGCATGATGCTATTCTTGTGTGCGAGGATGGTGCGCTCAGAGGGCTAGCTGAAGAAGTCGGAGTCGAAGTTACGACATGGATTCAGCCTCTGCTGATGATGTTAAGAAATGATGGAACAATTACTAAAAACGAATATTCTTCTCTTGCTTTAGACAAGCTTCTTAGAAGTCATAATTTCACCACTATTGATGCTGGTGACTTGATGTGGTCTGCAGAAAAAAATCTTCGTAGTCTTGTTCCTGAAACAGTTCAAGCAATTAACACTTTTCAGTCACCCCAGATTGATCTCTCTTCAGTAATTAAAGTGGGAGCTAATTTCTTATATCTAGCTGCTGGTAAAGTCTCTCTTGAAACACTTAAGAGTTATTATGTGACTATAGAAAATGCTCTTATAAAGGGCAGGGAAAATTATTCACGACTTATCCGAGACCAACTCAGAATGCCCATCCTTGCTGCGATTCAAGACGGAACAATAAAGTCAGCCCAGAAAACCTACCAGACTTTTGGAGACCATCTTTCCCCTCTTCCATTCTCTCCCCGACCAACAATACTTTCAGCGTCCATACAGCATGCCCTTTACTCCTAGGCGTCAGTCTCAATGTTTATTATCTGTGCTTGCAGCTATCCCGTCCCTGACTGCCTGTGGCTAGCTTCACTAACTCAGTTGATATAGAGGTGGGGTTGTTAGTTAAGTGAGATATGAAGAGGACCCGGGGGGGGATATCTGATTTTATTTATCGAGCATTTAAGTTACTGGGTTCATAAGCAAATTAAAAGTTTCTCCCTAAACATGGCGCGGTTAAGAAATTGTCACTCACACCAATCCTTAGCTTTAGTAGAACCAAAGTATGCAACGCCGAGATTTGCATCTATTAAGCTCTGAGATAGGCTTTCTCCATCGACATATACATCTGCCACAATACGGAAGTATTTTCCTCTCTGAATATTCTCTAGTTGTATTACGTTGCCAGCTCTCAGCATTGCCACAGTATGTTGTTTTGCTCTTCTAGCAAGGAGCTTCTCTTTCTCGCACTTACCCCGCAGCTCTGGAGTATCAACGCCACTAACCCTGATGCTGATTCGTTCACCTATCATGGCAGGCCAATCACGTATGTTTGCTCTAAACGTATCTCCATCATAAATACTTGTCACTTCCAAAACTAATGCAGAACCATATGACTTAGGTTCCGCTGCAGCCACAAAACTTGTTATCAGAGCGAATACAAATCCCATTACTCTCATACGATCTAATCATTCCTTGTTTTAGTTACTCGAGTGGGAAAAGAAATAGTTGTTTTAGTCCCAGAACTACTAAGTATAAATTTAATGCTGACTAAAATAGCTCAGCCAACTATTATTGCTGAGGCTCAAATAAAAGGATTTATTATGTTTTGCTCTAATTGTGGTTCTCAAATCAAAGAGGGCTATGCTTTTTGCCCAAGCTGTGGAAACCAAGTTAAGGACACAACCTTACAGAGTGGGCAACCCACACACCTTCACATTGAACATAAGAACCTAATCATTGAAAAAGCACTACAGAGCACTAACCAAGTAGCAAAAAATTCTTTTTCGGCTATTAGCAATGCCACTAGATTCTTCATTAGATCGCTTCCCAGAATCATAGCGATCTCTATTGTTGCCTTTATCATCACTTTCGTTACTCTGGCGGTTTACAGTAAAACTGAAATTGCCCAGTTCGAAGCAGACGAATTAGCCTCAAAAATAATTGACTATGATGATCTGTTATCTAGTCACCAAGTCTTTGATGTTTTTATAGATGACATCATTGATAAAGAGTTTTGGTTAAAAGGCTATGACACCCTGAAAGATGATGCGGTAATCAGTATTAACGAAGATAGAATTTCATATCGAGTCTTTGTTGGTGAGCGTTACGCTGGAATTAAACAGGTTTATCCATACTTTAATCGTTACTTTGGAAATACTGGCGTCATTAAAGTCACTAACATTGAAAAAGGTGATCAGTTAGCCAAGATCACGCTAGAAAACAACCTTGTTCTTGATATATGGAGAATACATGACGGTGACCAATACGCACTTGCGTTCATGCACGACGATAAAGAAGTATATATTCGTCTAGATGATCGTCGTCATTGGTCATACAAAAATACGAGAACGACATTCAATGAGGTTTTTGGTTTTGATGTTTTTGAGAACAAATACGACTAGATAACCTTTAGGCTTGATTTAGTAAAAATGGTCAAAAATTGTGGTTTTGGTGTTTAGGTTTGGATAACTAAATAACAAAGAGTAGTTTTTAGGGGTGGTTTAGGTATTTCATTCAGTAGATATTTTGGTTGTTCAAAGAGCTTTATTGAACGATTAGTATCGAGGGTCTGATGTGTCACTTTTGTCATTATTAGAAATTGAGACAGGCTTTATCGTCTGGTTTTCTCTGGAAAACATCACTCCAATCCAAGCTATATCGTAAAACTGACAAAAAAGACATAAATATCAATTTTTACAAAAAATACATTTTTAGGGGGCGATACATAGTTCAAGTATCCCCCCATGAATGTCATTTTTAGATAAATGAAAAGATATGACTGTTTTTATCTCCTTTAGATTTTTTCCATAACTGGCTTATAACCCTTGAGTTAGCTATGGAGTCTTCAGGTTGATCTGTAATGACTGTGTATTTGATTAATATTTTTTTAACTGTACGTTGACCATACCCATCATTTGAGCAATATCCAATGATATCTTTTTGGGTAACTAAATCAGCTGAAATGGCTTTATTGATTGAGTCAATCACTGCCTGATCTTGCCTAAGCTGTTCTGCAATCTCATTGGCAAGTTTTGTATTAACGACATCATCAGATTGCGTTACAACTCGTTCTGGAGAGATCTTGAAAGTAATGGGGTCGAATGCCCCCCTTACCTTGTCTGGCTTTGTTGTGACAGTCATAGATTTGTCTTCGTGTCTCTGGGGTATCAAATAGATAAGCTCATCAATATCGGCTCTCAAGTCACCAGTGCCCTCATAGATAGGATTACCTTCTTGATCTTTGTATTTGTTGGTGTGAGCCAACAACACAATGGTCATTCCCTTGGCTGATAATGCCCTGAATAGATCAAAGAACCTTTTAGCAGCACTCTTGCTAATTACATTTAACATTTTCTTTAATGTATCGAAGATGAATACAACATCATCAAAACGGTCCTGAGATTTACTTATCTCTATGAGCTCGTATAGAACAGAATCCATATTCTTTCCCTCTTTCATATCAGGAAGTAACAAGGAAAAACCAAGCTCATTAGATTGCTTTGCTAATGGTTTAGCATCTCCCCCTGAAATATCAGCATTAACATAGTTAACGTTGTAGCCTTGCCGAACCATTTCACCAGCTAAATGAAACATTATTGTGGTCTTACCGCCATTTGGCTCTGCAGTTATCATTACAATATGTCCAGAGATTATGAGATTGGGAATAATCCATTCTGGCTCAGATATGGCTTCTAATTCTTCATCGGATAATTTGAAGTCCTCAATCCAGTCCAGCATTATTCCAACCCCACTATTTTGTAGCAGGCTACGCCTCTTCGAGTGCGTCCATTGCGGTCATCAATATCGGCTTTGTATGTGTCGATAACTAGCCCATTATTCTTGAGCCTTGAAACTCCGGCAGCTGGACTCATAACACCATTTGCATAGAAATCGAGCGTGCTGACGTAATTTGGGTGGTATTGATTAAAAATATTAACCATCTCTCTTAATGACGGCTGAAGATTTAGGTTTTCATGTTCTATTATCACGGTTCATTCCTTAACTAAGTTTAAGCTCGGAGGAATAAACAAAAATGCGATATACTCATCTGCGACCAAGCAAGACAAATAGCTCGCACCTGCTCATTCCAGCTGCGGGCTTTTTTATTTCTGTTTGATACTGCAGAGCTGAATCTGAAGAAGCTCTGATTTATTGACTTGGTTTAAGCGAATCACTCAAGCCACCTCGTCAACATTGTGAGAGTTCTTTGCTAGATAGGCATCCAGATCGGATTGTTGGTACTTAATGGATCTACCGAGCTTGATATAAGGTAGCCGTGGAAATCCCCTACATCTCCAATTTGCCAGGGTGCGATCTGTGAGACCTAAATAATCCGCGGCCTCCTTCGTAGTCATTAATGGAGTCTGACTAGCTGGGTGTGGGGAAGTAATTTTTCTTTTCACTTGAATTCACCTAATTTCTAAAGCAAGGACAACCTTGCATGCGGTGGATTCTCAAAGTGATGGAGGCCTAAGGGCAATGGCTTACCCCTCAGGGATAAGTCTCAATCTACCCTGAGGGTAATATCATTAATCTTGCTGTAGCTTATTTCTTACCCTGAGGGTTCTTATGATGATCAGGTTTTGTCAGAACATATATAGCGTCAGCTTGTCGTCCAGATAGCGAATAAGTTTCTTGCAGCCAATCCTCTATATCTCTTTGTTTAGAGATGGTATCGGGATTATCTGGGTCATAATTCTCACCATAGTATCTTTCTATGGTTTCATACATGATTGACATCAGTTTGGTTTGATATTCTGGTTTAGTTGGTTTCTTTTCATGACCATACTTTTCTGCCTGAACAGTAAAAAAGTCTGAGTCGTATTCATTCTTCACATACCAGTCAATTAATGACTTCATTCTGACTTCTGTCGAGGGGTTAATTCCGCCCGAAGCATGGCCATTTTTGAACTGAACTTCTTTGAAAATAGTTTCATCACTTGGCTGTGAGGAGAGAGATTGTTGATCCTTCTTTACATGATCAAGTAACAGTGTCAGTGCCGACTCGAATGCTTCTGGCGCTCCCACTGTATAAAACTTACGCTCAAGCTCGTATATCTCAATGTCATTCTTATCTAGGGCGAAGTTATTACTTGGATTTACATCACATAGCAGTAGAGCTGCATCATAAATACTCAGCCATTCCAATTTTCTCCAAAACTGTAAATTGTCAGTCAATTTAACTTCCCTCTAAGCATTTATTCTTATGACGTTATTTTTCTGAGTTACACGTGCTTGTATGTAATTCGCCACTTTGTTGATGGCTTCTCTTAGCGTTTCATCCTCAGTCACTATATAGCCCCCTGTCACATCATTAGTGGTGACATGGTTCATCAACCTCTTGATCATACTCATTGGTAAGCCAACAGCTTCGGCAATAGTGGCGAATGTACGCCTGCAATCGTGTGGACTGAACTGAACACCACTCTCCGCAGTAACGGCTTTGATTGGTTTCGTGGGGATAGCCATTGGTGAATCTGGATCAGTGCTCGCAAAAACCCATTCAGAATTGCCTGTGAGCACTTTGAGCTCTTTTAAATATGGAAACAGCACTGACGGTATTGGCAGTCTGTGATTGGTGCCATTTTTGGTGTCAAGCAACGTAATGGAGCGATCTTTCATATCAACATGGCTCCATTCCAACGTAAGCAACTCACTACTTCTAAATCCCATGTATAGAGCCATGAGCAAATACACTTTGGCTTTCTGGTTTGGCAGAGCTTCTACAGCTTGATGCCATGCTTGTAGTTTATTGCTTGGGATGACACGATCTTTGCGATTGTTTTTATGCCACATCCTGGTCTTGCTCAAAATAGCTGTGGGGTTGTTATCGATCATTCCGACAGCGTGGGCATAATTAAGCGTAAGCCTGAGCACTCGCATAGTGGTATTTGCAGTCGTTTTCCCTGTTTGGGTTATTTTCTTGTGCCGCTTAAGCACCATATCTTCTGTAATGCTATTGACTGGTTTCTTTAGCCAATCACTAAAGCCTAGTTTTAATTTGTAGCGATAGTCTTTGACGGTATAGGGCTTGAGATCACGATCATCCAGATAAAGCTCTAATACCTCCGCAAGCGGGGTTTGTTCAATCTTATTTTTACGCTTAGCGGCTGTTGGATCGATACCAGAGCCCAGGTCAGATAATATCTTTCGCGCTTTTGCCCTGGCTTCTGTAACAGAGACATCAGGAAACTTGCCAATGGTGACGTTCTTGAGATTGCCATCAACTCGTTTCGTGACGATGAATGACTTATTTCCGGTTGCGCTGATACGACAAACTAATTTAGAGACTTCCGTATCGTAGTAATCAAAGCGCCCTTTTTCTGGTGGGGTAAGCGCTTTTATCCTTGCCTGAGTGAAGTTGAATTTCTTGTCCATAGAATCTCTGGTGTAACTCCAGTGTAACTTTTCCGAGTGATTCACAGTATATTCTAGGTAACTTAAGAGATAAATAAAGAACAGCAAAAACAGCCGTAAGGCAAGGAACAGCAACGATTACGAAGAATATTTATTAGCCAGGTAAATTTTCGGTCTTTTGAATTGAAAATCCCTGTGTCCCTGGTTCGATTCCAGGTCGAGCCACCACAGAATACAAAGGCCCTGTCAGTTTACTGGCGGGGCCTTTTTGTTTACTGCGATACGTTTATGTCAACGCATCGGGCTTGATAATCATACTGCTCCCGCTGAAAAGCGACTCTTCGAAACATCCTTCAAGATATCATCGATTTACCTCATTATTTGGTGCTAAATTAGAGATCAACTAGACACCAACGGAGGGGTAGAAATGGCCATTGTACGTGCTTACTATAGCGTTGACATGGGAAGTCAACTGGGTTCCGATAACCTGTACTACTTCGGACAAGTCACTGTCGCCACATCATCGTATATCCAGATCAGATACGGTGGTGAGGTACTCAACTACTACGGTAGCTTCAATTACAACAATGCAACCGGCACGCTGACCTCGTTCAATTACACCTATTTTGGTAATAAAGTTTTTGAGTTATCCGGCGGGAGCTGGGATCTACTCACTGCCCTGAACCACTTGCCTTACATCGACAACTACATCCTTAGAGGAGCTGACAAATTATATGGCTCTTTCGAAGACGATGTACTCATCGGCTACGGTGGCAATGATGTCATGTATGGCAACGGCGGTAACGACGAGCTATATGGCTATGCCGGCAACGATACGATCTTTGGCGGCGGTGGTGACGATCTTCTTTCCGGTGGCGGCGGTAACGACAAGCTCAATGGTGGCGCGGGAGCTGACACTATGCAAGGCGGCACAGGCAACGATGTTTATTACGTCAATTCAATTTCTGATTCTGTTGTTGAAAATCCCGGTGCCGGTGCGGATTTAGTCAACAGCACCATCACGTACACACTCGGCGAGAATGTTGAGAACCTTGTCTTACAGGGCAACAACAGTATTGATGGCACAGGCAACGAGCTCGATAACTCTCTGACCGGCAACGCCGCAGACAATACGCTGAGTGGTTTGGCTGGCAATGACAGGCTCAATGGCCTTGCGGGTGCGGACACAATGTTTGGCGGTCTTGGCGATGACATCTACTTCGTCGATAACGCCGGTGATGTCGTTACTGAAAATTTCAACGAGGGTAACGATAAAGTGAATAGCTATATCAGCTTCACGCTTAGAAGCAACGTGGAAAAACTCGTTTTACTCGGAAGTAACACTATCAATGCCACAGGCAACGAACTGGATAACGTGTTAGTCGGCAATAACCAGGCGAACACTCTGGATGGCAATAGCGGCGATGACACAATGAGAGGCCGGGCTGGTAATGACATTTACATCATAGACAGTGCCGGAGATACGGTCATTGAACAGGCGAATCAGGGCATTGACTGGATCCAAAGCGCCATCAGCTACACACTGGATACCTATCTTGAAAAACTGACACTGACGGGAGCTGACGATCTCTCCGGAACGGGCAACGCCGTTAACAACGTGATTGAGGGGAATGTTGGCGACAACACACTCCGCGGACTCGCCGGACAAGATATCCTGCGCGGCTATGATGGCAACGACACGCTCATTGGTGGTGGTGGTCACGACCGGCTGATTGGTGGTGCGGGTGACGATATTTTGATCGGCAGCACTGGTAACGACATTCTGATGGGTGGTTTGAACGACGATATCTTGGTTGGTGGTATCGGAGATGACAAATTGTATGGTGACTCAGGCACAGACACCGCCAGTTATTCAGACGCCGCCTCTGGTGTCGTTGTCAACCTAGGCCTCACATCAGCACAAAACACCATATCGGCGGGTCATGATTTTTTAAGCGACATAGAGAACCTAATCGGTTCCAATTATCACGATCGCCTGATTGGTAACAGCCTAAACAATGAAATATCTGGTGGTTCAGGTGCGGATCAACTCTACGGTCGAGCAGGCAATGACATCTTATCAGGTGGGTCAGGTAGAGATCTTCTGCTTGGAAATGCAGGAGACGACATCCTGATTGGTGACGCAGGTAACGACACTATCCGTGGTGGGACTGGCGCAGATATCATCATTCTGAATTCACTCAGCGGTATTGATGACATTCTCGACTTTTCCCCCGACGAAGATCTTCTTCAACTCGACCAGTCAATTTTCACCGGCCTCTTCGAAACCGATGACGAATTAGATAGCTCAGACTTTGTTACGGCCGATGTCCTGACCTTCAATGAAGTATTGTCTGGTGCGAGCATCCTTTACGAAAAAAGCACGGGAAGCATCTATTACGATGCCGATGGTGGGACCGCAGACAATGCCACACTGATCGCAACCGTTACAGACTGGCTGACACTATCCAATACCAATATAGATTTAATCTGAAGAGACTTTCAGCGAATCAGTCTCCAGGTAAACACTCTCAACGTCTGCACTAGCTTAGTAGAAGCAGCAGCGCCACAGCTGTTGTGCATCATTTCAAAGCTGCCATGGCAGAACGACCAAGCATCAATAGCTGGCCCCGTAACTCCAGCCTGTTGTAAAAAACACACAGATTTGTGATTTTTTTGTTATTGGTCATTTTTTTGTTGTAAAAGTGTTGCAAAGCGTTTTTTTCTGTGCAAAATAGCTATCAACCGTGATTCAATCCGGTTGCGAGAGAAATTAAAGTAATCTGTTAACAATAGAAGGTGAAACAGAATGAAAAAATTAGCATTAGCATCAATGGTTGCTGCTGCAGCTGCTGTTGCCGCTCCGGCTCAAGCAGTAACAGTAATGGCCGAAGATGGTTGGACACTGGGCGTTAGCGGCCAAGTCAACCAATTCGTTGTATTCACAGATAACGACGCTGCAGGCGGCGAAGACATTCAAGAAGTTCGTGATGGTCTGTTACCAGCATTCATCAACTTCGACATGAAAGCCCCAACCATGAATGGTCTGGATCTGGCTGCTCATATCTCTTTCAGCCCTGGTACTAACCAATCAAGCTACGACACATTTGAACAACGTGAAGTTTACTTCACTGTTGACGGTTCATTCGGTCAAGTTCTGATGGGTAAAGCTCTGGGCCTGTACGGTTCGCACAACATCCTGACTGAACAAACTCTGTGGGGTGTGGGTTACGGTACTGGTGGTAACGGTGGTACTAC
>JASBUF010000035.1 GCA_030148085.1 Methylophaga sp. | reverse complement strand
CTCTGTCTGGGGAACAACGTATTATTTCGCCTTCTTCGAGGATGACTTCTCGAAAACAAGTCGGGGCATAGCGCAGTCTGGTAGCGCATCTGGTTTGGGACCAGAGGGTCGGGAGTTCGAATCTCTCTGCCCCGACCACTTCCCTACTTTTTTCTTTGTCCTCGCTTAGACCACATGTCACGATGCGCCCGTAGCTCATCTGGATAGAGCATCGGCCTTCTAAGCCGAGGGTAGCAGGTTCGAGTCCTGCCGGGCGCGCCATTCTGCTAATACTCTCCGCGATACAACGCTTTATTTTATTTCGCCATATTTCCAACGAAGCCATTATGGCTACCGGCTCTCCATATGCAGTGAAATTCCTGGTGACCTATGGATTTTATGCTGGGTTATCCATGCTAATCACTTTTTCGTTCTTCGAATCACTTGTCACTAAATGGCCAAGTCCTTTAGAGATCTGAATCTGCAGGTAAGCGAATTGTAAAAACACATCTCCTTCGATCAATGCGTATTTTTGCTACTGACTTTTAAACACCCTCATTAAACTTAATTGCTCTAATTGGTGATTTATTTGGAGTGAATATGCGTTTTTCTTATTTTCTGATCCCCTTAGCCTTTGCATTGCCCAACCTTGCAAGTGCAAATACTTGTGAAGTGGCTGTTTCATCGGCTGACACATGGGCCTATGACACAAAAGAAATTACTGTTCCAGCTGATTGCAAAGAGTTTACTGTTAATTTCTCACACAAAGGTGAATTGTCTAAAGAAGGCTTGGGCCATAACTGGGTTCTGGCCAAGACAGCTGATGTCAATGCAATTGCTCAAGATGGTGGTACTCAGGGGCTTGAAAATGACTTCCTGAAACCAGGCGATGAGCGTGTTATCGCCCACACCCCGATCATTGGTGGTGGCGAAAGCACCTCAACAACGTTTAAAACCAGTGCATTAGACGCGAAAGAAAACTATACCTTCTTCTGTTCTTTCCCTGGCCACACCTTTATGATGCGTGGCAGCCTGAAATTAGAAAACTAATTCTTGTTTTACCCCTAGATAAGGGTGTGGTGGTCCGCCACCCACCTTTATCTTTTTACTTTTCTTTCCTTCCCGGCCTTACTAGTCATTATTCTCACTCGGAACAGTCTCAAAGACAGCCTGCTTTTATGGCTTTGCTACAGGCAGTAGCTGACTGACTCGAGATAAGCGCTCGCTTGTTGCAATCGCTGCCCGCAGATCAGATTGCAAAGCAAATCATAAACAACCTGAACAGATACCGCTGTGCCGGGATCGGTAGGGGACCGCACTCACTTTGAGTTGTCAATGCCTATCGTGGAGTCTAGAGCGTGACCATATTGGCCTAGTTTTTGGTCTTTCCGGCGACTATTCCTGCCAAATCAAGCTTCATAGACAACGTACCCTCATGGCACTCGTCCAGGCAGGCGCCGCAACGGGTGCAATCGCTCGAAGTGACAGACTGTGCCTGTTTGGACACAACCGGTGCGAGTACGTGCGGTTCTGGACAAACCGCAACACAACGTGAACAGCGGCTGCTCTCGCAGCTTTCTGTAGCTGTCGCCGTCACTTTAAGGCGTCCATAGCGTCCCAGTAAGCCATAGAACGCGCCGACCGGACATAGGTGACCACACCAGGCGCGTCGACTGACAAATAAATCAAACAGGAACAAGGCACCAAGCAACATGGCGCCGCTCCAAGAGAACCAGATCAACTCACGCTGGAATCGTGTGATTGGATTTATCATCTCCCAGGCCAATGTGCCGCCCAAGAAAGACAGTGCAAGTGCCAACGCCAGTACCCATAAACGCAGGCTTCGCGACAAACTCATATTACCTTTGATGTTGAGCTTTTTACGTAACCAGTAAGCCAGATCGGTCACTAAATTGATGGGACAAACCCAACTGCAGTAGAGCCGACCGGCGAAGAAAGCATAAAAGCCGCCAACAATGAGCGCCCCAATTAGGGCTGGCATCGCAATGGATGAGCCCGCAAAAAAACTCTGTAGCAGGATAAAAGGGTCGGTCAGTTTCAGCTCACCAAACCAGAGGCTCGAGGATAAATTGCCCTCAGCAATCTTGCCGTAGCCCGGTATATGGACAATGAACGCCAATAGAATAGCGATTTGAACCGTACGGCGTGTCAACAGCCAACGATGCCGATAAAGGCTACGACCTAAACGTAGCATGCCTAACTCCTCCCGACAGCATTCCTGCCTGACAGTCCTAGTCCCAACTCACGTGGCAGCACTCGAATAGCAGCTTCGGACAAGACACAATGTTTTTCACAGGTACCGCAACCCGTGCAGGTATCAGAGTGAACTGTAGGAATAAGCAGCCGCCCCTTTTCTGACTCAATAGGCTCCAGCGTGATAGCTTCATCGCGAATCGGGCATACTCGCCAGCAAATACTGCAGGTCATGCCTTTATAGTTGAGACAGGTTTCATGGTCGACCAGTACGGCGACACCCATATCGGCTTTTTTAATATCCGTCATATGGCGATCAAGCGCACCGGTAGGGCAGGCTTTGGCACAAGGGATGTCCTTACACATACGGCAGGGCTCTTCCCTGGCAACAAAGTACGGGGTTCCCTGCGGTGCCGGATCTGCCCAACTGGCGAGTTTGAGAATATCGTAAGGACAGTCTTCAACACAGAGTCCGCAGCGAATACATGAAGAGTCAAACTCAAGATCAGGCAGGGCACCGGGTGGCCTGAGTGCCTCAGCAGCCCGTGCTGATCGTGACAAAATCATTGATTGGCCAACAATACTACCGACCAGTACCACGCCAAATTTTTTGAACAGATTGCGGAAGGTTTCCCGTTTTGCCGGGTCTTCCAGATTGGCAATATTCTGTGGTTTATCTTTTGCCATACATACGCTCCCGCAGACATGCTGCTAAACGCTAAGGAGACACCGTCATCTCTTCGCGGATGATCGGATGAATCCAGCACTGCAGCATATAATTACCGGCTGCAGGAATAGTCCAGGTGAAGGTTTCCCCCGGGAGTTGAACATCCAAGTTCACCACAGTACCGTCGGGATAGGTGATATAAATACTATGTGCAATATCAGATTTGTTGGTGATCGCTAGTGTGTCATTCGCCCTCGGAGTAAAGGTCCATTCCTCAAAATCGTGGTGGGTCAGTGACATTTGATGAATCACCGGCTCTGATTCGGTCAGTTGCTCAGCACTGCCAGATGTTGAGATTAGTGCAGTGATGATGAGCATCATCCCACTCAACCAACGTTTCAGTTCTCTGTTCACGTCAGCTACTCCATCGGTAAAACAGGGGGATCAATATCCAATGACCCACCATCCAGGGTTTTCAAAAAAGCAATCAGATCGGTTCTTTGCTGTTCAGTTAGCTCAAAGGGTTTCATTTCTTTTGAAAGGCTTTCACGTTGAATACCACCGTCTTCGTAATGTTTGATGACTTCTTCTAGATCGGTCATTGATCCATCATGCATAAACGGACCGTCTTCAGGCAGATCGCGCAATGTCGGTGTTTTAAAGGCATGCTGCATAATCGTGACCTCAACAGGGATCACTTTGCCACGGCCACGATCCGGGCTATCCAGGCCAATGTCATGAAAACTGTCATCGGTGAACCGCCAGGACTTATGACAGGCAGCGCATTGAGCTTTGCCATTGAAAATTTCAAAGCCGCGTTGGGCACTGCTGCTGATGGCATCTTCATCACCTTCCACCCATCGGTCGAAGCTTGAAGTATTAGATACCAGTGTGCGCTGAAAAGTCGCCAGTGCCATGGCAATGCGCTGCGTAGTGATTTCTGCATCATCGTATGCAGCATCAAACAGCGGCTGATAACCTTTGATTTCACCTAGCCGCTGAACCAGTTCTTTCATGTTGTAGTTCATTTCATGGGCTGTGGTGATAGGAAGCACCGCTTGTGCTTCCAGTGAGTTGGCGCGGCCATCCCACATTAATGCTTTAAGCCAGGCACTGTTCATGACAGTGGGCGTTCGTCTCGGCTGTGTGAGTTCTTCAGAACCCAACGGCACCACACGGCCATCGCTCCAACGGTGATCCTGTGAGTGACACGTCGCACAGGACATGTCTTTATTACGGGACAAACGCGGGTCAAAAAACAGTGTTTTACCCAGCGTGATTTTTTCTTCAGTCAGCGGGTTATTTGCCGGAGCCGGAATGGCCTCGGGACGTTGATAGTCACTCCGCGTGAACTTGTCTTCTGCCAAACTGGCATGCACGGAAAACACCGTGCATGCCAACATGACGAGGCTTCTGATTTTCATCATTACAGAGGGCCTCTGACCAGCCTAGCTGGCCTTACCAACTACCGGTGAAATAGTGCAGTGATAAGTCATATCATCATTTTCTGCACCGAAACACCATACGATGTCATTGGAGAACTCAGGACGGTAAACTGGCAGTTCACCTTCTGTGTTCAGACACGCACACTGACCACAGGTCTGTTTACCACAGCAGTCACGGTAAGCGATCAGGTAAGTCTGACCGTCACCTGGGTTATAGCAACTGGCGACCCAGGAGCTGGGTGACAGGCTGGTGCCAGGAGGACAGGAAGTCAGCGTACCACCACAGCAGTCACAGACGTTACCGTCGATAGAACAGTGACGCCAGTAGTCACAGGATTGTGGGTCCTGATCCTGTGGTTGCCAGCCTGCTCTCGCAGCATCCAGGTTACTGGCATCGGCAGCATGTGCACTATTCAGACGACCGCGGCGGTCAACTGGCAGCAATGGCAGCAGTGTGGCACCTACCAGGAAACCACCCAGTTTGCCGACAAAGCTACGACGACCTGTTTTATTGGCGGTACGACGGCTCAGTTTTTCAATCGCTGCGTCAAATCCTAATTTCTTTGTCATTTGCCTTCTCCGTTATATTTTTGGTTCTACTCTCAAGTGAATGATTAGTGCAGGTGCTCGCTGACTGTCACTTCTTTAGCGGTAGAGCTATCTTTCAGGTAGCTCTGCAGTGAAGCGTGACCAAGACGAATGGTTTCGAACAGGCTTTCAACATGTTCGCGAGTGTTGCACAGGCCTTTACCTTTGATAACACCATCTGCATCCAGCAAGACACCGTAAGGCACTTTTGATACCTGATAGCGCATACCAATCTCTGGTGAGTTGACATAGAACTCATTTTTCAGTGGGTGGTTGCTCAGGAATTCGCGATGTTCAGCCGCAGTGCCATCACTGATCAAAATGACGTCTGCGCCTTCTGATGCGGCTACATCACGGATAATCGGCAGCAACTTGGCACAGACAGGACAGGAAGGACCGGTGAACATCAGCAGGCTTGGACGACCTGGCGTGATGGCACGACCCACGAGCAGGTCTTTTTCATCGGTGAAGGTCTTGACGTTAAATACAGGTGATTTATCACCGATGTCGGGGCCATGGTCTACCATCATGGCGCCCAGTGGTGCTGAGCGTTCATGTAACAGACCAATTTGTCGGATGACACCGACCATGAGTGCTGCCAGCGCCAGGAAAGCGGCCCAGAGCAGCACGTTTGAAGCAATAAGAATATCGAAGCTCATTGTAATTTTCCTTACTAAAAATTAGGTTCTTGATTCGCGGGAATTCGGCAGACCCACCATTACATCAGCGGCTACATAGAGCATTGCCATCATCGCTGCCGAAGCAACAGCAATCAGCCACGATGCGAGAGGTACACTGGTTACATCCAACGAACTCATCGCGATGAAGGTGCTCACTCCAGCCAAGAATAGGGCTCGCAAGACATGGAACATGCCAATACGGCTTTTACTGGTTGGACGACGCACACAACCGCAATCGATGTGAGTTCGGCCTCTACCGACATTGATAGCCAATGCCAGAGCGAACACCACGAACAAGCCCATTGCTAGCCAGGCCGCCATTTCACGCGCTGGCGGTACCATCAAGGCGACAGCACATGCCAACTCAATCCAAGGCAAAAGCTTGGCCACCGGTTTGACCAAAAAAGCTGGCAGCAAACGGTAGTTGTCGACAACACCCTGGAACTCGTCAGGGCGACGGAGCTTGGAAATGGCGGCCACCGCCAGTACCAGCCCCACAAAAAGTGTGGCCAGTACTGTCAGGGCAGGATCGTTAATAACCCAGCTCATGGTTTACTCACTATCCTGAGGCAGGGTCAGAATGTGCGGGTAGCGGCCGAGTCCTGCCGTTTCACCGATTTTCTTACCTGTCTTGGCGTCAAAGGTATACAGAGTCTGTTCATTAGCGGATACAGCAAACAGATACGGTTTGTCATCCTGGCTGACAGCAATCGAATCGATTTCATGTTTCAGCTCAAACTTACGTAGACGTTTACCGGTGTTGGCATCAACGACAAACACATAGCGGCTTGGCGTTTTGTGTGTCCATTTGCCACGTTTGTCAGCTAGTAGGTACAGTTCATTACTGTCGTTATGAACGGTGACTAACTGCCAACCACCTGGACGCCATTTTTCTGCTTTCTCAGCTTCAGTGAAAACATCGATAGGCTCCATGAACTCAGCACCGTCAGCAGTCAGTTTTGCCTGATAGATACGACCTTCGTAATCTGGCCATACCAGACGGTTAGTCACATCTGAGTAATAAGGCTCGTTCACCAGATAACTGTCTTCCGGATGAAACACTTTGCTGTGAGTCTGAGTCGTGTTTCCTTCATCGTCATAGTTGATTTTCAGCATCGAACCGTCACGGCAGTGCATATACACGTTTTGTTCCGGTGCCGGGAACAGGTGGTAACAGTCCGGTGTATCCATCATCTTGACGAACTTGTTTTGTTCCAGATCAACCAGACCGACAGCCGGTACCGGTGAGAACTGCTGGAACATCATGTGTTTGTCGTCAGTACTCAACGTCGCCATGTGCGTAAAGACAGCGGTCAGGAAGCGACCTTCAGGAATATCAATGTCCGCGGTGACATCATGCGTCTGCGTATCGAAGACTTCGATATAGTCATCTCGGTTACCACGAGCGATACGGTCATACCAGGTATTGGCTATAGCCATAAAGTTGCCTTTATCACCGAGCAGAACGTGAGGCAATTTACCGGCATCAGACATACCCAGTATTTTGTTATTGTTACCGTCGATGGTGAACACCTGAGAGGTCATTTGGAAATGGCCCGGATCGGTGACGTAAGCGCGTTTTGAGTCACTCGGGGGCGCCACTTCAAGCGTCATCTGTTCGATAGCAATATCTGCTAATGCTGGATAGGTTGCAGTCATCAAAGCTGCCGCGGCAATACCGCCGACTACACCCTGTTGTCGCAGCTTTGATTTAAGGTTAAATAGTGTCATATCTCCTCCAAACTATTTTTGGTTTACTAAGAGTTAAGGATTGAGTCTCGTCTGTGTTTACAGCGTTAGCATCGTTAATGCGGCAGCACCGATTGACAGCAGGAGAAACCCATCCAGTTCAACAGCACGTTCCTGCCACTTCGCCAGCCAGGCCTGTACAGACTGATTGGAGATAGGCAAAAAGTTCACCGCAACAGGCAGACAGCGCCCGATGTTGAAGATGGCGATGATTGTGATAGCCGAAGTGACATCGCCACTCAGCAATGCAGCACCCGTGACGATATAAAGCGTCGGGGTTTGTACATAAGTCAGGTAATTCATGCCCAGCGCATAGCCGTAGAGCAGGCCAATCGTTGATGAGCGAAAACGAAAACGTGCATCATGCGGAACCTGTGCACGGCGTTGGGGATAAGGCATTCTCAAAAAGCCCAGTTGATGGGCACCATAAGCAATCGAGAGTGCTGACAGCCCTATCACCATATGACTGAAAGCCAACTGGTCGAAAAGGAAGGCGCCAACCAGACCCAGTGCCCCACCCAGCATCAGAGCACCAATGGCATAACCAATGGCATGGGTAATGAAAGTAGGTGTCCAGCGTATAACCGAGCCCAGTGAATATTTCCCTGCGGGCCTCAACAGACTCAGGCTGGAATAACCACATGGTGACCAGGTTGAAAGTAAGCCACCGATAAAGGTCAATACCAGGAACATACTGGTCAGGGCTGTCGACATTTGAGTATTCAAAAGCGTGCCTGCTGCGACGCCAATACCAATTGCTGACAACATGATGGCGAGTCTTACAAAAGATGATTTCGACTCAGAAAAACTTATGGCGTCAGGAACACATGCGGCACTGTTCTCGACTCTAGATGACCGGTTATAATTAGCAGCGTTTATATCCGTTCTCACTCTCTCCTCCTCGGACCATAGGTCACTAGTTGTTGATGAAATAATTTCGTAACAACTATAGCCAGCAGGAAATCTTTCCCGTATCAAAAACTGGCATTGAAGGATGAAGTGGGTGATATACGGTATTAGTGTTGCCGAATTTTGCTACTCGCAAACTTTTTGAACGGGAACTTTGTGTTAAGTGCTGCTGAGGTGAGCATCAATTTTCATTGAGGCAGGCAAGTGGAATCATGTATTTAGCTGATGCTAAACCGCTAATCCACATAAGTTCATGATTCTGTTACCAGCTGTGCTATCAGAAATTATTGCATCAGCGCTGTTAATCAATAATTCGATGACACGACAGCCAGTCATCCATCTATCACTCACTCTTGTCTTCGGGAGATGAGGCTAATGATCGACCAGGCATCATTACCCATCATTAATTAAAGTTCACTAATCCGATAATTGTCTTGCCGATTTCTACTATAGCTAGGTAAAAAAAGGCCTATTATGGTATCTGCCAGCTGTCAGCCTGATAAAAATAACAAGACAGGCGCATCGGGACTTCTCTAATAAAAACAATAAGGTCCGGTCAAACAGACAGCCTGGTTGTGAGGTAGAGAAGTATGAATCAAGAAAAGATATGGTTAGATAACAGCCCAGAAAAATTAGAAATACACTCGGTACGTTCCAGATTAACTGACGTATTAGAGCAAGCGGCCGCATTGCCTATGTGGTCGCAGGATTACACGCAACTGGATAAGGGCGAATTTTCAGGCTCGGTGACCAGTGTAGCCTGTGAGGGCGTGCAGATTTTTCGCGAAGCCATGAATCGTTCTGTGGATGAGTTGGCGAGTGCGCCGCCGGATAGTTACGTCATTGGTATACCGACCATAGTTGAGGGCGATGCATCATGGTGTGGTAGCAAGCTGGATAAAAACTCGCTGATCAGCATGGATAAAAATGAGGAACTGCTATTTAAAACCTCTCATTCATCTGAAATTACCGCTGCGGTTATCTCTGAGCAACGTCTTGAAGAGTATGCTGAAACAGTTGAAAAAGTCGATCTGCGTCCACTGATAAGCAAGGTAAACCCGGTAGAGAAGTTGCCGCCGGATATACAAAGTCGCCTTTTGGCAGTCCTGTACATTGGCACAGAACACTTGGCCAAGAATATTGAGGCGGGTGTCAGCCATCCAAACAGTTGGCGCCATTTTGAAGACAGTGTCTTCAGTATTTGCATGCAAGCGCTGACCGCGGCAAGTGACAATAATGAACGTCATCATGAAAACCGGGTTCATCGTTATATCGTTAAAAGCGTGCGTGAGATCACGCTGAGACAGCATTGTGACCCGATCACTATTGGCGAGATATGCGCTGCACTCAATATCAGTCGCCGCACGCTAAACCACGCATTTCAGCAAGTACTCGGTATCACCCCGGTTGCCTATATGCGTAATATTCGCTTACACAAGATTCGGGCCGAGCTTCAGTACAAGTCTGAGCAGCTTAATAGTATTGCCTGTGTCGCTTCACATTGGGGCTTTTGGCATATGAGCCTTTTTGCCCGCTATTACCGGGAACTGTTCGGTGAGACCCCCAGTGAGACACTGTTGAGATCGCGCCACTGAATCCTTTCAAAAAAGCACAAAAGAGATTCAGTCTTTCTAATTCACATCAAGGAGATTCATTAATGGGTTCATTTAGTATTTGGCACTGGCTGGTCGTTTTGGTGGTGGTCGCCCTGGTTTTTGGCACCAAAAAACTGCGTAATCTGGGTGGTGATTTGGGTGGCGCAGTCAAAGGCTTTAAACAAGCGATGAATGAAGAACAGTCAAGCACCGTCATTGAACACGCAGTCAATGAAACGGATAGCGTCAGCAGAAAAGCTAAACACAAACAATAAGCCCAGCTTGATATGTTTAACATCGCCTTCCCAGAACTCGTTGTGATCGTCCTGGTGTCATTAATTGTCATCGGCCCCGATAAGCTGCCAAAGGTAGCGCATACACTGGGTGTGATGATGGGGCGTATGCAGCGCTTTATGAGTTCAGTTAAAAATGACATCGATCAGGAACTGAAAAATAACGATCTGCATCGGTTACAGGAAGAGTTAAAACAACAACACGAAGGTCTCAACGAAGAACTCCGCAAAGGGATGCAACCGGTCGCTGAGGTGATCCGTCGTCCTGAACCCACCGTTTCTGAAACACCGGAGCCTGTTCCGGCTCAGCCAACAGACATCGAAACTGAGCAACAAAAAACCACCGTCAAACCACAAGGAATCTCTACTTGAGTAGCAAAGAAGAATTTTTTAGCCACTTACTGGAGCTTCGTAATCGATTATTAAAAATCGTGGCCGGTATCTTTGTGGTTATGCTCGCTTTAGTCCCTTTTGCCAATGATATTTATCAGTTTTTGGCGACCCCTTTGCTGCAAGCCTTGCCGGAGGGGGGGCAGATGATTGCCACTGAAGTTACCACGCCTTTCTTTGTTCCTCTCAAAGTGGTGATGCTGGCTGCCTTTATCCTTTCTTCACCTTATACGCTGTATCAAGTCTGGGCCTTTATCGCCCCTGGTTTATATAGCAATGAGCGCCATCTCGTTGCCCCGCTGGTCATCACCAGTGTTGTTCTGTTTTTATCCGGGATGGCTTTTGCCTATTTTCTTGTCTTTCCTGTCGTGTTCAGTTTTATTACCAGTACTGCGCCAGAGGGTGTCGCGGTAATGACTGATATTGGTAAATATCTAGACTTTGCGATTGGTCTTTTCATCGCTTTCAGCCTGGCATTTGAAACGCCGGTGGCAGTGGTGCTGATGGTTGCGGCAGGCATGGTTAGCGTCGTCGCACTGAGACAAGCGCGTGCCTACGTCATTGTCGGTGCCTTCATTGTCGGTGCAATCATTACTCCGCCCGATATTATTTCTCAATTTATGCTCGCGATACCAATGTGGATGCTGTACGAAATTGGCATATTAGTCGCCAGTCTCATACAACAAAAAAAGCATCATCAGTTCGAGCAGCCATCCTGATTAATACGAATCAGCTTCCAGCGAGTGTGTGATGTCTGCTCATCAACATGGCCCTGATTTGCTGCTGAGGCTGATTCAACATACTGCCCTGGTTAAGACCGTCTGATGCTTGTACAGAGAGCAGCAGGCTGGGGGATGTTATTGCAGTCGCTGTCGTCGGTTGCCTGGTAGAGTGGGTATGCTGTGAAATGATGCCAAGGTTTCCTCTGAGGAAACGAGGGTGATTGCAATGAAACAAAAAATATGACAGATTTGCCCCCATCATTGAGAAAGCGCGGAAGCTGCCTTCTAGCCTCACACAGCGTTCGGTGAGTAATATTTCCGGAGTAAAGCATGCATTTTTCCATTCAACAACGTTTCAGCCTCTGGGCTGGACTCGGCCTTCTAAGCGTTGTTTTGATGGCTGCCTTCGTAGGACTCTGGCAGTTTGACAAGATTAAGCAGACCCTGGCCAGCCAGAGCTATGATGTCACCCGCAGCCAAGTTGAGGATTACCTTCGCTTACTGGCCAGTGACACTTCGGTAGAATTATCCATGCCACTTGAATCAGCCATGAAGGCCATTCGAGCTACAGCCTCAGCGATGGAGGCCGTTGTTAACACAGAAAAGAACGTTGACAAGCGAGATTTAGCCATTCGTATGCTGGAACAAACCCTGGCGAATCACCCTGATTTTCTTGCAACCTATGTGGCTTTTGAGCCTGATGCCATTGACGGCGCCGATGCACTGGCAAAACAGGCTCGGGGTAGTGACGATGCAGGCCGGTTCATGCCCTATGTGACCAAGGAAAACGACGGTTTCCTGGTGGCTTTGCTTGAAGGGCTGGAAAATACCAACCTGGACCATAATGGTATACGGGTAGGGGAATATTACCTTTGCTCCAAAGAAAGCGGCGAAAGTTGTGTTATCGATCCCTATCTCTACCCGGTAGAAGACAAAATGGTTCTGCTCAGCAGTCTTGTGGCCCCCATCAAACAGGAAGGGGAGTTCATCGGTATCGCTGGTGTAGATATATCGGTCAGCTTTCTGCAGTCAGTGATTCGTGATGTTGATGCGGGACTTTATAACGGTCAGGGACGTACCTTGCTGGTCAGTCCCAGAGGAATTATTTCTGGTCACAGCCAGCATTCAGACTTGATTGGCCAGAACCTGAGTGTGCTGGAATCGTCGATTAGTCAAAACCTGAAAGAAGCATCATCTAGTGGTGAGACCAGGATCATCCATTCCGAAGGCCGGTTTATTGTTCTCAAGCCGTTTCATTTGCCGGGCAATCAGCAACGTTGGGTCGCTTATCTGGAAGTGCCAGAAGAAATCGTCATGAAAGATGTGGCTCAGCAGAGACAGTTTCTTGAGGCCGCACAGAAGCGTTTTATAAGTACCACCACCATACTGGGATTATTTCTGTCAGTGCTTGGTGTCACGACGATATGGCTGGTCGCTCGTAAAAGTATCCGACCTTTAACTGAAATGACCGAACTGGTGGCGTCGATTGCCGAGGGCGAGGGTGATCTGACACAGCGACTGAATATCAGCTATCGTGATGAGACTGGCAAACTGTCTGGGCTTCTTAATGACTTCATCAAAAATCTTCAGAGTTTGGTCCAGCAATTATTGCCGGTCGCTGGCGATGTCAGTGCTTTATCAGCCGACGGGCGCAAGATCAGTGTGGAAACCAGTATTCAGATGTTGGATCTGGAGAGCCTAATCGAGGATATGGTATTGGCCATGAGCGAGATGGCTGCTTCAGCAGAGCAAATCGCCAACAATGCCGAGCGGACATCACAATTAGTTCAAAACGCCAACGATGCAGCAACAGTGGGCACAGAAGTGGTGCAGAAAAAAACCGAATCCATTAACCGCGTTAGTGAAGCGGTTAGCCAGTCTGAAACTGCACTGCAGGAACTTGAAGTATACAGTCATGGCATAGTGCAGATCCTGCCTGTCATCGACGAGTTGGCCAGGGAGACCAATAATCTGGCGCAAAAAGTGGCTGATGAAGCTAGGGTTAATGGGAAAAGTGACACCGGTTTTACCTCAGCAGCAGAGCAGATTAGGCTCCTGGCCAGTCAGACCCAGCAGGCCACTGCCGATATTCATAACAAGCTTGCCCAGTTGCGGCAAAGTAGTCAGCAGGCTTCATCAGCAATCAAACTGGGCGGACAACATGTTTCAGAAACAGTAGGGTTGGCAAAAGAGGCAGAAGCTGTCCTGACAGGCATCAATCAGGCTATTGAAGAAGTCACTGATATGACCTTGCAGATTGCATCAGCGACGGAACAGCAACATGCGGTCTGTGAGGAAGTTAATCACAACCTCTCAGAGGTTTCACGTCTGGTGCATAAGACCTCAAAAGGTGCTCAGCAACTTCGTGGTGTCGGTAATGAATTAGATCAGGCCGCCAGCAGACTGCAAACAAAACTGTCTCTTTTCAAGGTCTGAGAACTAGCTAGTTTTCTTGAGGCAGCAAGAGCACAGAGGATCAGAAATCAAGATCCAGCTGGATAGCCATGCCACATTCCTTGTGGCAACTGCAGAAATGAGCAAAATGAACGTTGCTGAAGTTATGAAGCTGCGTTCTGTGGTGATAGCAGAATGTGGTCCAAACTTCCGCGAAGATGAATATCACTCTTTTATCCAGATGCTTTTCTTATGATTACCTGTGATAGTGACCCGCTCGTTCAGGCTGATACATAATATTTTCTATTCTGACTTTGATGTTTTTGCCGCCCGGGTTTGGCCAATAAATCTCATCTCCCTGTTTCATGCCTAATAGCAGTGTTCCAATCGGGGAGAGTATTGATAATGTTGAGCCATCCTCTCTGACATCCTTGGGATACACCAGCGTTAAATAAAAAGGTGCTTCAGAAGATGAAATAGCCAGCTGCACCGTCGAATTCATCGAAACAACGTTTTCTGGAATATGGCATGAATCCACCACTTTCGCTCTTTCCAGTTCTTCTTCCAGATGGAGCTTACG
>JASBUF010000032.1 GCA_030148085.1 Methylophaga sp. | reverse complement strand
GGTATGAATCCGGGGTATGTGTTTGGTGATAGCGGCAGTGGTTTTATGCGAATGAATATCGGCACCCCGCTACAAAACGTACAACAGGCTTTCCACCATATCGCTTCAGCACTAGCCACAGTGCATGAATGAATTTAGTGCAGATTTTGATTCGGATGCGCTGAAAAAGTGCAATTTTCTGTCACGTTACTGCAAAAAAGCCCATATAACATGGCCTGCTAACTGGCATAAAGATTGCCAATTAAAATATGTAGTTAGCTGACTTAACCCTTATATGGAGACTGCGAGATGAGTGATGCAATCGGTATGGCGGCTGGTGTGATCTGGGAGTATCTGGAAACAAACGGTTCTGCCTCGGCAACCAAGATCAGTAAAGATACGGATATGGATAGCAAAGTATTACAGCGTGCTATTGGCTGGCTGGCGAAAGAAGACAAGCTCAGCTTTGAGACCAAGGGCCGCAATGAAATGATCAGCCTGAAATAAGGCTGATCATTTTTCCCTGACATCCCGTTTGACGGTAAAGGCACCGCGGATATCACCGAGCTTGAAGCCGGTGGCCATATCGTTTGGATAATGCTCGTCGAGCATAGCCTGTACCGGTGGGGCGATTTTACTGCCGTGACAGGACAGACAAACTTTGTCTGTTGGAATGGCTTTCATCAGCCGCCATTGGTCTGGTCCCTCATCAGTGGCGACTTTTTCGCTGAAACTGAGTTTCTGAATGGCCTCTCCAGAAGCCAGACGGGTTTCGAAACGCTGCAGAACATCGGTTTCCCAGCTATCAGCTTCACTGGCCGGATTGCGGACCTTTAGGCTGGTGCGGCCAATATCCAGTGCGAATTTTCTAGAAACTTCATCAGCCAGTGTCGGTGCGATTAATTTACAGACAGACACCGCTTCAACCGGGCCGCCATCCTGCATGGCCGTCATCAGTGCTTTTTTCATATCGTCTGCCAGGGCTTTAATGGCTGCCTGTGCGTCTTTCTCAAACCGCTGTTGTTCGAGGGTTTGTGCGTGAACTGACATATTGGCCAGGCAGAGCAAGCTGAATAAAACAATCAGTATTCGCATGGGGTCATCCTCGACAAGAAGGGCTTCATTGCTGTCTCAACTCATTGACCAGCGCAGAGCGTCATATACTCGCTGAATAATGAGTCTATCTACAATTTCACATTATCATCCGCAGCGCAGACTGAGAAGTGTGCCGTCGAGATTTACCATCAATCTGGCGGCAGCCGTCTGGAGTTGTGTGTTAGGCTTTGATGCTGCTAATCTTCGTGGGAATAAATTCAAGTTGATTTGTAAACGATGACAAACACATACGATGCTTCGGCCATTGAAGTCCTGACAGGGCTGGAACCGGTCCGCAAGAGACCGGGCATGTATACCGATACCACACGGCCCAACCACCTGGCTCAGGAAGTCATCGATAATAGTGTCGACGAGGCCATTGCCGGTCATGCCCGTCAGATTCAGGTGATTCTGCATAAAGATAACTCGCTGGAAGTCAGTGATGATGGTCGCGGGATGCCAGTGGATATCCACCCGGAAGAGGGCGTGCCTGGTGTCGAAGTTATCCTGACCCGCCTGCATGCCGGTGGTAAGTTTTCCAACAAGAACTACAAATATTCGGGCGGTTTGCACGGTGTCGGTGTGTCGGTGGTTAATGCCTTATCATCACGTCTGGAAGTGAAAATCAGACGTAATGCAACTGAATACAGCATCGCTTTCGCTCAAGGGGGCTTGACGCAATCTTTGAATGAGATTGGTACTGTCGGCAAACGTAATACCGGTACCACGGTGCGTTTCTGGCCAGAAGAGTCCTTTTTTGATTCGCCGAAATTCTCTGTTTCTAAACTGCGTCATGTTCTTCGTGCCAAAGCCGTGTTGTGTCCGGGGCTCATCGTCACCTTTACCGACCTTAGCGCAAAGGAAAAAGTTGAAGACCGCTGGTGTTATGAAGATGGTCTGAAATCCTATCTGGCCTCAGCAATGACCGATGAGCCATGTGTTCCAGTAGCGCCATTTGTCGGCCATATCAGTGAAGAAAACGAGGAAGTCGACTGGGCCTTAATGTGGCAGTTGGAAAGCGGTGAATTACTCACTGAAAGTTATGTGAATCTGATCCCGACCGCCCAAGGTGGTACCCATGTAAACGGCTTACGTAGTGGTGTGCTGGATGCGCTGCGTGAGTTTTGCGAGTTCCGAAATCTGCTGCCGCGTGGCGTTAAACTGACACCGGAAGATGTGTGGGAACGCTGCTGTTATGTGCTGTCTGTCAAACTGGAAGATCCGCAGTTCTCAGGACAAACCAAAGAGCGTTTATCCTCCAGACAATGTGCCGGTTTTGTCTCCGGTGCCGTCAAAGATGCTTTCAGCCTGTGGCTCAACCACCATGTGGAAGATGGTGAGAAAATTGCCGATCTGGCGATTAGCAATGCCCAATCCCGGCTGAAGCAGGCGAAAAAAGTCGTGCGTAAGCGAGTGCAATCCGGCCCTGCGCTGCCGGGCAAACTGGCTGACTGCACGTCGCAGGACCCGAGTCGCACCGAACTGTTTCTGGTGGAAGGCGATTCTGCTGGCGGTAGTGCCAAGCAAGGGCGTGAACGTGAGTTTCAGGCCATCATGCCCCTGCGCGGTAAGATTCTGAATACCTGGGAAGTCGAACCGACACAAGTACTGGCATCGCAGGAAGTGCATGATATTGCGGTTGCTATCGGCGTCGATCCCGGCTCGAATGACTTAAGTGGTCTGCGTTACGGCAAGATCTGTATTCTGGCCGATGCGGACTCGGATGGTGCTCATATCGCGACCTTGTTATGTGCCTTGTTTGTCCGTCACTTCCGACCGCTGGTGGATGCCGGTCATATCTGTGTGGCTATGCCTCCGCTGTATCGGATTGATGTCGGTAAGCAGGTGTTCTACGCGTTGGATAATGAAGAGCGTCAGATGATTCTGGACCGTATCGAACGTGAAAACATCAAGGGCAAAGTCAGCATTCAGCGCTTCAAAGGTTTGGGTGAAATGAATCCGCTGCAATTGCGTGAGACCACGATGGCGCCGGATACCCGCCGTCTGGTGCGCTTGACCATCAGTGCAGAAGACGACACGCTGATGACGCTAGACAAGCTTCTGGCCAAAAAACGTGCGGCAGATCGTAAGGTCTGGCTGGAACAACAGGGTGATTTAGCCGACTTGGCTGCCCTCTGAGCAACAATAGAGACTGATAGATGACTGCCATTGTCGATGATTTAGAACAACTGCCACTGCGAGAGTTTACCGAGAAGGCATATCTGGATTATTCGATGTATGTCATTCTCGACCGCGCCTTGCCACATATCGGTGACGGTCTGAAACCGGTGCAGCGCCGCATCGTCTATGCGATGTCAGAGCTGGGCTTAAGCGCGGTTTCCAAGCATAAAAAATCGGCCCGTACCGTCGGTGACGTTTTAGGTAAATATCACCCTCATGGTGACTCGGCCTGTTACGAAGCCATGGTGCTGATGGCGCAACCGTTTTCCTACCGTTACCCCTTAATCGATGGTCAGGGTAACTGGGGCTCGATTGATGATCCCAAATCGTTTGCCGCCATGCGTTATACCGAAGCGCGTCTGGCTGGCTACGCACAAGTACTGTTGAGTGAGTTAGGACAGGGCACAGCCGACTGGGTGCCGAATTTTGATGGCACCATGGATGAACCATCCTTATTGCCTGCACGCTTACCCAACCTAATATTGAACGGCACCACCGGTATCGCCGTTGGCATGGCGACGGATATCCCTCCGCATAATCTGCAGGAAGTGGTCAATGCCTGCCTGAAACTGCTCAAATCCTCACGCACCACGCTGGAAGAAATTCTCGAAGATATTCAGGGGCCGGATTTCCCGACCGGCGCGGAAATCGTAACCAGCCGTGATGAAATGCTGAAGATGTATCAAACTGGGCATGGTTCGATTAAACAGCGTGCTTCGTATGAGAAAGTGGAAGGCGAAATCATCGTCAATGCACTGCCTTATCAGGTTTCTGGCGCCAAGATCCTGGAGCAGATTGCCGCCCAGATGAATGCCAAGAAACTGCCGATGGTCGCCGACCTGCGTGATGAGTCCGATCATGAACACGCGGTAAGGCTGGTTATCGTGCCGCGCTCTAACCGTGTCGATATCGATAGCTTGATGTCACACCTGTTTGCGACTACTGATCTGGAGCGCAGTCATCGCGTCAATATGAATATGATCGGCATGGATGGCCGCCCGCAAGTGAAAAACCTGCGCGATATGCTGGTTGAATGGCTCGAGTATCGGGTCGAAACAGTTCGCCGTCGTCTGCAATACCGCCTCGACAAAGTACTGGACCGCATGCATGTGCTGGAAGGCTTGCTCATTGCCTACCTCAATATCGATGAGGTGATCGCCATCATCCGTAACGAGGATGAACCCAAACAGGTGATGATGGAGCGTTTTGGCATTACCGACCGTCAGGCCGAAGCTATTCTTGAATTGCGCTTACGCCATTTAGCCAAGCTGGAAGAGATGCGAATCCGCGGTGAAATGGATGATCTGAGCAAGGAGCGTAAGGAACTTGAATTGCTGCTCAGCTCAGATAACCGTCTGAAAACCCTGATTCGCAAAGAACTGACGGCTGATGCTGAAAAATTTGGCGATGAACGTCGCTCCTTGATTGTCGAGCGTAGAGCTTCCAAAGCGCTGGATGCAACGGAACTGATGCCAACCGAAGCCCTGACCATTGTCTTGTCTGAAAGTGGCTGGGTGCGTGCTGCCAAGGGGCATGATGTCGATCCGGTTACCTTGAATTATCGTACCGGTGATCGTTATCTGTCCTCGGTGAAAGCGCGCAGTAATCAGCAGATCGTTTTCCTCGATGAAAGCGGCCGCAGTTATTCGCTATCTGCCCATAGTTTGCCATCCGCCAGAGGGCAGGGTGAGCCGCTTAGTGGGCGTCTGCAATCGCCACCGGAAGTGCGTTTTGTGTCAGTACTGGCTGTCGACGATGGCAATAAACCGATCTTACTGACTAATACTGCCGGTTATGGTTTTGTCACCACGCTGGAGAATCTGTTAGCGAAGAACAAGGCCGGTAAAGCGGTGTTCAATGTGCCGGATGGTGGGAAAATCCTGCCACCGATTCTGCTCGACAACCCAGAAAGTGATCAGATCGCTGTTGCCTCAGGTGATGGTCGTCTGTTGGTGTTTGCTGCCAGTGAAATTCCGAACCTGAATAAAGGCAAAGGCGTACGGCTGATTAATATTCCGCAAGCACGTTTCAGTGCCGGACAGGAATGGTTGCAGTCAGTGATTGTAGTGCCTCAGGAAAGCAGTCTGACCCTACATGCCGGACGCCGACACCTGACATTGAAACCGGCCGATTTAGCGCACTACGCTGGTGAGCGTGGCAAGCGTGGTCATAAATTACCCCGTGGTTTGCAGAAAGTGAGTGAGGTCGAGGTCGCCGACGGCCAAAGCTAAACTTTCCAGGCAGCCGGACAGTCGAATTAGCATGCAGGACTCACCCTCAGATCATTTCCCGGTCACGGCGGTATTGCTGAGAAAACCCAGTCAGCACCGCTGGCAAAAAGCGTCGTGGCGTTTGCTTGGTTTCTTACCTGGGCTGGAAGAAGCGGTACTGAATCAAGCCGTTGAACAAGGCGAACTAATCTATCTGACCGAGCTGCAGTTTCAACTGCATAGGCCACACTGTGACGCTTACTACCATAATCTGATGGCTGAGCAGCCCAAGGGCTATCTGATCTGTAGCGAAGAGGGCGATACGCTGGCACCGATGTTGGCTACGGTCGACTTTGATGAAGCGGCCTCGTTTATGGAAACCGACGAAATGGTATTGGATGCTCCACTGGCTGATGCCTTATGTGTCTGGTTGGAACATTATGTCGTTGCCCACTATAAACCTGTCGCCCCGAAAAAACGTCGTCGTCATCGTTGGTTTGAGGCTGATAAAGGTGATGTCCGATGACTCAGGAAAAGGACAATACGGGTTTTTTATCACGCTGGTCACAGCGCAAGCTGAGTGCGCCTGAAGAAGCTGAGACTGTGCAAGCCGAGGCTGATGCCGAATCAGTAGAACTACCTGTTGAAAGCCTTGATGTCGAATCAACGACGGATGAAGACATGCCGATTTGGCAGCGCGATGATGTTGATGACGAAACCAAAAAAGCGGCACTTCGGAGCTTGTTTCACAAGCCCGAGTTTCATGTTCGTGATGGGCTGAATGAATACGATGATGACTTCACCAAGTTCGCGAGTTTGGGCAATATCGTTACCCATGAGATGAAACGCATGCTTAAGCTGGCTGAAGAAAAGACCCGGCCAGATTCGCCTGTGCAGAATTCGACTGACACGGCCGCAGCCGATTCAGAGCCTCCAACAAACGATAACGAGGATACCGATCTTGCTTGAAAGCGTACAACAAGCCGGTCAATTAAGCCTGGAACCCGATGAGCTTATCGAGTTTGAATCTCAGGGCCGCTGCCTGCTGATAGGCTCCGTGGCCGGTTTAAACTCAGTCTTACCACATCTATCCGGGCTGACATTGTATGTCTATGCATTGGATGACGGGCATGTCGAATTACCCGCATCCACGACCCTCGTTAAGCAGACCTTGACCTCGCTGGAAGGCTGGCTTGGCTCTTTTGTTGCTCAGTTTGGTTCGCATCAATTGCAGTTGGACACGGTGCTCGATTTATCTGAGGAGCCTGTCATCGCCAGCAAGGTCGCACCTTTGGGGTATTTTGCGCCGGGGCAAGACGGCCAGGCACTGGCAGAAGCGTTACAGCAGTTACCCGATTTGGTTGGGATCTTCGATAAACCCCGCTATTTCAATTACAAACCTGATATCTGTGCACATAGTCGTCGTGGCGTTACGGGCTGCACCAATTGTTTGGACGCCTGTCCCGCGGATGCGATTACCAGTACGGGCAAAGATCTGATTAATGTAAATCCAAACCTGTGTCAGGGCTGTGGCAGCTGCACGGTAGTGTGTCCCTCAGGGGCGATCAGCTACTCGCTGCCAACGTTGGATGTCAGCATCGACCGTCTGAGGCAAATGCTCCAACAATACCAATTGGAATCCTCGCAGCCTGCGCAATTGTTGATTTATGACTTAAATCGGGCTAGTGAACAGCTGGAAGCCTACAATTACCCACTAGCTGATAATGTCATACCGTTTTCCATTGAAGAAGTCGGTGCCTTGGGACAGCCATTCTGGTTTACCGCGATGGCCTATGGCGTGTCGCGCATTGTGATTTGGGATGCGCGTAGTCATAACGACCATGATTGGCTCGAATTGCAGGCCAGTATTCATGAGGCCAATCTTATTCTGGCCGCATTAGGGCTGGGCGAGTCACGAGTTCAGTTTGTCAGCAGTGCTGATATACAAGAGCTTAAAAACTGCCTGGCTGCCAGCGTGACTGACAGCGGAATTGGACCGGCTCGTTATGTCGGCGTTGATGACAAACGGCGTATGCTGACCATGGCGCTGAGCCATCTGCATCAGCAGGCCGCCGAGCAGCCACAGATGCTGGCTTTATCAGACTCCGCAGCCTATGGTGAGATTGAGGTGGATAAACAAGCCTGTACCTTGTGTATGTCCTGCGTGTCCGTCTGTCCAGCTGGCGCGCTGGTCGATGGTGTCGATAAACCCCAATTGAACTTTATCGAAGATCTTTGCGTACAGTGCGGCATGTGTGAACGAGCCTGCCCGGAAAAGGCGATTGATTTGCGGCCGCGTTATGTCTTCGACCGGAATGCAGCCAGACAAAAACGGTTATTACACGAAGAACCGGTGTTTCATTGCATAAGCTGTCAGAAGCCGTTTGCGACACAAAAGATGATCGACACCATGATGACTAAACTGGCCGATCACCCAATGTTCCAAGGGGCTGCTTTGAATCGTCTGAAAATGTGTGAGGATTGCCGGGTCAAGGCGATGTTTAAATAATTATGGAAAATCCAATGAGCCAAGAACAGGAGTGGCGGGCACAACATTATGCCTTGTTGGCAACTTTGCTGGCGTCACCGCCCGAGCAGAGTTTGCTTGATCATATTGCTGCAGTTGAAGTGACCGAACCTGAGAGTGTGATGGGCAAAGCCTGGCAACAGCTTTGTCAGGCCGCCAGCAGTGCGCAGACAGAGCAGGTTCAGCTGGAATTTCATGCCTTGTTTATTGGTCTTACACAAGGTGAGGTCGTGCCTTATGGCTCGTTTTATCAAACCGGTTTTCTGCATGAAGAGCCGCTGGCCAGACTGCGTCAAGATCTCAGTCAGCTGGGTCTGGAGCGACAACAGGACAAAAAAGAGCCGGAAGATCATATTGCCGGTGAATTTGATGTGATGCGGCTTATCCTGACTGCACAGGGTACGCCGGTGGTGGATGCACCAACTTTTTTCCGTCGCCATATTTTGCCCTGGGCAGAGGCGTTTTTTGCTGATTTAGCGGTCGCTGGCAGTGCGAAGTTTTATCGTGAATTGGCCGATTTTGGTGCAAATTTCATCAAACTTGAGACGCAATTACTCAAATAGGCAGGTATTTACATATTTTATCGATAAGGCCTTGATAGCACTGCATGGCTGAGCCATACTCTAGTCTAAAAGAATAAGAAATCGAGCAAGCAGTGCCGTTTGCCAAAACACTCTTTCAGATTGGGGTATGCCCCATAATTCGGTTTTCGGAGGCGTTATGAGCACGCAACATTCCCGCTCGCGCAGGGAGTTTCTATCTAAACTGAGCTCAGCTGTCGGTGGCGGTGCCGCTTTGGCTGTGACTTCCGGCATGGTACAGGCCGCGCCAGTTGAACAGCCTGAAAAACAGGTTGACGACAAACCTGCCTCTAAAGGCTATCAGCGCACCGAACATGTCGATACCTATTACCGTCTTGCTGATTTTTAGTTGTCTGGAACCCTGCCATGAAACTAACCAAACGCTCATCCACTCCCAACAAATCTGGCGAAGGAGTTAATCGTCGAGCTTTTCTGAAAGGCAGTGGTATTGCTGCTGGTGGCGCGGCCTTTATGTCGTTGCTGCCGCCGGCAATGATGCAAAAAGCTGAAGCAGCTGGTGAACATCGAGCGACCTATGACGCTGGTGACATCACCATCAAACGTAGCGTCTGTTCTCACTGTAGTGTTGGTTGTGGGGTTGTGGCCGAAGTACAGAATGGGGTCTGGATTGGTCAGGAACCCAGCTTCGAACATCCGTTTAACCTTGGTTCGCACTGTGCCAAAGGTGCATCGGTGCGTGAACATGGTCATGGCGATAAGCGCCTCAAATACCCGCTGAAAAAAGTCGCGGGCAAATGGCAGCGCATTTCCTGGGATCAGGCGATTGAGGAAATCGGCGACCAGATGTTGTCGATTCGCGAAGAATCTGGCCCTGACTCTGTTTACTGGCTCGGCAGTGCCAAGTATTCCAATGAACAGGCTTACCTGTTCCGTAAATTTGCTGCGCTATGGGGCACCAACAATGTCGACCATCAGGCGCGGATCTGTCACTCCACCACGGTAGCCGGAGTAGCCAATACCTGGGGCTATGGTGCGATGACAAACTCGTACAACGATATTCATAACTCCAAGGCGATTTTTATTATCGGTGCGAATCCGGCCGAAGCCCATCCGGTATCGTTACAGCATATTTTCCGTGGTAAGGAACGCGGTGCACCGCTGATTGTGGTTGACCCGCGTTTGACCCGAACTGCAGCCCATGCCGATCAGTATGTTCGCATTCGTCCCGGTACCGATGTGCCCTTTGTCTGGGGCATGCTCTGGCATATTTTTGAAAACGGCTGGGAAGACAAGGAGTTCATCCGTCAGCGTGTTTACGGCATGGATGAGATCCGTAAAGAAGTTGCCAAATGGACTCCTGCTGAAGTTGAACGCGTAACTGGCGCGAAAGAAGCCGATGTCTACAAGGCCGCCAAAACCATGGCCGAACATCGCCCCGGTACCCTTGTCTGGTGTATGGGCGGTACTCAGCACACGATTGGTAACAACAACACCCGTGCTTACTGCATCTTCCAGCTTGCGCTTGGCAATATGGGCGTCTCCGGTGGTGGTACCAATATCTTCCGTGGTCATGACAATGTGCAGGGTGCGACTGACTTTGGTGTGTTGTCGCACAGCTTGCCTGGCTACTACGGCCTGACCGAAGGCGCGTGGAAACACTGGGCGCGTGTCTGGGATGTTGACTACGAATGGCTGAAAAACCGTTTCGATCAGAATGTCTATGAGCCATTAGAAGGAATGGGTGAAGAAGGCCCGACCACAGCAGGGCAGTCACCGATGTTTACTAACGGTATTCCTGTCTCTCGCTGGATAGACGGGGTCCTGGAAGACAAAGAAAACATTGCTCAGAACGAGATTATCCGGGCGATGGTGCTGTGGGGGCATGCGCCGAACAGTCAGACCCGTGGTCCGGAAATGAAAACTGCGATGGAAAAACTGGATATGCTGGTCATTATCGACCCGTATCCGACCGTGTCAGCCGTCATGAATGACCGTACCGATGGTGTGTATCTGTTACCAGCGGCAACTCAATTTGAGACCTATGGTTCGCTAACCTCATCGAATCGCTCAGTACAGTGGCGTGAAAAAATTATTGATCCACTGTTTGAATCAGAGCCTGATCACGTGATCATGTACAAGTTTGCTAAGAAATTCGGTTTTGCTGAGCAGCTTTGCAAACATATTGAGGTTAAGGGTGAAGAGCCGGTCATTGAAGATATTACCCGTGAATACAATCGGGGTATGTGGACCGTGGGCTATACCGGTCAGACGCCTGAACGTTTGAAACTACAGCTGGCAAATCTGCACACCTTTGATAAGACCACGCTGAAAGCTCAGGGCGGCCCATGTGATGGCGAATATTACGGTCTGCCATGGCCATGCTGGGGCACAGCCGAGATGAAACATCCGGGCAGCCCGATTCTGTACGACACCTCAGTGCCGGTGAAAGATGGCGGCTTGCCTTTCCGTGCTCGTTTTGGTGTCGAACACAATGGCATCAATATTCTCGCTGAAGATTCCTACACCTCGGGCTCAGATATTAAAGATGGTTATCCTGAGTTTACTGCCGATATGCTCAAGCAACTGGGCTGGTGGAATGAACTGACTGCGGAAGAGCAAAAAGAAGCCGAAGGCAAAAACTGGAAAACAGACTTGTCCGGTGGCATCCAACGGGTGGTCATCAACCACGGTTGTGCCCCATACGGTAATGCCAAGGCGCGCGCGATCGTCTGGCAGTTCCCGGATCCGGTGCCGATTCACCGTGAACCGCTTTATACCAACCGCCGTGATCTGGTGGCTGAATACCCAACCTACGAAGATCGTCGTAACTTCTATCGGCTGCCAACCCGTTATGGTTCGATACAGGCCACCGATTTTAGTAAGGACTTCCCGCTGCTGATGACCAGTGGTCGTCTGGTGGAATACGAAGGGGGCGGTGAAGAAACCCGCTCCAATCCATGGCTGGCTGAACTGCAGCAGGATATGTTTATCGAAATCCATCCGGCTGATGCCAATAACGCCGGTGTTACACATGGCGATATGGTCTGGGTGGATGGGCCTGAAGGTGGCTCGATCAAGGTCATGGCCTTTGTTACCGAGCGGGTCGAACGTGGCGTGGTGTTTATGCCATTCCACTTTGGCGGCCATTATCAGGGCGAAAGTCTGGAGAAAAAATATCCGGAAGGCACCGCACCACACGTATTGGGTGAGTCCTGTAACGTGGTGTTCACCTATGGCTACGACTCTGTGACCATGATGCAGGAAACCAAGGTTTCCCTGTGTCGGGTTCGTGCAGCATAGACGGGAGAGAGTAAAACATGGCTCGAATGAAGTTTTTATGTGACGCCGAACGCTGTATTGAGTGCAACGCCTGTGTCACTGCCTGTAAAAACGAGCATGAAGTGCCTTGGGGGGTGAATCGTCGTCGTGTGGTCACGATTGATGATGGTCTGCCCGAGGAAAAATCGATTTCCGTTGCCTGCATGCATTGTAGTGATGCGCCATGTCAGGCGGTATGTCCGGTAGATTGCTTCTACACCACCGAAGATGGCCTGGTTTTACACGACAAAGATATTTGTATCGGCTGTGGCTATTGCTTCTATGCCTGCCCGTTTGGTGCCCCGCAATATCCACAGGAAGGCGCGTTCGGTGCCCGCGGTAAGATGGATAAATGTACCTTCTGTGCCGGTGGTCCGGAAGAAGATAATTCCCAGGAAGAACTCGATAAATACGGTCGTAACCGTCTAGCGGAAGGCAAACTGCCATTATGTGCTGAAATGTGCTCAACCAAGGCGCTGCTCGCCGGTGATGGCGATATCGTGGCCGATCTGTTCCGCAGCCGTGTCGTGCGTCGTGGCGGTCGTCCTGATAACTGGGGCTGGGATACAGCTTATAAGGATTAAGGATGAAAGCTTCCCTCATGAAACCGCTGTTTATCGTGATTGCTGTGTTGAGCCTTAGTGCCTGCTATGAAGATACCGATGTGACCCTGCATGAGCCTGGCGTTTACAAAGGAAATAAGGACGAACATGCCTTGACAGCCGTAGAGCGTGCCGAGGTGTTGGTAAAACGGTTTAATCAGGTTCAGACCGACCGCTAGCGGAGGCGATATGGCAGCGGCACAGGCTCCAACAAAACGTAAAAAAATGATGCTGTGGACTGGCATTTTGATGTTGGTCGCAATCTTTACTCTTCCATTAACGGGGTATCTGGCAACAGGCTCAGTTGAAGCCGAGGAGGCTTCGGAAGCCACCAATCCGCGGGCTGATACCTGGCGTCAGGTCCGGCAGGGGAGTGAAGGCTACAGTGCGGTCACAGGGCGGGAAACCAATGAACTGATCCAGGGCAGTGGTGAAAACTGGCGGCAACTGCGTAACGGACCTATGGCTACTTACGGCAGTTGGTTATTGGTGGGTGTGTTATTGGTGTTGAGTGCGTTTTATTTGTGGCGTGGTCAGGTCAAAATGACCCATCCACGTACGGGTGAAACCATTGAACGCTGGACAGTGAACGAGCGTTTTTTACACTGGACGACCGCTGTCTTGTTCGTGATTCTCGGCATTACTGGGCTGAGCCTGCTGTATGGACGTTTGGTTTTGATTCCTGTGTTAGGTAAAGAAGGCTTTGGCGTTTACGCCGATCTGGCCAAATTGACACACAATGTTCTCGGCCCAGCCTTTATGGTCTGCCTGCTTATCATGGTTGTCATCTGGTTTAAACATAACTTCCTCAATCGTATCGATCTGGAGTGGTTCAAAGCCTATGGCGGCATGATCGGCGATAAGCATCCTTCCGCCGAAAAGCTCAATGCCGGGGAAAAAATGTGGTTCTGGACCTTGGCTACCGCCGGTGTGGCTTTGTGTCTGTCAGGACTGGTGTTGGATTTCCCTAACTTCGGTCAAGAGCGTGAAGTGATACAGCTCGCGCATGTAATACATCTGATAACGGCGCTGATTCTTGTAGCGTTTTCCTTCGGTCATATCTACATCGGTACCATTGGAACAGAAGGCGCCTTGGAAGGCATGACTGGTGGTCAGGTTGATGTTGCCTGGGCAGAACAGCACCACGATTTATGGCTGAAACAGGTGCAAGAAAAACAGCACTCAAAGTGACCAGTTGACTGATTTTGCGCAAAAATTGCGCAAATTAGCGGCGCCAGCTCCAAATTATGCTCATCACTGCCAATTATTTTGAAAATAAGTAAAGCATGTGCTTATTTTAAATCGGCAACTACTACTTTTTAGTAATATCAATAATTTAGTTATTCACCTAATCTTAGGTTGCGCACAAATTCAGTGCTACTCCTGTATTTATGCATAAATTCGGTGCATAAAATTGATGGGATTTGCCTTCTGCGCACCAAAAAAAGGCAAACTCTTGTTTAGGCGTAAGTTCTGTCTCACCGCAGTGCTTCACAGCAAAACTTAGTCATGCTAGTTTTTGTCTGTTTATCTATTACAAATAGCCAACGCTGGCATAAAAGATTTAGAGAGGCCTTTTCATGAGTGGGCAGCGAATCAGTGCTCAAAAGCTGGGTAAAGAACTCAAGCTTCCACGCGCAGTAAACAAGGGCAGACAGGTAGATCCCAAGGCACTTGCCGAAGTGCAAGCCTTACTGGGTGATGAATCCAGACAAAAAGATCTGCTCATCGAACATCTGCATAAAATTCAGGATACCTATCATCATATTTCAGCAGCGCATTTGGTGGCTTTGGCCTACGAAATGAAACTGTCGCGCGCTGAAGTGTATGAAGTCGCCACTTTTTATCATCATTTTGATGTTGTTAAAGAAGATCAGACTCCACCGCCAGCACTGACGGTACGTGTGTGTGAATCAATGACCTGCAAAATGCTCGGTGCCGAAGAGTTGATCGACTCTTTGGAAAAAGGTCTGGGTAGTGATGTGCGCGTTCAGCGTGTGCCATGTGTTGGTCGATGTGACAAAGCACCTGTCGCCGTTGTTGGCATG
Source organism: Methylophaga sp. (assembly GCA_030148085.1). Lineage (GTDB taxonomy): Bacteria > Pseudomonadota > Gammaproteobacteria > Nitrosococcales > Methylophagaceae > Methylophaga. Next base: position 14,085 of record JASBUF010000032.1, on the reverse strand, counting down.
AATCCGGTTGAAAATGCTCAGACTGAACAGGTCATTAAACTGGTTGAGAGCAAGCAGACTAAACCAGAAGTTATCGAACCGCTGCTGTTCGACACCTATGTCGCTCAGGGTGGTTACAACACCTATCGCCTGTGTCGTGACGGTCAGATTGATGTCGAGAAAGTGCTCGATACGATGGATGACTCCGGCCTGCGTGGTCTGGGTGGCGCCGGTTTCCCGGTCGGCCGTAAATGGCGCATTGTGCGTGACCAGCCAGCACCACGTCTGATGGCGGTCAATATCGACGAAGGTGAACCGGGCACATTTAAAGATAAATACTACCTGGATCGCGATCCGCATTGCTTCCTTGAAGGTATGTTGATCGCGGCTTGGGCTGTTGGCATCGACGAAATCTATGTTTACCTGCGTGACGAATACGCAGCGATTCGTGAAATGCTGGAACTCGAAATCGCTAAACTGGTAGCTAATCCACCGGTTGCTGATATGCCGACAATTCATCTGCGCCGTGGCGCCGGTGCCTACATCTGCGGTGAAGAATCGGCGATGATCGAATCCATCGAAGGCAAGCGTGGCATGCCGCGTCTGCGTCCGCCATTTGTGGCTCAGGTGGGTCTGTTTGGCAGACCGACGTTGGAACACAATATGGAGTCCTTGTACTGGGTACGTGACATCCTTGAAAAAGGTCCTGAGTGTATGACCAATCATGGTCGTCATGGCCGTAAGGGTTTACGTTCCTTCTCTGTCAGTGGTCGTGTGAATAAGCCGGGCGTGCATTTGGCACCTGCCGGTATCACCATGCGTGAACTGATCGATGAGTACTGTGGTGGTATGGTCGAAGGCCATGAATTCTACGGGTACTTCCCGGGTGGTGCTTCCGGCGGTATCTTGCCAGCCTCAATGGGGGATATCCCGCTCGACTTCGACACTCTAAATGAATATGGCTGCTTTATTGGTTCGGCAGCGGTGGTTGTTTTCTCCGATAAAGATAAGGCGCGTGACCTTGCCGTCAACGCGATGAAATTCTTTGAGGATGAGTCTTGCGGTCAATGTACACCTTGCCGTGTGGGCACATCGAAAGCGGTCACCCTGATGAAAGAAAAACAGTGGGATCAGAACTTGATGGAAGAGTTATCACAAGTCATGGTGGATGCCTCGATTTGTGGTCTCGGACAGGCGGCGCCAAACCCGCTGCGTTGTGTTATCAAGTACTTCCCTGAGGAGTTGAAATAATGGCTATCAATCCAGAAATCGAAAGTGAACTGATTGCCTTTGATCTCAACGGTAAAAAGGTGTTTGCTGAACAGGGTGAAACCATTCTGCAAACCGCCCAGCGCCATGGCGTTGAAATCCCACACCTGTGCTATTCCGAACGTCAGGGGCAGGACGGTAACTGCCGTGCCTGTATGGTTGAAATTGATGGTGAACGTGTTCTGGCACCATCCTGCTGCCGTTACCCCAGTGAGGGAATGAAGGTCAGCTCGAAGAGTGATCGGGCTGTAACATCCCAGAAAATGGTGCTGGAGTTGCTTAAATCTGACGTGTCTGAGCAACCGCATACGCTAAATTCCGAATTGGATTACTGGGCTGGCAAGCTGGAAGTCAGTACACCACGTTTCAAACCGCGCCAGCAGCCAAAAGCCGATGTGTCGCACCCTGCAATCGCGGTTAATATGGATGCCTGTATCCAGTGTACCCGCTGTCTGCGTGCCTGCCGTGATGAGCAGAATAATGATGTTATCGGTCTGGCTATGCGTGGTCACCACACCGAAATCGTGTTTGATCTTGATGACCCAATGGGTGAGAGCTCCTGCGTCGCCTGTGGTGAGTGTGTTGAAGCTTGCCCGACCGGTGCGTTGATGCCAGCCAATGATGTGGCGATGGTGGTGCCAGACAAACAAGTGGATTCGGTTTGTCCATACTGTGGTGTCGGTTGTCAGCTCACCTATAACATCAAAGACAACAAGATCCTCTACGTCGAAGGTCGTGATGGCCCAGCCAACCACGGTCGTTTGTGTGTCAAAGGCCGTTATGGTTTCGACTATGTTCACCATCCACACCGTCTGACTAAACCGCTGATCCGTCGTGAAGATGCACCGAAATCCGGTGACTTTGACATGGATCCGAATGATATCGATAAAATCTTCCGTGAAGCGACATGGGATGAAGCGTTGGATGTCGCGGCAAAAGGTCTGGTCGACATTCGTGATAACGACGGCCCGAACGCATTAGCTGGCTTTGGTAGCGCCAAAGGCAGTAATGAAGAGGCGTATCTGTTCCAGAAACTGGTTCGGGTTGGTTTCAAAACCAACAATGTCGATCACTGTACCCGTCTGTGTCACGCCTCATCGGTGGTGGCGCTACTCGAATGTCTGGGCTCAGGTGCGGTATCCAACCCGGTTGAGGACGTGGATAAAGCTGAAGTCGTGGTGATTATCGGGGCTAACCCGACAGTGAATCACCCTGTTGGCGCGACCTGGATGAAGAATGCAGCGCGTAAAGGTACCAAGCTGATCATTATGGATCCGCGTGGTACTGAGCTTTCACGCCAAGCGGCGCATCACCTGCAATTCAAACCAGGCTCTGACGTACCGATGCTGAATGCCATCATGCATGTCATCGTCGAAGAAGGGCTGGTTGATGAAAAATTCATCGCTGACCGTACCGTCGGCTTTGAAGCGATGCAGAAGCACCTCGCTAAGTACTCACCAGAATTGATGGAACCCGTTTGCGGTATTCCGGCAGAAAAACTGCGTGAAGTAGCTCGACTGTATGCCACATCAAAAGCGTCGATGATTCTGTGGGGCATGGGCGTGTCTCAGCACGTGCATGGAACCGATAATGCACGCTGCCTGATTTCACTGGCGTTGATGACCGGTCAGATTGGTCGTCCGGGCACCGGCCTGCATCCTTTGCGTGGTCAGAATAACGTACAGGGTGCGTCCGACATGGGCCTTATCCCGATGCGTCTGCCTGACTACTTCAAAGTCGAAGATAAAGTCGCACGTAGTCACCTGGAACAGTTGTGGGGCGGTGAAATTAGTCCGAAGTCGGGTCTGACTGTGGTTGAAATCATGGATGCTATCCATGCCGGCAAACTGCATGGCCTCTACATCATGGGTGAAAATCCGGCGATGTCGGATCCGGATGCCAACCATGCCCGTCAAGCGCTATCTGAACTGAAACACCTGGTGGTGCAGGATATCTTCCTGACCGAAACCGCGTATCTGGCTGATGTCGTATTACCGGCTTCGGGCTTCCCTGAAAAAACCGGTACCTTTACCAACACTGACCGTCTGGTTCAGTTAGGTCGTCAGGCCATCAATCCACCGGGTGATGCCCGTCAGGATCTGTGGATTATTCAGGAACTGGCCAAACGTATTGGTCTGGCTTGGGATTACAAAGGCCCAGCAGACGTGTTTGCTGAAATTCGCAAAGCGGTACCGTCTATGGCCGGTATTACCTGGGAGCGTTTGGAAACCCAGCACAGCGTGGTCTACCCGTGTGAAAACGAGGGTGACCCAGGTGAAGAAGTCATCTTTACTGAGCGCTTCCCGACAACTGATGGTCGCGGTTTGTTTATGCCTGCGGACATTGTGCCACCGGATGAACGTCCGGATGAGGAGTACCCGTTTGTACTGATTACCGGCCGTATGCTGGAGCACTGGCATACCGGTTCGATGACGCGTCGTTCAAACGTACTCGACTCTTTGGAACCGGAAGCGGTCGCTACCGTTAATCCGATTACTTTGGATGAGATGGGCGTCAAACCGGGTGAGATGATTACCCTGTCAACACGTCGTGGCAGCGTGTCTGTGATTGCTCGTGCTGATATTGGTGTACCGACCGGTGCTGTGTTTATGGCCTTCTGTTATTACGAAGCGGCTGTAAACAAACTGTCCAATGCGGCGCTGGATCCGGCGGCTAAAATCCCCGAGTTCAAGTACTGTGCTGTCAAAGTCACCCCTGGTGGTGAGCCAATGCAGTTCTACAGCTACGGTGGTGGCCAGTCGAAAAACGTGCTGTTGGAAAAATAAGTGGAATAAAAAGGCATCTTCGGATGCCTTTTTTATCACGACAAGTACACATTCTTGCTAAGATATTGGACGCACAATTGAAAGCTCCAAGCAGGCTATAACGATAATGAAAATCCTGATCAGCAATGATGATGGTTATATGGCTCAGGGCATTCGTACCCTGGCCGAAGCATTACAAAGTTTTGGTGATATCACCGTAGTAGCACCGGATAGAAATCGCAGTGGTGCCAGTAACTCACTGACCCTGGAAAATCCACTACGGCTGGATAAGCAGGACGACGGTGTGTACCGTGTTGAAGGCACACCAACCGATTGCGTGCATCTGGCGATTACCGGTTTGCTCGATGAAGAACCCGATATGGTGGTCTCTGGTATCAATGCTGGGGCTAATCTAGGCGACGACGTGCTCTATTCAGGCACCGTTGCGGCAGCGATGGAAGGCCGTTTTCTTGGTTTGCCCGCAATCGCGATATCGTTGACGTCCCACACAGGCACTCACTACGAAACAGCGGCGTGGGTTGCTAAAAAGCTGGTGTCGCGGTTGAAAGACTCTGCGCTGCCTGCGGATACCATTCTTAATGTGAATGTACCGGATCTGCCAATTGATCAAATCACCGGCATAGAAAGTACCCGCTTGGGGCACCGTCATAAGGCAGAACCGGTGATTAAGGAATTTGATCCACGCGGTCGTCCGATGTACTGGATCGGGCCTGCCGGTGAGGAAGAAGACGCAGGACCGGGCACGGACTTTGATGCCATTCGCCGCGGAGCGGTCTCTGTTACACCTCTGCAGATTGACCTGACCCGCTATGATGCCATTGATGGTGTGGCCCGTTGGTTAAAAGACTGCTGAAATGAATACGCATTACCGCGGTATCGGCATGACTTCACAGCGCACCCGCGATCGGCTGGTGTCACGTCTGCAGGAGCGGGGTATCGAGAGCGCCGATGTGTTGTCGGTAATTCGGGAAATGCCGCGGCATTTGTTTGTCGATGAGGCATTGGCCAGCCGCGCGTATGAAGATACGGCTTTGCCTATCGGTCATGGGCAAACGATTTCGCAACCGTATATCGTCGCCAAAATGACCGAAATCCTGCTGGAAGGCGGGCCTCGCGAAAAAGTGCTGGAAGTGGGTACCGGATCGGGCTATCAGACAGCCGTATTATCCAAACTGGTCAACCGCGTATTCAGTCTGGAACGCATCGCACCGCTACAAAATCAGGCGCGTGAGCGTTTCTATCAGCTCAAACTTAACAATATCAAACTCAAGCATAGTGATGGCAGTTGGGGCTGGGAATGGTATGCGCCCTACGATGCCATTATTGTCACCTGTGCCCCTGAGCAGGTGCCTCAGGAATTACTGCGCCAACTGGCTCCCGGAGGCCGTTTGGTGATTCCGGTCGGTGGCAGTGGCAGACAATCTCTCCGTGTCATTGACCGAATCGATGACCGTTATGAGGAGACTGAATTAGATCCAGTCAGTTTTGTGCCGTTGTTGAGCGGCCAGATCTGATGCGGCTGTTTTCAGGTCTTTATGCCCGGGCCATGGTCTGGGCCCGTCATAAGTATGCGAGCTACTGGCTGGCTTTGGTGAGTTTTACCGAATCATCCTGTTTTCTTGTGCCACCCGATGTGATGCTGGCACCCATGAGTCTTGCCAAACCCGAACGGGCCTGGTTTTATGCCGCATTGACCACGATCACTTCAGTACTGGGTGGTTTGCTGGGCTATGCGATTGGCTTATTTGCCTTTCAAGCGGTGGAACCTTGGCTGATTTCTTTGGACTATATGCATGCTTATGAACAAGCGCGTGCATGGTTTGATAAATGGGGATTTTGGGCCATTTTTATTGCTGGTTTTACGCCGATTCCCTATAAAATTTTTACTATCGCCGCCGGGGCTGCCAATATGACATTGCTGCCTTTTATAATCGGTTCATTGATTGGACGCGGCCTGCGCTTTTTCCTGGTAGCTGGACTGATGCGCTGGGGTGGCGCTGAGTTGGAAGCCAGCCTGCATCAATGGGTTGACCGTATTGGCTGGTTTACGGTGTTAATGTTGGTAACGGGCTATTTGATATTTGCTTAAACCATGAAATGGATTCTGCCGCTACTGCTGATTCTCGGACTGACCGCATGTGGTGGTGGAAGGGCTGTTGCCCCCGTCGGAGCCTACGACTACAACAGTAAGCAGCGAAAAATTAGCCCGGCTCCCAGCTATTACACTGTGCAAAAAGGTGACACGCTCTATTCCATCAGCTGGCGCTATGGCATGGACTATAAAGATGTCGCCAGAATCAACGGTATCCGCTCACCCTATACGATTTATGTTGGCCAGAAGCTCCGCTTTAGTGCACCTCCACGCACAGCAACAGCTCCAGTAAGCCGACCACCGGCGCAGACTAAACCGGTTCAACCGGCACCAGCGCCCAAGGCAACTAGCCCAGCACCGAAGACCAACACTCAAGCTGCCAAGCCAGCACCAACAAAGACCGAGCCCAAATTTGTGGGTAGTCAAAACCTTCAATGGCGTTGGCCGACCAGCGGCCCGGTAGTGTCGACCTATTCTGAAAGCAGCCCTGGACGTAAAGGCATTGATATTGCCGGTAAAGCAGGACAAGACATTATTGCTGCGGCATCTGGCAAAGTGGTCTACAGCGGAAATGGCCTGCCACGCTACGGCAACTTGCTGATTATCAAACATAACGATGTGTATCTGAGTGCTTACGCGCACAGTGAGAAGCTGCTGGTCAAAGAGGGCGACATCGTCAATGCGGGGCAGAAAATTGCCCTAATGGGAAGAACTGGCACTCAGCGCGATCAACTGCATTTTGAGATTCGCCGCAACGGTAAGCCAATTGATCCGCTACGCTTCCTGCCTAAACGTTAAAACACTGTCATAAATCCGTTACAATATGGTGTTTTGCCGGTGATGTGCCGGATGTTTAACCAATTATTCAGAGGTTACCCTTGGAACTAGGCGCTCCTTTACAACGTATTAAAGACCTTCGTGATCGCAGTGACGATCTTAGGAGGTATCTTTGACTTCGATGACAAGTCTGAACGCTTAATCGAAGTCACGCGCGAACTCGAATCTCCTGGTGTCTGGGATGATCCGGAGCGCGCGCAAAAGCTGGGACAAGAACGCGCTAGCCTCGAAAAAATTGTCTCCACACTCTCCAAGCACCGCGATACGCTGGATGATGCACAGGATCTGCTGGAACTGGCGGCCGAAGAAAACGATCAAGACACCTTTGATTCGGTCTTAGTCGATCTGGACGAGCTGGAAAAAGGCTTGGAAAAACTCGAATTCCAACGCATGTTTTCGGGGGCTCAGGATAAAAACAGTGCCTATCTTGATATTCAGGCTGGCTCCGGCGGTACCGAAGCACAGGACTGGGCCAACATCCTGCTGCGTATGTACCTGCGCTGGGGTGAAGATCACGATTACAAAGTCGAATTGATGGAAGTCTCAGCCGGTGAGGTTGCGGGCATCAAGAGCGCGACCGTTCGCTTAGAGGGCGAATATGCCTTCGGCATGTTGCGTACCGAAACTGGTGTACACCGTCTGGTACGTAAATCACCGTTTGACTCGGGTGCGCGTCGTCATACCTCGTTTGCCTCGGTGTTTGTCTATCCAGAGGTGGATGACACCATTGAGATCGAAATCAACCCGGCGGATCTGCGTGTCGATACCTACCGATCCAGTGGCGCCGGTGGCCAGCACGTTAACACCACGGACTCGGCTGTACGGATTACTCACGTACCAACCAATACGGTGGTGCAGTGTCAAACTGAGCGGTCACAGCATCAGAACCGTGATCGCGCCATGAATCAGCTGCGTGCAAAACTGTACGAACTCGAGCTGATGAAGCAAAACGAAGTCAAACAAGCGGCTGAAGAGTCGAAATCGGACATTGGTTGGGGTAGTCAGATCCGCTCCTACGTACTGGATCAATCTCGCATCAAAGATCTGCGTACCAATGTTGAAACCGGTAATACCCAGGCTGTGCTCGATGGTGACTTAGACCAATTCATCGAAGCATCGCTGAAATCAGGATTATAAGCATGAGCAACGAAAACGAACTCGAACTGGACGAAAACCGACTGATCGCGCAGCGCCGCGAAAAACTGGGCGAACTGCGTGAACAGGGTAATGCCTTCCCGAATGATTTTCGTCGTAATGTGATGAATGCCGAGCTGAATGCCGAGTATGCAGAGACCTCAGCTGACGATCTGAAAGAAAACCCACGTCGGGTGCAAATCGCCGGTCGCATGATGACCAAGCGGGTGATGGGTAAGGCGAGCTTTGCCAATCTGCGAGACATGTCTGGTGATATGCAGCTTTATGTGAAGCGTGACGATCTGCCGGAAGGCGTTTATGCTGAATTCAAACGCTGGGATTTGGGTGACATTATTGCCGCAGAAGGTGTCATGTTCCGCACTCAAAAAGGCGAGTTAACAGTTTTGGTCGACAATGTGCGTCTACTGACGAAATCTCTGCGTCCGTTACCAGAAAAATTCCACGGTCTGTCTGATCAGGAAACTCGTTACCGTCAGCGTTATGTGGATCTCATCATGAATGAGGCCAGCCGTGATGTGTTCCGTCTGCGTACCAGAATTATTGACGGTGTGCGTCGCTTCCTAATGAGTAAAGATTATCTGGAAGTAGAAACACCAATGATGCAGGCCATTCCTGGCGGTGCAACGGCGCGTCCATTCACCACCTATCACAATGCGTTGGATATGGATCTGTTCCTGCGTATTGCGCCAGAGCTGTATCTGAAGCGCTTGGTCGTCGGTGGTTTTGAGCGCGTGTTCGAAATCAACCGTAACTTCCGTAATGAAGGGCTGTCGACCCGCCATAATCCCGAATTCACCATGGTTGAGTTCTATCAGGCCTATGCGGATTACAACGACCTGATGGATCTGACCGAAGAGATGCTGCGTACCGTGACTCAGGATGTTTTGGGTACCACACAGGTTCATTACCAAGGGCTGGATATTGATTTCGGTAAACCGTTTATTCGTATGTCGGTCAAAGAATCAATCCTGCACTTCAATCCAGAACTGAAAGCCGAACAGCTGGATTCGCTGGAAGAAGCCCGTAAAGTGGCTGAAAGTCTGTCGATTCCGCTTAAAGACAGTTATGGCCTCGGTAAGGTACAAATCGAAATCTTCGAAAAAACCGTCGAACACCGTTTGATGGATCCGACCTTTATTACTGCCTACCCGACCGAAGTCTCACCGCTGGCTCGTCGTAGTGATAACGACCCGTTTGTCACCGATCGCTTCGAATTCTTCGTTGGTGGCCGTGAAATAGCTAATGGCTTCTCCGAGTTGAACGATGCGGAAGATCAGGCGGAACGCTTCCAGGCACAGGTGGCTGAGAAAGATGCGGGTGATGATGAAGCCATGCACTTTGACGCCGACTATATCCGTGCTTTGGAATACGGTATGCCGCCGACAGCGGGTGAGGGTATCGGTATCGATCGTCTGGTGATGCTGTTGACCGATTCACCGTCGATTCGTGATGTTTTGCTCTTCCCGCATATGAGACCGGAATAAGTTTAAGAAAAACGGTTCAACATTGGCGGGGCATTTCCCCGCCAACATCTCTGTTTCAAGTCGCTGTTGATGAAGAGCGCCAGCCAAGGATGAGGAATGGCGGTTAGAAGAAAAGGAACAATCAAAAACTGGAATGAAGAGAAAGGCTTCGGCTTTATCAAGCCTAGCATTGGCGGCAAAGATGTCTTTTTGCATATCACATCGCTTCAACAAAGAAGCAGAACACCAGAAACTGGTGAGTCTGTTGTCTATACTCTCTCCAAAGACAAGCAAAACCGCCTATGTGCTGTGGATGTGACGTTTGACGGTCAGACACTCAAACGCAAAACGAAGAAGCGGAGTGCCTCACTTTCCGTTGTTATCTCCACGCTATTTTTGATGGCGCTTAGTGTTCTTGTATTCACAGCTAAATTACCTGTTCCAGTCCTTTGGTTATATCTGGTGATCAGCTTAATGACGTTGATGTTTTACTGGAAGGATAAATCTGCTGCTAGAAATGGTGAGTGGAGAACACCCGAGAGCACGCTGCATTTTCTGGCGTTGGTTGGAGGCTGGCCCGGAGCATTGGTCGCACAGGCTATTCTTCGTCACAAATCTAGGAAGACTTCGTTTCGGGTAGTGTTTTTTATAACGGTATTCTTGAATACAGCGGCACTGTTGTGGGCGTTAACACCATTAGGTTCTGCAACACTGGCTGAGTGGCTGCATTTCTATTTATAAGTTTCCATTAAGTTTTACGAGGCCTCTTTTTCTTAAAAGCCAATGCTGCCGCGGGGCGTTCATTTCTTTTGTTTGCCCAAAAGAAACGAACCAAAGAAAAAGGCGCCCGATATTGCCTTCATCCAAAAATTAACCTTGTTTGATGGCGTGGTCGACAACTCGTTGCGCTCAGACACTCGACCACTTCTCTCATCAAACAAGCTCAATTTCTGGTGGCAATAACACGGGACGAAAAGCGAACCATCTTTCCCCGTCTGTGCTGACGAGTAGCGGAGGTTCATCTGGATAAGGATTGGGCAGTGTTTGGGCGTTAGCGAGTTTTGGCCAATCCCCAGATAAACCGAGCAACGCAGTGAAGCCGCAGGCCATCACAGTGGGGCGGCCTAGGGTTGTTAGGGATTTGGCCGCGCAAATCCCTGACTCGCCATTAAGGCGAAATCAAATCAATTCTTGTGTACTAAGCTTTGAGTGAAAAAGCTTAAGTTTGAAGATGCTGAAATAAATCAAAATATCATTGTGTCCGACACAACTTAAATTGATAATGCGCACATTAAAAACACGCTCTATCAATTGAGGTATGGCAATGAAAACAATCGCTTTAGTTACAACAGTGTTGGCCGTCAGTTTTGTCAGCGCTTGCGGCGTTAAAACCTCCGGTGTCCGCAGTCTGAGCGCCGACACCTACACGATTTCAGCCGATGATTTGGATGAAACCGTGGCGAAGGGCACGGCGCTAGGTCTGGCTGAGAATCACTGTAATGAGCAGGGTAAGAAGATGTTGGTGACCAAAGTGTTCAAACAGCACCGTGTTCGTTACAGCTATGACGTGACCTTCCAGTGCTTGAATGCAGGCGATCTGCGACTGAACAACCCGGAATACGAGACGATTTATCGCTCAGAAGGTAGTTAATCAGACCTTCAGCATTCACCAACCCGTTTGGCTTTAAAGGTCATATTCATGATCATTTTGCCAAGCGGGGTGTCGGTTTCACTACGCATCTGACCTTGTAGGTTGTCACCGTAGAACTTGCTATGACCTTTATAGACGGAGTTCATGCCGCCCATATTGCAGGTGGCAGCGAAGTCCGCCCGTTCACGGCCAATATCAGTTTGGGTCAATCTACACTGCTCGGGAATATTGAGCATATCGACGCCTTTGTTCAGGTCTTCTTGGGTCAGACATTCTTTATTTGTCATGTTCTGCGGCGGCAGGTTTACCGGTCCTTCGACGGTGGAAACGGTGTCATAGGCCCATAAGCCCGGTTGCAGATTGGGAGTGTCAGCCAGTGCAGGAACGGAGAAAAACAATGCACTGCTTATCAGCGAGATCAGGGAAACAAAACGTGGCACGGCTAAGCCTCCTTATGGCTGCCCGTGATCAAGTTCAGCGGGCTATGAGTCGGGATTGTACTCTAATTGAGCGCCAATATTTACGCGACCAGTAGACGTTATTCATGCTGGAAATGGTGACCCCGATCCTTGTCGAGGCGTGCAGGAATTTGTCTTCTTCCAGATAGATGCCGACATGCTGACCATTACGGAAAAACACCAGATCACCGGCCTGTAAATCCGCTTTACTGATTTGCTCTCCTACAACAAGCTGTTGGCTGGTGGTGCGGGGCAGGGCAATACCAAATTGATCCATAAACGTGGTTTGCACAAAGGCTGAACAATCAATGCCGGTGCGACTTTGTCCACCCAGACGATACGGTGTGCCTTGCCATTGTTGATGCTGTTCGTAAAGCTGTTGTAAAGTCGCGCGTTGGCCTACATCTGTCGTGCCAGTGTTCAGTGGACCGCTAGTAGTTGTTCGCGGTGGACTGCTTTGACAGCCAGCTACCAAGCTAATCAACAATAGAACAAGTAGGGCTCGTGTAGGGTGAACAGTCATGGTCAATCGCGGCTACAACATCGCTTAGTTAAAGGGGGCACCTTGGCCCCCTCGTATAAACAGTTAGGCCATGTTAAACAAGGCGAGCGCTTCCAAGTACTCTTCGCTGTTTTCATCCAGTTCTTCAACGCTAAAGCCGGTATCGGCACCAACTTGCTTGAAGGCAATGACTTTATTGAGGCTGACCGGATCCAGGGCTTTTTCTGTGCCCATTTGAGTTTGCAGTACGGCCACTTGCACAACATCCGTCAGATCGGGGCCATTGTCGCCGCTGTTACGGTTGAGGTTGGCATGTTCGTGGGCGACTTCGACCAGATTATCCGGGAAGTCCCAGCCACGTAGAATATTGGCGCCGAGTTTCGGGTAAAGATTCGAAATCATATGATCCAGTTTCTTGCCGTCTCTGATAAGATCGCCGTCTTCATCTGCTTTCATCAAAATTGGCAATATGCCGATAGCGTGAATAAGACCCGCCAGCATGGCTTCATCGGTTTTGATACCGGGGATTTTGCTGGCGATAACTTGGGAGGCGGCAGCCACTTTGGTGCTTTGCTCCCAAAGTTCGCGCAGACGTTTGTCAAGGCGGTTGCTGGTGGCTTGGAACATTTGTTCCATCACCAGACTGGTGACCAGATTACGGACCATACCTAGTCCAAGGCGTGAGACTGCCATTTGGATGCTGTCGATTTGAACTCGACCACGGTACAAAGGACTGTTGGCGACTTTTAATAAGCGTGCTGACAGTGCCGCATCGGTAGTGATGATATCGGCCAGTTGTTTGGCTGTAGCATCAGGGTCATCAGCTACTTCCCGAACTTGCAAGGCAACTTCGGGGAGAGTGGGTAAGACGAGCTTGCCGCTGTCCATTTCTTCAAGGATGGTGTTGTAGAATACGTCTTGTTCGCTCATGGTTTCCGCTTCTGATAAATGAATTTGAAGTGTTGATGAATTTCAGTTATTTTGCTTAGTTTGCCGACAGTTTTAGCTAATCGCAGGTATTCAGTTGAACGACGAGTTTCCGAGAATCAAACGCCTCCCGCCATATGTTTTCAACATTGTAAATGATTTGAAAGCAAAAGCACGCGCGCGTGGTGAGGATATTATCGACTTTGGTATGGGAAATCCGGATAAACCGGCCCCAGCCCACATTGTTGATAAGCTGGTTGAGGCTGCCCAGCGCCCGGATACTCACCGTTATTCAGTCTCCAGAGGTATCCCGCGTCTGCGTAAAGCTTGTGCAGACTGGTACAAACGCAAGTTTAATGTCGATCTCGACCCGGATAGCGAATGTATCGTTACCATCGGCTCTAAAGAAGGCTTGGCGCATTTAGCCTTGGCAACAATGGCGCCTGGTGACTCCGTAATGGTACCCAATCCGGCCTATCCGATTCACCCATACGGCTTTGTTATCGCGGGGGCGGATATTCGTCACGTGCCTTTAACGCCGGATGTGGATTTCTTTGCTGAACTGGAAAAGTCAGTCAAGGACTCATGGCCAAAGCCAAAGATGTTGGTGTTGAACTTCCCAGGTAACCCGACAACCCAGTGCGTTGAACTCGATTTCTTCGAGCGCATTGTGGCCTTTGCTAAGGAGCACCAGATATGGGTGGTGCATGATCTGGCTTACGGTGAGATCTGCTTTGATGGTTATAAAGCGCCATCCATCCTGCAGGTGCCTGGTGCAAAAGAAGTGGCTGTAGAGTTCTACACCCTGTCGAAAACGTACAATATGCCGGGCTGGCGCGTTGGCTTTATGTCTGGTAATGCGACATTGGTTGCTGCTTTGGCACGGATGAAGTCTTACCTCGACTACGGCATGTTCACGCCGATTCAGGTAGCGGCAATCACCGCACTGGAAGGTCCTCAGGACTG